>NZ_JBHZPZ010000009.1:0-165169 GCF_042787345.1 Flavobacterium xylosi | reverse complement strand
GAGAAAATTATAGAAATACAAGAGAAATTAAACAATAGACCAAGAAAAAGATTTAATTTTGAAACACCTAATTATATGTTTAATCAAAAAGTTGCATTTATAACTTGAATCCTGCATGATTAAACGGACCATATTTATAAATCCAATTTTTATTTAAATTGATTCCCTCTGTCATTATAGGTATTTTTATGTTATTGAATTCTTCAATTTTAAATTATGCTAGTTTTTAATTCATTTCAATAGTGCAAGATTATTGCAAAATTTAATCAAATTTAATGATTTTACTGACAGAAAGCTAATTTAGTTAATAAATGAAATTTCACTAGTTTCAATAAAAAAAACCGACTGAAAATTACTACTCAGTCGGTTTGTATTTTTATCTTGGTCTGGATATTGAAATGTTATGCCAAAAAAGATTTCAGTTCCTCATACGTTTTAATTTTTACGCTTACTTTTTCCTTTCCTAAAACACTTTCAATTTGTTTAGGAATCGGCAATTTTACGTTTAATGTTGGTTCAACCGTATCCAAAAACTTTATCGGGTGGGCGGTTTCTAAGAAAATACCAATTGCATTAGGGTGGTTTTGTAATTCTTTATTCAATCCAAGATACCCAACTGCTCCGTGTGGTTCTGCAATGTAACCGTCAGTGTTGTAAATTGTTTTCATGGCTTGTAAAGTATCTGCATCTGAGAACGTAAAGGATGAAAAATCTTTTTTGAACTGCTCCAAATCATTTTGATACATTTCCTGAATTCGGATAAAATTACTTGGATTTCCAACATCCATCGCATTAGAAATCGTTGCTATAGAAGGTTTAGGATCGTAAATTCCGTTTTCTAAAAATCGTGGAACCGTATCATTCACATTCGTAGCCGCAACAAAATGTTCGATAGGCAATCCCATTTTTTTGGCAATGATACCGGCGCAAATGTTTCCGAAATTCCCACTTGGGCAAGAGAAAACTAAGGGTTTGTTTTGTTTCTTTAATGCTTTATACGCGAAGAAAAAATAAAACATTTGCGGCAACCAGCGTGCAATATTTATCGAATTCGCCGAAGTCAGGTTTTTATGTTTTAAACTTTCGTCCAAAAATGCTTTCTTCACCATATCCTGACAATCATCAAAAACGCCGTCCACTTCAAGCGCTTTAATATTCTGCCCTAAAGTAGTCAATTGTCGTTCCTGAATATCGCTCACTTTTCCGGATGGATATAAGATAATGACTTCAACGCCTTTCACACCAAGAAAACCGCTCGCCACAGCACCACCAGTATCTCCAGAAGTCGCTACAAGAACGGTGTTTCTACTGTTTTTGTTGTCTTTGTTGAAGTAACCCAAACAACGCGACATAAATCGCGCGCCTACATCCTTGAAAGCCATCGTTGGACCATGAAATAATTCAAGGGAATAAATGCTTTTTTCGACTTCGACCACAGGGAAATCAAAACATAAAGTTTCGGCAATGATTTGTTTTAAAGTGGCTTCAGGGATTTCGTCACCCACAAATTGTTGGATCGCTTCAAAAGCGATTTCTTCGTTGCTTAAATTTTCGATTTTATCAAAAAAAGACTTTGGAAGCGGAGTAATTGTTTCCGGGAAATACAATCCTTTATCAGTTGCTAATCCTTGTATTACTGCTTCTTGAAAAGAAACGTTTGGTGCGTTATGGTTTAAACTGTAATATTTCATTTTTTTGTCATTGCGAGGCACGAAGCAATCTCCTTATTATTGTATTAACTAATTATTTTCATTCCCTCATCATTCACTTTAGAAACGTGAATTTCATACGGTAAATTCATGGTGTCATATACCGCGCTCATGGCTTTGGCTATCTTATCAGCGGTTTCCTTTCCTTTGCTTAAAGCAAAAATAGAAGGACCGGAACCCGAAATCCCGGAACCTAAGGCTCCATTTTCTAAAGCAGTTTGCTTTATTAAATCAAATCCTGGAATCAATACACTTCGTAACGGTTCTACGATTTCATCATGCAACGAACGTCCGATTAAGTCATAATCTTTGGTGTATAATCCGGCAATTAATCCGCCTACATTTCCCCATTGTATAATGGCACTTTTCAGGGAAACAGTTTGTTTTAATACCGAACGCGCATCCGAAGTTTTCAACTCAATTTGAGGATGAACCACGGTTGCGTACAATTCGGATGGACTTTCTATTTTGATAATGTCCAACGGATTTGAACTTCTTACCAACGTAAAGCCACCCAAAAGGGCAGGAGCAACGTTATCAGCATGAGCGTTTCCACTGGCTAGTTTTTCACCTTGCATCGCAAATAAAATCAGTTCTTTTCTGGTAAATGGTCTTCCCAATAACTCGTTGATTCCAAAAACGGCTCCCGCTGAACTGGCTGCACTGCTTCCAATTCCGCTTCCCGCTTTGATGTGTTTGTAGATTTCGATTTCGAATCCAAATTCGGTTTCAATGGCTTCCAACATAGCCAAAGCAGATACTCCGGCAACATTTTTTTCAGTTTCTAAAGGCAAGTCGGCACCCACAATTTTAGTGATGCGAATCCCTTTTATGTCTGATTTCCGAATAATCATTTCGTCACCTGCCGTTTCTAGACAAAGTCCAAGGACATCAAATCCACAGGATAGATTGGCGATTGTGGCAGGGCAAAATATTTTTATTTCATTCATAGTTTTTATTATTTGGTAGAGACGCGATTAATCGCGTCTTTACACATTTCCAATTCTGATTACATCAGCAAATATTCCTGAAGCGGTAACTGCAGCTCCGGCACCGGCACCTTTTATCAATATAGGTTGATCCACATAACGATCCGTAAAGAACAAAACAATATTGTCTTTTCCTTCCAGATTGTAAAAAGGATGATCCTTAGGAATGAATCGCAATCCAACATTTGCTTTTCCGTTTTCGAATTGCGCCACGTATTTCAAGCGGGAATCTTTGCTCAACGCTTCTTTATAAATAGTTTCAAAATGAGCCGCATGTGTTTTTAAGGATTCAAAGAAAGCTTCATTCGAAGTAGTATCCAAACATTCAGCAGGCATGAAAGATTCGTTTACAATCTCATCGATTTCCATTTTGTAACCACTTTCTCGAATTAGGATTAATATCTTTCTGGCAACGTCAATTCCGCTCAAATCAATTTTAGGATCCGGTTCTGTAAATCCTTGTACGCCAGCTTCTTTTACGACATCATGAAAAGTGTTTTTTTCGTCAAAATTATTAAAGATAAAGTTCAAACTTCCTGATAAAACAGCTTGAATTTTATTCACTTTATCACCAGATGCAATCAGATTTTTGACCGTATCAATAATTGGCAATCCAGCTCCAACATTGGTTTCAAACAGAAACGGAGCGTTGAATTGTCTGGATAGTTTTTTTAGTTTTTTATAATTGTCATACTCCGATGCACAAGCAATTTTGTTACAAGTTACTACGGCAATATTGCGTTTCAAATACTGTTCGTAGGTTTTGGATACGCTTTCATTTGCAGTAATATCAACAAAAATACTGTTGCGTAAATTGAGTTCTTTTACATTTGCAATGAACTTTTCTTTGTCAGCAGGTTCCCCAGTTTCTAGTAAAAACTGCCATTCTTTTAAAGCGATTCCATCCTCGTCAAAATACATTTTTCGGGAATTGGACAACGCAATAACGCGTAGGTTTATTTTCAGATTGTGTTTAAGAAATTTCTTTTGTTGGTTAATTTGTTCAATGAATTTCTCCCCCACATTTCCAACACCCATTACAAATAGGTTTAACTGTTTCGTGTTTTCTTCAAAAAAGTTTTCGTGTAAAGAATTCAAAGCTTTCTTAACGTCCCTTTCGTTGATGACCGCCGAAATATTTCTTTCAGAAGCGCCTTGGGCAATTGCTCTTATGTTTACATTATTTTTCCCTAAAGTGCTGAACATTCTTCCGCTTAAACCTTGGTGGTTTTTCATGTTTTCGCCAACCAAAGCAATGATGCAAAGGTTTTTTTCAACGATACAGGGATCAATTTTGTTTTGTAATATCTCAATTTCAAAAGCTTTGTTGATTGCCTCTTCAGCCACATCAGCATCCGAATTTAAAATTCCGATACAAATAGAATGTTCCGATGAAGCCTGAGTAATAAAAATTACATTGATATTTTGATGTGATAATACTTCAAAAAGTCTTTTGGATGAACCTGCAACACCAATCATTCCAGGTCCTTCAAGAGTAATTAAAGTTATATTATCGATATGGCTAATTCCTTTCACAGGATTTGTGTGAGCCATTTCCTGATTTGAAATATAGGTTCCTTCTGCTTCTGGTTCGAAAGTGTTTTTGATCAGAATTGGGATATTTTTTTTCAATACGGGTTGAATGGTTGGCGGATATAAAACTTTGGCACCAAAATGCGACAACTCCATCGCTTCCTGATACGAAATGAAAGCAATAGGTTGTGCTTGTTTTACAATTTTTGGATTGGCAGTATACATTCCGTTTACGTCAGTCCAAATTTCTAATTCGGATGCATTCAAGGCTCCTGCTAGAATTGCAGCTGTGTAATCAGAACCACCACGACCTAAAGTAGTATTTATGCCATCAAGTGAAGCGGCAATAAATCCGGGCATTACAACCACTTGATTCTCATTAGAAGCAAAAAAATCAGCAATTAATTGATTTGAAACTTCAAAATTTACGGTAGCTTTCCCGAAATGATTGTCGGTTTTTATTAATTCGCGACTGTCTTTATAACTGCTATTTTTTAGATTTTGTTTTAACGCTTCAGAAATTATGTACGAAGATAATAATTCACCAAAACTTAGAATAGTGTCCGAAGTTCTGTTCGATAATTCGCCCAAAAGAAAACAGCCATCCAGTAAAGTTTCAAGATGATTTACAATTCTTTTGACATGGCTTAACAAACTGCTTTGTTCGCTTACGGGAATAAATTCTTTTAAAGCATCTAAATGCTTTTTCTCTATTTCGGCAAGAATTTCTTTGAAAATTTCATCCCCGGCAGCTGCTTTTTGCGAAGCGAGTAGCAGTAAATCAGTGACTTTGCTAAAAGCAGAAACGACTACTATTAATTTTTCCTCTTGTGCTTTATTGATGACTATGTCCAGGACCAGTTTTATATTTTGTGCATTGGCTACCGAAGTTCCGCCAAATTTTAATACTTTCATTTTGTTTGTTTTATTTTATAAAAAAGGAAACACTATTTATACATCCAATATCTTTCCCCCTTTAAAAAAAAGAAAAATATAAAATAGGATTATATGTGAATTGTGTACCCCTAAGGGGTAGTAGTCGTTGTAGTTGTAAATGTAGAAGTAACAGAAATTGCAACCCAAATTTGAGTTGTTATCGAAGATTGATATTTAGTTCTATTAGCTGTCATTATGTTTTTCAAAAATACAGTTTTTTATAAAAAATGCAGCACTAAATTATGTTTTTTACGAATATTTCAAAAATTCAATTGCAATCGGATGAAAATTAGGTATTGTTTAATTTACTGGCTATTTATTGGAGCTATTCTTATAATTCTTTGAAATTTGAAGCTATTGACGAGTAATTTAAAGTGTTTTTTTAAACTTAAATTCTAATTTTATCTCTTTTTGTACTGGACTCTGTATGATTTTCTTTGATTTTAAATCAATAAATTAGGTTGATTTTTTTAAAATATGAATTGTAATCATTTGAAAACAAATAGAAAGAGATTTAAACAATTATAGTAAAGATAGGATTATTTGCATGAAATCTATGTATTAGGCTTTTTAAAACATGAATTTTAAATTATCAATAAAATATGTTGCTTTTTAATATTGATTTATTGAATTTTGGACAATTAAACACAACGTGAAATGGACAATACACATTATATAAGTACAGAAGTACTTTCTTTAGAAGCTCTGCATGAAATTATCGCTCACCATAAATCATTGGAGTTATCGGATGAAGCAAAAATTAATATCCAGAAATGCAGGGATTATTTAGATAAAAAAATGGAGACGCATTCAGCGCCCATTTATGGAATAAATACTGGTTTTGGGTCACTTTGTAATGTGAAAATCTCAAACGAAAATTTGTCAAAACTTCAGGAAAACCTTGTGAAATCGCACTCTTGTGGAACAGGTGAAGAAGTGCCAAATGAAATTGTTAAACTGATGTTGCTGCTTAAAATTCAATCTTTGAGTTATGGTCATTCAGGAATACAATTGCAAACAGTCGAACGTTTGATCGCATTTTACAATAATGATATTTTACCTATAATTTATACGCAAGGATCCCTGGGAGCCTCAGGTGATTTAGCTCCATTAGCGCATTTGTCATTGCCTTTATTGGGTGAAGGTGAAGTGTTTTTTGAAGGGAAGAAAGTCCATTCTAGTGAAGTTTTACAACATTTCAATTGGGAACCTATCGTTTTAAAATCGAAAGAAGGTCTGGCTTTGTTGAACGGGACGCAATTTATGAGTGCTTATGGGGCACATATACTTATGAAAGCTAATAAATTCTCCTATTTGGCCGATTTAATAGGTGCGATTTCACTTGAAGGATTTGATGGAAGAATTGAGCCTTTTAATGAATTAATCCATTTTATCAGACCTCATAAAGGACAGATTGTAACTGCTAATCGAATAAAAAGTATTCTTGAAGGTAGTGAAATTATTGAGCAGGAAAAAAAGCATGTTCAAGACCCATATTCTTTCAGATGTATGCCACAGGTTCACGGTGCATCAAAAGATGCGATTGATTATGTGAAAAAAGTTTTTAAAACAGAAATCAATTCGGTGACAGACAATCCCAATATATTTTTTGAAAGCGACCAAATAATTTCCGGAGGTAATTTTCATGGCCAACCATTGGCATTAGCATTGGATTTCATGGCAATTGCTTTAGCTGAATTAGGAAGCATTTCTGAGAGAAGGACCTATCAGTTGATTTCAGGTTTGCGCAGTCTCCCTGCATTTTTGGTGGATAATCCAGGTTTAAATTCAGGATTAATGATCCCACAATATACAGCTGCCAGTATTACAAGTCAAAATAAACAATTGGCAACTCCAGCAAGTGTAGATAGCATAGTGTCTAGTAACGGACAAGAGGATCATGTAAGTATGGGAGCTAATGCAGCTACAAAAGCGTTGCGAGTTATGGATAATTTGGAGCGAATTTTAGCTATTGAATTAATGAATGCTTCCCAAGCAATTGAATATAGAAGACCGTTGCAATCGAGTGATTTTATTGAAATGTTTTTAGGTGCTTATCGTGAAGAAGTGCCATTGGTAAAAGAAGATCGAATTTTGCATTACGATATAGAAAAATCAGTTTCTTTTTTGAACAGTTTTCAGATTGAAGACGATTTGTTGATATTAACCTAACGTTAACATAAAATAAAGAAGTATTTTTGCACTCTAAAATTAATAAAATGTCATTAAATAGTATTTTCCAATTTTTGGTTCCTAAAGATAAAAAATTTTTTCCTCTTTTCGAACAAGCTTCAAGTAATTTAATTGAACTGGCTTCTAATTTGCATGAAGCTGTAAATCTTCCATTAAAAGAGCGTGAAGTTCTTTTTCAAAAAATAGATATCTTAGAACAAAAAGGAGAAGACATAACACGTCAAACCAATCTTGAGCTAAGTAGAAATTTCATTACTCCATTTGATAGAGAAGATATCCATTCTTTGATTACTTCAATAGACAATGTTGCTGATTATCTTCATGGAGCGGCAAGCAGAATGCGTTTATATCAAGTAGATAAAATTACTAAGTCTATCAGGAAATTGACAGAAATCAATCTTGAAGCGTGTCAACATATTGATGTAGCGGTAAAAGAACTCAGAAATTTAAAAAATATCAAGAAGATTACTGATGCTTGTGCAAAAATAAACAAGCTGGAAAATAAATCTGATACTGTTTATAATAAAGCTGTTTTCGAAATCTTTGAAAATGAAACTGATGTAAAAAACATTATTAAATACAAAGAAGTTTTGTCAGTTTTAGAGTCAGCAACTGATAAATGTAAGAGTGTTGCCAGTGTTTTGGAATCAATTTCGGTAAAACATTCTTAATTTTTAAATTTCTTTTAAAAAATCATTATGACTTTACTTATTGTTATTATAGTTTTGGCTTTAATTTTTGATTACATAAATGGTTTTCATGATGCTGCCAATGCTATAGCTACAGTTGTTGCTACAAAGGTTTTAACTCCTTTTCAAGCCGTAGTTTGGGCTGCATTTTTTAACTTTTTGGCCTATTGGGTTTTTGGTTTAGGTGTAGCAAATACTGTTGCAAAAACAGCGGAAACCAGTGAAATTAATCTTACAGTTATTCTGGCAGGAGTTGTTGCGGCAATTGTCTGGAATCTAATTACTTGGTGGCAAGGAATTCCTTCCAGTTCTTCACATACATTGATCGGTGGTTTTGCAGGAGCTGCATTGGCACACGCTATCGCTGTTCATGGATTTGCTGATTATACAATCGTTGAAGAAGGTGTTGCTCATACAAGACACTGGTATAATATTGTAAGTTGGTACAAGGCAGGTAAAGACGGGGGTATGCCATCTGGGGTTTTTATCATTGCTGCTTTTATTGTTTTGGCACCATTATTAGGTGCTTTAATTTCCTATTTGATCTCAATATGGCTTTTGAATGCTTCTAAAAAAAGTATTTTTCCTAAAATTTTCACGTTGTCCTTAATGGTCTTGACAATTTGGTTTGTACAAGGTCAGATGGTAAATTATGCTGATATTGAAAAACCTCGTTTTGATTCTCATTTTTGGAGTGTTGTTTTTGAATCTCATAACATCAAATGGTTTTTGGTTGCCTTTATTATATTAACAGTAAGTTTGTTTTGTTTAATATTTAGCAGCTTAAATTTACACCAAGCTACAGCCTGGTTAAAGAAAATGCAATTGCTCTCCTCTGCTGCTTTTAGTTTAGGGCATGGAGGAAACGATTCACAAAAAGTGATGGGTATTATTGCTGCTGCCGTAGCAGTTTATATTCACACTAGCGGTGTCGATATTATTACCCTTCCTGATTGGTTGCAAGTAGTACTTCCAGATGATGACAAAGGTATAAAAGGCGCTATGCCAGGTTGGATCCCATTAGCTTGTTATACTGCAATTGCTGTGGGTACTTTAAGTGGCGGTTGGAAAATCGTAAAAACGATGGGTTCCAAAATCACCAAAGTCACCTCTTTTGAAGGAGTGGCTGCCGAGACTGCTGGCGCATTAACTTTGTACTTCACAGAACATTTTAAAGTGCCGGTAAGTACAACACATACTATTACAGGGTCTATTATTGGAGTAGGACTTACCAAAAGAGTTTCGGCGGTACGTTGGGGAATGACCGTAAGTTTATTATGGGCATGGGTTTTAACTATTCCGATTTCAGCTATTTTAGCGGGCTTAGTCTATTACGCTTTAAGTTTATTTCTTTAAAATATTTCGATAGTTATAATTCATAAAAAAACCATTCCTCAGCGAATGGTTTATTTATGAAAATAATATTGTAAACCATGAAAAATTTTAAGTACGAAGTTTAAACTATAATCTTTTTTCTTCTGATTTTTCTTTTATAATGGGTTTGTATAAGGTTTTTGTCTCCAGAAATGATACTTATATTTCCATCGATTTCTAACATTGCCAGCTTCACATCTTTATAATTTTCAACACCGTGTTCACGCATAGCTTCTTTTAGCTCGTCAGCAGTGATGTTTAATTTGCTTAAAGATTTAAAGTCTAAGTTTCCGTCATGAATTAGAATTTCTGGTTTTTCCTGCATAAAATCGCTAAAACCTTTATACTCGTACATCAATTTTTTCAAAACAAAATTGATAAAGAAAAGCACGGTTGCCGCTGCTAATCCTCCCCAAAGAGAAGTGTTATTTCCTACCATGGCATTTTGTACAGAATTGCTAATCAATAAAATTAGTATAACATCAGCAGTGTTTAACTGCGATAATTCTTTCTTTCCAAAAATCCGCAAAGCAATAATCATAAAAAAATAAACAGATACGCTTCTAAGTATAATATCAATATAGGTATTCATTTTTTATGACTATAAAAGTTATTTATCCAATTTGAAATTCTTTTCAATAGCTCTTATCATTTCGCCTGCAATATCTTTATTGGTAGCACCCTCAATGCCTTCCAGTCCTGGTGAGGAATTTACTTCAAGTAATAAAGGCCCTTTTGCAGAACGAATAATATCAACGCCTGCAACTTTTAGATCCATGGCTTTAGCCGCTTTAATTGCAATGCGTTTTTCTTCACTGGTTACTTTTATAATGGATGCCGTTCCTCCCAGATGGATGTTTGCTCTAAATTCACCGGGCATCGCCTCGCGTTGAATTGCAGCTACCACTTTACCGTCAATTACAAAACAGCGAATATCTTTCCCGTTGGCTTCTTTGATAAATTCCTGAACTAAGATATTAGCATTTAAACTTTTGAAAGCATTAATAACACTTTCAGCAGCTTTTTTTGTCTCCGCCAATACCACTCCTTTTCCTTGTGTACCTTCCAATAATTTTACAATCAGGGGAGAACCGCCAACCATTTTTATCAGGTCGTTAGTGTCTAAAGGCGAATTTGCAAAACCAGTGGTAGGAATATCTACGCCATGATTCAGTAATAGTTGCAAAGAATATAATTTGTCCCGCGATTGGGTAATTGCCGTAGAAGAATTTAAACAAAAAACTTTTAAAGCTTCAAATTGACGTGTCAAAGCACAACCATAAAAGGTAATACTGGGGCGAATTCTAGGAATAATAGCATCAAATTGATTTAAAATTTTTCCACCTCGGTAATGAATTTCAGGTGCTTTTGCATCTAATTTCATGTAGCATTCCTTGATATTCAAAAAGTGCATTTCATGACCCCGCATTTCACCGGCTTCCATAATCCTTTTATTGCTATACAATTCAGGATTACTGGCTAAAAGACCAATGCGTAAACCAGAACTTGCTTTTTCGGAATTTTTATAAAGTTCCTTCAAACTGTCAGATGTAGGCTGTCCTAAAAGATATTTTTGTTCCGGATCTACAAGAACTCTGCCGCTCATAGCTTCACGTCCTAAAAGCATTCTGAAACCCATTGAATCTCTATTAGTCAATGTCATTTCTATGGGCCATATCGAATCGCCAATTTTCAAGTTGGTTTGAATAACATAGCGTTGTTCTCTAAATCCGCTGGAACTTTTTACAATGCGTTTGTCAACCAATGGGGCCTCACAATGAATCACCGTTTTTAGGTTATTCTGAATAGGATTGATATCAAATTTCACCCAATTGGCTTCGTTTTTTATAAATGGCGCAATATTTATCGCGTGTAATGCGGATGTTTTTGCACCTGAATCGACACGGGCTTTTATTGTTGGAATTCCTAATTCAGGGAATGAACACCATTCTTCGCTACCCAGGATGACTTTGTTTTGAGACATAAATTGATTTTATTTAATCTATTTTTTTTAAATCAAATGTAAATATTTGTTTTCAAAAAAAGTTGAATTTGTGTAAAGAATAAACCCGCTATGTTATAAAAACTTAACGGGTTTATTTAATATTTAAAATTGAGATAAATTATAAATTGGTTGGTTCACCAGCTTTATGCACCTGTACAGTCAGTTCCTGTGCTCCATCTTCAATATCCATGAAAATTTCATCTCCGGAAGCAATTTTTGAAGTAATAATTTCTTCAGCAAGTGCATCTTCAACATATTTTTGAATGGCTCTTTTTAATGGTCTGGCGCCAAATTGTCTGTCAAATCCTTTTTCTGCAATATAAGCTTTGGCTTTGTCAGATAAACTTAGTTGATAACCCAATTCTGCGACACGAGCAAACAATTTTTTCAATTCGATTTCAATAATTAAATCAATATGATGTTTTTCTAAAGCATTAAATACAATTACATCATCAATTCTGTTTAAGAATTCTGGGGCAAAAGTTTTTTTCAATGCATTCTCGATGATACTTTTCGAATTATCATCGGCCTGAGCTACTTTGGCAGCAGTGCCAAAACCAACTCCCTGGCCAAAATCTTTTAATTGTCTGGCTCCCACATTGGAAGTCATAATAATTATAGTGTTTTTGAAATCAATTTTTCTGCCTAAACTATCAGTTAAATAACCATCATCAAGAACCTGCAATAACATATTGAAAACATCTGGATGTGCTTTTTCAATCTCATCCAATAGTACAACGCAATATGGTTTTCTACGAACTTTCTCTGTCAATTGTCCACCTTCTTCATATCCTACATATCCCGGAGGCGCACCAACAAGTCGTGAGATAGAAAATTTCTCCATGTATTCACTCATGTCAATTCGAATTAATGCATCTTCCGAATCGAATAGTTCTTTTGCCAATACTTTCGCTAATTGCGTTTTACCAACACCAGTTTGGCCAAGGAAAATAAAGGAACCAATTGGTCGGTTCGGATCTTTTAATCCGGCGCGATTTCTTTGGATAGAACGAGCAATTTTCATTACTGCTTCTCTTTGTCCAATCACCTTGCCTTCAATAAGTTCGGGTAGCTTCGCTAGTTTATTGCTTTCTGTTTGAGCAATACGATTTACCGGAATACCAGTCATCATAGAAACTACATCGGCAACATTGTCTTCTGTAACTTCAATTCTGTTATTTTTGGCATCTTCTTCCCATTGTTCCTGAGCAATTGCTAGGTCTTTTTCAATTCTTTTTTCGTCATCACGAAGCTTAGCTGCTTCTTCATATTTCTGTTTTTTGACTACAACATTTTTCAATTCCCGAACATCATCTAATTGGCGTTCCAAATCCAGTATTGCTTTTGGAACTTCAATATTGGTAATGTGAACTCTTGAACCTGCTTCGTCTAATGCATCAATAGCTTTGTCCGGCAAGAAGCGTTCCGACATATATCTGTCCGTTAATTTGACACAAGCTTCAATTGCTTCTTGTGTGTAAGTAACATTATGATGATCTTCGTATTTATTTTTGATATTATTCAAAATGGTAATAGTTTCCACAACTGAGGTTGGTTCCACAATAATCTTTTGAAAACGTCTTTCTAATGCGCCATCTTTTTCTATATATTGTCTGTATTCGTCTAAGGTTGTAGCTCCAATACATTGGATTTCACCTCTTGCTAAAGCTGGTTTAAACATATTCGAAGCATCCAAAGAACCGGTTGCGCCACCGGCACCTACTATAGTATGAATTTCGTCAATAAAAAGAATGATATCGTCATTCTTTTCTAATTCATTCATGACTGCTTTCATTCGTTCCTCAAACTGTCCACGATATTTTGTTCCTGCAACAAGGCTTGCTAAGTCTAATGTAACAACACGTTTGTTAAACAAGATTCTTGATACTTTCTTTTGAATAATTCGCAAAGCTAGACCTTCGGCAATAGCAGATTTTCCTACTCCTGGTTCACCAATAAGTAGTGGGTTGTTCTTTTTACGACGGCTCAAAATTTGAGAAACACGCTCAATTTCTTTTTCACGTCCTACAACTGGATCTAACTTTCCTTCTTCGGCCATTTCTGTTAAATCTCTCCCAAAATTATCTAAAACAGGCGTTTTAGATTTTTTGTTTGATTTATTGGCGGGATTATTAAAAGTTCCTTCTTTAAGACTGTCATCTTGTCCTGAATCGTCATTATACGATTCGTTTCTTGGCAAGTTTTCTAAAAATTCTTCGTCGTTTGGAGTCATATTTAAATATTGTTCTTTAGCTATATCATAATCAATTTTAAGTTTATTCAATAGCTTGGTTGTTGGATCGTTTTCGTTTCTTAAAATACATAACAATAGATGTGCTGTACTAATAGAGGAGCTCTGAAATACTTTTGCTTCAAGAAAAGTGGTTTTCAGCGCTCGTTCTGCCTGACGTGTCAAATGCAAGTTTTTCTTTTCTACATTGACTTCAACGCTAGGGCTTGCCGGACTTAGAATTTCTACCTTTCTGCGTAAATGATCTAGATCAACAGCTAAATTATTCAAAATTTGAATTGCTTTCCCATTACCATCTCTTAAGATACCCAGCATCAGATGTTCTGTTCCTATAAAGTCATGACCCAAACGCAAAGCTTCCTCTTTGCTATAGGTTATAACGTCTTTTACTCTTGGTGAAAAATTATCATCCATAATATATATTTGATACTGTAAATTTAGTGAATTAGTGATTGAAAAACAAAAACCGTTCCTTCAACAACTACTGTCAGCTAATAGACAAAAATATTAATAATATTAGAGTTAAATTTTACATAATTTATTAACTAAAAGAGAAGGAAAATTTGTTAATAAATCATTGAAATAAGTAGTCTAAAAGAGGTTCAGAAATTTCAAAAAGACGTATATTGGCACGTTTTGAAACTAATATAATTTTTTAATATAACAACTTATGTCTGAAGGAGAAAAGTTAATTCCTATTAACATTGAAGATGAAATGAAAACAGCTTACATCGATTATTCGATGTCAGTAATTGTATCAAGAGCACTTCCAGATGTCAGAGATGGCTTGAAACCAGTACATCGAAGAGTACTTTATGGAATGCATGATTTGGGAGTAAACTCCAGATCTGCCCACAAAAAGTCAGCAAGAATTGTCGGGGAAGTTCTTGGAAAATATCACCCTCATGGAGATACCTCTGTTTATGATGCCATGGTTCGTATGGCACAGGAATGGAGTTTACGTTATTTATTGATTGACGGTCAGGGTAACTTTGGTTCTGTAGATGGTGATAGTCCTGCAGCGATGCGTTATACTGAGGCTAGAATGCGTAAGATTTCGGAAGAAATCTTGGCGGATATAGATAAAGAAACCGTTGATTTTAAATTAAATTTTGATGATACTTTAGAAGAGCCAACGGTTATGCCTACTAGAGTTCCTACCTTATTAATTAATGGGGCAACAGGAATAGCAGTGGGTATGGCAACGAATATGCCACCTCATAATCTTACTGAAGTAATCAATGGTACATTAGCCTATATTGATAACAATGACATTGAAATAGATGAATTGATGAACCATATTAAAGCTCCGGATTTTCCTACTGGAGGTATAATATATGGATATGAAGGCGTTCGTGAAGCATTTAAAACCGGGAGAGGACGTATTGTAATGCGTGCCAAAGTTGGTTTTGAAGAAGTGGATGGTCGGGAGTGTATTATCGTTACCGAAATTCCGTACCAAGTGAATAAAGCGGATATGATCAAACGGACTGCTGATTTGGTAAATGATAAAAAAATAGATGGTATCGCTAATATCCGTGATGAATCGGATAGAAACGGGATGCGTATCGTTTATATTTTGAAACGTGATGCCACGCCAAACGTAGTTTTGAATACGCTTTATAAATTTACGCAATTACAATCTTCATTCAGTGTAAACAATATTGCAATTGTAAAAGGTCGTCCGCAAATGTTGAATCTGAAAGATTTGATTCATTATTTCGTTGAGCACCGTCATGATGTGGTGACTCGCAGAACGCAATTTGAATTGAAAAAAGCAGAAGCAAGAGCGCATATTTTGGAAGGTTTGATTATCGCTTCTGATAATATTGACGAAGTAATTGCTTTAATCAAAGCTTCAAAAAGTACGGAAGAAGCAAGAGAGAAATTAATCGAAAGATTCAAATTATCTGATATTCAGTCTCGTGCTATTGTAGAGATGCGTTTGCGTCAATTGACAGGTCTGGAACAAGACAAGTTAAGAACCGAATATGAAGAAATTATGAAGCTAATTGAGCATTTAAAAGCTTTGTTAGCCGATGTAAATTTAAGAACGGCTTTGATAAAAGAAGAACTGGAGGAAATTCGTGAAAAGTACGGAGATGAACGTCGTTCTGTAATTGAATATTCTGGTGGAGATGTTAGTATTGAAGATTTAATTGCTGATGAAAATGTGGTAATTACAATTTCTCATGCAGGATATATTAAACGTACCAACCTTACAGAATATAAAACTCAGAATAGAGGAGGAGTTGGACAAAAAAGCGCTGGAACAAGAGATCAAGATTTCTTAGAGCACATGTTCGTGGCAACGAATCACCAATATATGATGTTCTTTACTCAAAAAGGTAAATGTTTCTGGATGCGTGTCTACGAGATACCAGAAGGAAGCAAAACAGCTAAAGGTAGAGCAATTCAAAATTTAGTAAATATTGAAAGCGACGATAAAGTAAAAGCATTTATTTGTACTCAGGATTTAAAAGATCAAGAATACATTAAGAGCCACAACCTTATTATGGTAACTAAAAAAGGTCAGGTTAAGAAAACATCTTTGGAGAAATATTCTAAACCTAGAGTAAATGGTGTTGCTGCAATTACCATTAAGGAAGGGGATGAATTATTAGAAGCAAAATTAACCAATGGAGAAAGTCAAATTATTTTGGCTGTGAAATCTGGTAAATTAGTTCGTTTTGAGGAAACTAAAACCCGTCCGATGGGAAGAACTGCTTCGGGAGTTCGTGGAATTACACTGAAAGACGATACTGATGAAGTTATTGGCATGGTTACTGTAAATGATATGAGCAGTGAAATTTTAGTTGTTGCTGAAAATGGTTACGGAAAACGTTCAAGTCTTGATGAATACAGAATTACAAACCGTGGAGGTAAAGGAGTTAAAACTTTAAATATTACGGAGAAAACAGGTAAACTTATTTCTATAAATGCCGTTACTGATGCGGATGATTTGATGATTATCAACAAATCTGGATTGACTATTAGAATGGCTGTTGAAGATTTGAGAGTAATGGGACGCGCTACACAAGGAGTGAAGTTAATCAACATTAAAGGAAACGATTCGATTGCAGCGGTTACAAAAGTAATGAAAGACGATATTGCTGAAGTGATTGTTGATGAAGACGGAAATGTTATTGAATCGGAAGCAATCGAAAGAGTTAAGCCGATCTTAGAAGTTCTTGATGATGAAGGAACGGAAGAAGACGAGGAAGAAGATGATTCTGAAGAGAGTGAAGAGGATGAAGAAGATGCTGATGACAACGACGCTGACGATGAAGCCTAAAAATAAGAATGTAAACAAGAATAATTATTAAACAAAAATAGAATATTATGAAAAGTAAATATGTAATACTTGCATCAGCATTATTGATATCAGTAGCTACTTTTGCTCAAAAAGACCAAATTAAAGCTGCTGAAAAAGCGATTAAAGGTGGTAATTCGCAAGAAGCAGTGAATATTTTGATAGCTGCCGAATCCGCTTCTGCAACTGCTCCAGATGCTGAAAAAGCACAATTTTTCTTTGTTAAGGGAAATGCGTACTTAGATTTAGCAAATAAAAAAGTTGATACAGATAAAAATCTTTCTCTTGCTGCAAAAGCATACCAAGATTTAATCTCAGTTGAAAAAACTAGCGGAAAAATGAAATTTTCAACGCAAGCAGCGGCTTCTATTACTGAAATAAAGTTTAAATTAATAAATGCTGCAATTGCAGATTCTAAAATTGACAAGCATTCAGATAGCGCTAAAAAATTATATGATGCTTATTTATTAGATAAAAAAGACACTATTAATTTGTATTATGCGGCTTCTACTTATGTAAATGCTAAGAATTATGACGAGGCTCTTAAGTTTTATGAAGAGTTGAAAACTTTGAATTATTCTGGAAAGGGAACTAGTTATTTAGCTATGAATAAGTTAAGTGGAGAAGAAGATCTTTTTACAACTGCTGCAGAAAGAGACAGAATGGTGAAATTGGGAACTCACGAAAAACCAAGAACGGAAGCTACACCTTCAAAAAGAGGCGAGATATATAAAAATATGGCTTTAATTCTAGTTGAAAAAGGAAAAACAGAAGAGGCTAAAAAAGCAATAGCAGCTGCCAGAGTTGCTAATCCTGAAGACACTTCATTAATTCTAACGGAAGCTAATTTATATTTGGAAACAAAAGATTATGATACTTATAAAAAATTAATTTCAGAAGTATTGCAAAAAAATCCTAATGATGCTGATTTGATATTTAATTTAGGTGTGATCAGTTATAATGCTAAGAACAATGCTGAAGCTGAAAAATATTATTTGCAAGCAATAAAAATAAAGCCAGATTATGTAAATGCATATCTTAATTTAGCTACTATGAAGTTGGATGCTGATAAAAATCTGTTTGACGAGATGAGCAAATTAAGTAATTCAGAAAAAGACAATAAGCGTTACTTAGTTCTTAAAAAACAAAGAGAAGCGGTTTTTATGGATGCTTTACCTTATTTAGAAAAAGCAAGTGAACTGGATCCTAAAAACACGGAGGTTAAAAATACCTTGTTAAGCGTTTACGGAGCTTTAGAAATGACGGAAAAGAAAAAAGCGTTAAAAGCTAAAATGTAAATATTTATCTTAAATTTTTTGGTTAGATATGTGTATGATTTTAATCTAAAAATTTGATAAAAAACCTCCTAAAGTTTGCTTTGGGAGGTTTTTATTTTAAAATTGGAAAGGCTTGAAAATAAAAGCGCAAAAAATGATAGTTTTTTTATTACAAATAAGCTTTTTTTTATTAAAAAAATATTAGTTTTTACTTGAAAAACAAAAAATAAATTATATTTTTAGAAAAAAAAGTACAGAAAAATTTATCGAATTTTTAATCAATGTTTAACTTTAATTTCTTCTCATTTAAAAAATGTATTATTTAATTTAAACGCAAATTTCTAACCAATATTTTGCAAGAATAGCCTTAGAATATTAACCAAAAGCCAAATCCCCAAATTTTTATGAAAACTAAGTTTTTAACAATCATCTATTTTTCGTTTTTTTCAATAACCTGTTTTTCGCAAAAAAACGAAATAAAATCTGCTGAAAATGAGTTTAAGAATGGTAGATTCCAGCAATCAATAAACATATTAAATAATGCTGAGTATTTAATTTTTAACGCAGAAGAAGCTGATCAATCCGAATTTTATAATTTGAAAGCTAAAGTTTTAACTGGTTTGTTTGAGACAAATATTGAACCAAGTAAAAATATTGCTCTCGCAATTGCGGCTTATCAAGATTTAATTGCAGCTGAAAAGGCATCGGGTAAATTTAAATATTCGGTTCTTGCAATAGAAGCAATAAAAAAAATAAAAGCTGATTTATTAAAAAGTGCTATTGCAGATATTGAAGCAAAAAGGTTTTCAGAGGGAGCAAGTAAGATGCATAGTATTTATTTGGGTAATAAAAAGGATACTATAAATTTATATTATGCAGCATCTTACTATAAAGATGCGAAAGATTATACTAACGCTATAAAACTTTATGAAGAATTAGAGATGCTTAAATTTTCTGGAAAAGGGTTAGGATATTATGCTGTGAATAAAGAAACCGGTGTGGATCAATTTTTCAACTCCATTTTATCTAGAGATTTGAGTGTAAAAGCTGGAACCCATATAAAACCAAGAGTAGAAAAATTACCGTCTAAAAGAACTGAAATTTACACAAATATGGCTTTTATTTATCTTAACAAAAAAGATTTAGACAAATCAGAGTGGTGCAATAATAAAATATTAGAAATTAATCCTAAAGATCCTAGTGCCTATTTAAATTTAGCCTACTTGAAAATTGATGCGAAAAAGATTGTTATGGACGAGATGAGTAATCTAGGTACATCTGCTAAAGATATGAAGGTTTACGATGAGCTGATTATTAAAAAAGATAATTTAATTATAAAGGCAATATCTTATCTGGAAAAAGGTAATGTGGCAATTCCTAATGATCAGGATATTTATAAATTACTATTAAATTTATATAGAGCTATGGACATGACGACGCAATATAATGCGCTAAAGGCACGTATTTAATTCAGGGGAATAGCATGCCGATTTAAATAATTTTTTTTATTACTCTTAGTTTGTGAGTATGTCTGTTTATTTCGGCATTGTAAATCCCTAGATGATCTAATCGGTCAATTCGAACTTTGCCACTTGCATGAATAATATAATTGTCATCCATAATTATCCCTACATGGATAATATTACCTTCATCATTGTCAAAAAAAGCCAAATCTCCAGGTTCGCTTTCTTCAATAAAACTTAAAGCTTCCCCTTGTGTTGATTGTTGTGAAGCATCCCGTAATAATTTGTATCCATTGAGTTTGTAAACCATTTGGGTAAAACCAGAACAATCAATGCCAAAAGGAGTTTTTCCTCCCCAAAGGTATGGCGCATTCAAATACATAAAAGCGGAATTAACCAAGCATTCTTTGTCTTTTTCTCCACTGGTTTTTGTTCCTTCAAAATCAAAATTTGAAATATTTATCTCGTTGTGATTTATAAAAGACAATGAGGAGCCTAAAGGAATTGGCATTAATAAACTAGAAGGAGCGGTTACATATTCTATCAAATCTGCATTTAGAATGATTGCTTCTGCGGATAATTGATTAAAACTTGTTTCAGAAATTAATTGAAATTGTTTAGAATCAACCCAGCCTTCATAACCATCATATTGCATTTTGATATGAGACCACTGCTTAAGCTGTTCCAAAATTTCAAAATGTTCGCCAAATAAAACTTGAGAAACTATTTCACTTTTATCGCTGGCTTCAAACCGAAGTGGGATCATAGCAAGATTACAAATTCCAAACATTTAGGGTAATTTATGAGTTAAGAATTATGAGTTATAAGTTTTAAAACTCATAACTCATAACTTATAATTATTTTAGGCTCTTTCAATAACAATTGCTGAAGCACCGCCGCCTCCATTACAAATTGCGGCTGCACCAATTTTACCATTATTTTGTTTTAAAACATTCAATAATGTTACAATGATTCGAACACCGGAGCATCCTAGTGGATGACCTAAAGATACGGCGCCACCGTTTACATTTATTTTACTGTTATCTAATCCTAGAATTTTTGCATTGGCTAAGCCTACAACAGCAAAAGCTTCATTAAATTCAAAATAATCAACATCATTTATTGATATTCCAGCTTTTTCTAATGCCTTAGGAATTGCTTTTGAAGGACTTGTAGTAAACCATTTTGGTTCTTGCGCCGCATCAGCATAGCTTTTTATGTAAGCCAATGGTTTTAATCCTAAAGCTATTGCTTTTTCTTCGCTCATTAATATTACTGCTGCTGCACCATCATTTATTGTTGAGGCATTCGCAGCGGTTACCGTTCCATCTTTGGTAAAAACTGGATTTAATGTTGGAATTTTATCTAATTTTACGTTAGAAAATTCTTCGTCTTTAGAAACGATAATTGGATCTCCTTTTCTTTGAGGAACAGGAACAGGAACTACCTCATTGTCAAATTTTCCTTCTTCCCATGCATTAGCGCTACGCTCATACGATTGAATTGCGAAGTTATCTTGTTCTTCTCTTGTAAATTTGTATTCAGATGCACATAAGTCCGCACATACGCCCATAGCGCTGTTATCGTAGGCGTCAGACAATCCGTCTCTTTGCATTCCGTCAATCATGGTTGCTGGACCAAATTTTGTTCCGTTTCTCAAATGCATGTAATGCGGAATCATACTCATGTTTTCCATACCACCGGCAACAACAATCTCGGCATCACCGCACATAATTGCTTGTGCACCCAGCATTACTGATTTCATTCCAGAGGCACATACTTTATTAACGGTAGTACAAGTCACACTATTAGGCAAACCGGCAAATATAGCCGCTTGACGAGCAGGAGCTTGCCCAACTCCGGCTTGTACAACATTACCCATAAACACTTCGTCAACTAAATTTGGGTCTAGATTAATTTTTTCCAAAGCACCTTTTATAGCAACCGCACCTAATCTTGGCGCAGGAACTGTAGATAATCCTCCCATAAAACTTCCGATAGGTGTTCTAACGGCAGAAACAATAACAACTCTTTTGTTCATGATATATATAATGTTAGTTTATGTAGCAAATTTAATCTTTTTTATACAATTTCATATTTTGATTGCATCTTAATATTTTTTTTAATATTAATGTAACCCTATATGTTTGATTGTGAAGTGTTTTTATAAAAAGACCGAAAAATTTTAAAAAAAAGCCCTCAAATACTTGTGGGTAACGTAAAGATGTCTTAAATTTGCAACCGCAAAACAGGACACGTTTCCTTGAGTTTGGAGGGGTGCCAGAGTGGTAATGGAGCAGTTTGCTAAACTGTCATCGAGTAATCGGTGCCAGGGTTCGAGTCCCTGTCCCTCCGCTTAATTTTTTGCACTTCGGGGTGTAGCGTAGCTCGGTTATCGCGCCTGCTTTGGGAGCAGGAGGCCGCAGGTTCGAATCCTGCCACCCCGACTAGATTCTTTTACATGAGCAATGGAGGCATAGCTCAGCTGGATAGAGCACCTGCCTTCTAAGCAGGCGGTCGAAGGTTCGAATCCTTCTGCCTTCACTTAAACCGATCAAGTATATTTTTATATATTTGGTCGGTTTTTTATTTTTATATTATTGATTTTAGATTACTTACTTTGTTTTTGTTTCAGTGTTGCATTTTACATTTTTTTTCTGTAGACCAATGAATTCCTGGGTCTTTTATACTTAATTAGTTGTAAATCAGATTGTTATTATCTTATTTTTTTCTTTTTTACTTCAATTTGTTCAAATGTTTTTTAGGGTAGGCAACAGGGTTCGAACCATTTTTAAATAACTGATTTACAAGGTTTTGTTTTTTAATAAGATGCGATAAATAGAAAAAGGTGAGCGAATAAAGCGGTGATTTATAAAAAAATAATTTTCAAAAGCATGCATCTAAAATTTGAACCTGTAAAGAGTAAGGAAAAAATAGTTTTTACTTTATTTTCATACACCTAACAGTTTTTTGGATTGTCATGTTTTGAATGAAATTTAAATTCCTAATAAAATTATCTTCTTAACAAGATAGACAATTTCAGATGCAATTTTTGGCGAGAGAGTCAAACCATCTGATTGGGACTGACTAATAATTTTTAAATATTTTTCTTCAGCCTCTGGAACTCTAGGATCAATATTTTCAAAATCCAGATATTTAAGATTCGTCTTAATATTAAAAATGATTTTCAAAGGAGTACAAAGCATATCTTCAAAATTGCCATCTCTTATTTAAAATAATTTTAAATTGTTTATTGTCAGAATTCTGTAAGCGAAAAACTCAGTTAAATTTAGAAATAATAATTTAATTCCTAAATTCAAATTTCATTCAAAATTGAATTGTTAATTTGCAATATGAAAATTCTAATTATCGAAGACGAAATCGAAATTGCCAATAGCATAAAAAGTTATCTAAAATCAAATGATATTCATTGCGAAATCGCAGGTACGCATCAAACGGCTTTAGACAAAATTACTATGTATGATTATGATTGTATTTTAGTGGATCTAATGCTTCCGGGCGGTGATGGATTTAGCATTTTGAAGGAATTGAAAAAATTAAACAAATCAGATGGGATTATTATAATTTCCGCTAAAGAAACTTTAGAAACTAAAATCGACGGATTCAATCTTGGAGCAGATGATTATTTGACGAAACCTTTTCACCTTTCAGAGTTGTTGGTCAGAATTCAGGCTTTGGTTAGAAGAAAAAAATTTGACGGAAACAATACAATTGAATTCAATGAAATCGAAATTGATACTTTAGCTAAATCTGTAAAAATTGGGAAAAAGAAAATAGAATGTACCAAAAAAGAAATAGATTTATTATTGTTTCTAATTGGGAATAAAAACAAAGTTTTATCTAAAAGCGCCATTGCTGAGCACCTTTCAGGTGATATGGCAGATATGTTAGACAATCACGATTTTGTATATGCACACATAAAAAATTTGAAAAAAAAACTAAACGATGCCGGAAGCAATGATTACATAAAATCGATTTACGGAATTGGTTATAAATGGAACAATGAATAAAAGATTATTACAGACTACTCTAAAATACTATGTTTTATTTTCTCTACTAGTGATGCTATTGGCAGCGCCACTATTCTTTTTTATCACTCAATTACTGTATCTGCACGAAACAGATGAATCTTTAATACTTCAAAAAGAGGAATTCGAGTTGTTATATGCTCCAGAGTTAAAAGATAACGATATTGCGGTTTGGAATAAATGGAATAGGAATATAAAAATAGATAAAGTTCAAAAAATAATTTCTAGCGACACGCTGTATAGCCTTAGTTATTATAACAATTTAGACAAAGAAAACGAACCCTATCGCGTGCTTAATTCTCCGGTTATAATTAATAATAAGCCTTATCTTTTTTCTGCAAGAATAAATCTTGTTGATAATAAGGATTTTATTATCAGTATTTTAATGGTGTTTACTATGATTATTTTAATTCTTCTGGTTGGATTATATATCATTACCAAAAGATTATCTATTAGGCTTTGGAAACCATTTTATGACACGCTCGAGCAAATTGAGAAATTTGAAATCGATAAAAATTCCCATCCAAAATTAGCTGAAAATTCTATCGAGGAATTCAATCGACTCAATCAGGCAATAAATAAATTAATTGAAAAAAATACCCGCATTTATAAAAGCCAAAACGAATTTATTGAGAATGCGGCACACGAACTGCAAACACCAATAGCTATTTTTAAAGGAAAATTAGAAACACTATTGCAAAGAGACGATGTTTCGGAAGAACAATTTGAAATACTAGACAAATTAAATGATACAACGACAAGGCTAAACCGATTAAATAAAAACCTGTTGCTTTTATCAAAAATAGAAAGCAAACAATATAACATTCCTGAAAAGGTTCTTTTAATTGAGGGTATCACAAATCAATTAGATTTTTTTAAAGAACAGGCATTAGCAAAAAACATTAACATAAATACCGCTTTAGAAGCGAATACATTCGTCGAAATGAATTTGTTTTTGTCTGAAATCTTGATAAGTAATTTATTTATGAACGCAATTAATCACAATACTGCTAATGGAAGTATTAATGTTGTATTACATAATAATTCATTAGTTTTTTCAAATACAGGGATATCTAAATCGCTCGAAACAGATAAATTGTTTGAACGTTTTTCTAAAGTAAATCCATCCTCGAAAGGAAACGGCCTGGGATTATCAATAATTAAGAAAATTGTAGAAAACAATAATTGGGAAGTTATTTATAGGTATGAAGATGAGCTGCACATTTTCGAAATTCGATTCTAAAATTCAATATTTCTTCAAACTCTATTTGCAATTTTGTCCTTAAAATTTTAATAAAGAATAAAAATCAACACATGCGAATAAAAATAATAGTACTATCATTTCTAATACTGTCAATTTCAGATTTATTAGGACAAAACAAAGCGGTCACACTGTCCGGAATTACAAAAGATAAAACCTCAAAAGAGACTTTGCTTTATGTAAATGTACTCTTAAAAAACTCAAAGGATAGCGTTTTGATTGCAGGAACTGTTACCAACGAAGAGGGCAGGTTTTCATTTGCGAATGTAGTTTCTGGAAATTACTTTTTAGAGTGTACACTTGTTGGATACAAAACAAAAAACCAACCTATTTACGTAGGTTCACTTTCTGAATTTCTAGATGAGGGAACCATTGAATTGGAAAAAGATGCTACTGTTTTAAATGAAGTTGTGGTCGTTTCAAAGCAAGAACTTATCAACTTGAAAATGGACAAGAAAACTTTTTCTGTGGCAGATAACATGAGCCAGAGTGGTGGTTCTGTTTTGCAAACAATGCAAAATTTGCCGGGCGTTTCCGTGCAAGACGGGAAAGTACAAATAAGAGGCAACGATAAAGTAACCGTATTAATTGATGGAAAACAAACCGCATTAACAGGATTTGGGAACCAATCGGGCTTAGATAATATACCCGCCTCTGCGATAGAAAAAATTGAAATCATTAACAATCCTTCTGCAAAATATGATGCCAACGGAAACGCTGGAATTATAAATATTATTTACAAGAAAAACAAAAAAGAAGGATTCAATGGTAAAGTGGGTTTTGCCACTGGATTGGGCTCGCTATGGGAAAGGAAAGAAAATTTACCAACGATTCGACCACAATACTCAGTAACGCCAAAAATTAATCCGACACTATCACTTAATTATCGAAAAAACAAAATTAATGCTTTTTTTCAGGGAGATTACCTTTATACAGAAACGCTCAATAAAAATGAGTTTGTAACGCGAACCTATACTGATGGAACTATTATTAATCAACAATCCAAAAGAAATCGCAATACTCATTTCACTACTATAAAAACAGGAATTGACTGGAATATTAACGAACAAAATTCACTTACCGTTTCGGGTTTGTTTGGAACCGAAAAAATAATTGACAACGGAGACCAACCCTTTTTTAATGAAAATTATTCGCAACGATTGCGACTTTGGCAATTTTTGGAAGACGAATTAAAAACCACCGCTATGGCTACTGCTGCATACCAACACAAGTTTAAAGAAGCAGGACGATTGTTAAATATTGGTTTCAATTACACGTTTCACAGAGAGGATGAAAAATATTTTTTTGAAAATATTTTGCCAACGTATACTGGAAAAGATGCTTTCAAATTGGTATCAGATGAGAAAGTAGCCGACTTCAATATTGATTACATCAAACCCTTAAAATACGGAAGATTTGAAACCGGTTTTAAATTCAGAAAAAGAGATATTCCAACCAATATGCAGTTCTTTCCCGGAGCAAATTCTCCAATAGATAGTGGAGCTGGCGGTCAAGCAACTTACAAAGAAATTATTCCGGCCGTGTATGGAAATTATATTTTTGAAAACAATAAAATTGAAGCAGAAGTGGGTTTGCGTGTGGAATATGTAGATTTGCAATACAATATCAATCCGGATCATAATACCTATAAAAGCGACGGTTACAGCTATACCCAACCTTTCCCAAATGTGCGATTGGCTTATAAAATCGATAACAATAATAAAATTTCATTATTTTACAATCGTAGAGTAGACAGGCCAAATGAAGTCGATATTAGAATATTTCCAAAATACGATGATGCAGAAATCATAAAGGTTGGGAATCCTGCTCTTCGTCCGCAGTTCACCAATTTATTAGAATTGGGTTATAAAACGAACTTAAAAAAAGGATATTTCTATTCGGCAGCGTACTACCGATTTGCAAATGCTACTATAACTCGAATTGCATCGACAGTTCCAGACAGTAATTTAATTTATGCGATCTTCCAAAATGCAAATAAAAGTCAGAATACAGGGATTGAAATGGTTCTTTCGCAAGATATTGTAAAATGGTATTCATTCAACTTCAACTTAAATGCGTACCACAATCAAATTAATGCTTTTACAGTTCAAAATTTATATCCACAACCCAATACTTTTTCAGCGGAGCAACAAGATATTTTCTCTGGAAATATAAAGTGGAACAATACCTTGCACGTATCCAAAAAAGTAGATGCTCAAGTAACTGCTATATATTTGGCTCCTGATATTATTCCGCAAGGAAAAATTGCTTCCCGATTTTCTATAGATTTAGGTATAAAAAAATCAGTCCAAAATGGTAAAGGAGAATTTTTCCTGAATGCAACCGACCTTTTCAATACATTGGTGATCAAAAAAGAAATTATAGGTCAGGATTTTAATTACAGTAGCACCGATTATTACGAAACACAGGTAGTTCGATTAGGTTATAATTATAAATTTTAAATAAAAAATACGGTAAAACGATATGTAAATGCCTAATAATACCTAAACGTTCTCTTATTAGAAATTACTTTCAATAGCTTTTTGTAATCTTCCAGACCATGATTTAGCAGCTTGTGATTTATGCATCGATGCATTTTAAAAACGAAAAATCATGTAACTTTAGAAAGCGAAAATACTTTACAAAATGGAATTTATGCTACTATCTCAATTATTCCAATAGCGGAACCAACAGAAGGATTCTTGCTATTTCAGGACGGAACAATTTTAAAAAAAGGAGAGTTCCATTTCGGTGACTCTCCTTATAATATCAGTTATAAATTAAATGATTTAAACAATTAGAAATTTATTTATTAGAGGTGTGTCCCAATTAATACTATTATCATTTCAAATGTATTTAGTACCTCTGCATTTCAAAACAGTCGGCCAATAGTTTCAAATCTTCTAGTAAAAGTTTCGAATTTTGTACCATAAGGTTCGCTTAAACCGATACTTTAATTAGTATCGGTTTTTTTAGTTTTTTATATCTTTTGTAAATACTTAAATTATCTTATTTTTATAAAAAATCATTTTTATGGCTTCCTACTTAAAATTTGGCATACTTTTTTGTTCTCTTTTTGGAATGTTTTCCTGTAAATCACAAGCTGTAAGTACTAAAATGGAAGAAAAAATTACTTCTATTAGTGATACTACCTTTGTGAATTTAAAAGACTATAGTCAAGATTTTGTGTATGACATGAAATACGCGACAACTGATAATTTCTTAAAATCAAAAGTATATGATTGTGCAGAATGTTTTTTGCGTTTAAAAACAGTTAAGGCATTGATTGAGGCCAATAAAATATTCATTAAACAGGGTTACAAAATCAAAATTTTTGATTGTTACCGGCCTTTAGATATTCAGAAAAGAATGTGGAAAATTGTATCTAACCCTGAATATGTTGCAAATCCTGCCAAAGGTTCAATCCATAATAGGGGTGGGGCTGTCGATATCACTTTGGTTAATATTGATGGTGAAGAATTGGAAATGGGAACTCCTTTCGATTTTTTTGGTAAAGAAGCGAGTCATAATTATGCGGACTTATCCCGACAGATTAAAGGAAATCGACTGTTGTTAAAAAGAATAATGACAGAGACTAACTTTAACTCATTTGACTCTGAATGGTGGCACTATAACCTGAAATCAGGATTGAATGATAAGATTTCAAATGTAAAATGGAACTGTGATTAATTATTCGATACACTTGATGGTATTAATGAAGAATTTTTCGGGCTGGTAAACCACATTGTTTAACTCAGAAGTGAATTCTTTTTTGATCACGTAATCTTCGATATCTGTTAAATATTTAATTCTCATCAACGATACAGGTGAATTTTTTAATTCTTCAAAACTATCTTTCGTAAACATAAAGTTGCCCGTAATTACTCGATTGTCAAAATTTTTGTCATCGCGAATCAAAGAGCCACAATTTTCTTCGTCAATATGAATTAAGGTAATTATTTTTCCATTGTTTAACTGTAAAAATAATTTCGAATTTATATCAAAACAATTGGCTTTCAGGAATCCTTTACTTTTTTGAATCAATTGGATAGTCAAAGTAGGGAAACCGTCTGTTACTGCCAAGGAATAAAATATATAACTGGAATTTCCAGCAAAATTTTTCTCGTAAATCATATATTCTTTTGTCGATTTGTAAGTCCCCAAAGAATCGGTAATATTTTCGCTATATTCACATGTTTTTTGAGCAAATGAAGTAAAGCTTATCAAGAATAAAGTAACGGCAATTAGTTGTTTCATTTTTATTTTATTTTGCTGCAAATTAAAACTATTTTTTGATTATTTTCATCAGTTGTAAAAAAACAATATAGATTTCCTCCGTCTTTTATTTTCCATTTTTTTCGAATGCTTTCTGCTTTATCAGGGAAATTTCTGGTAGTTATATTGGCTTGTTTATCTTCTAAATGTATTTTCATCTCTGTTTTATTGTACGGTATCGCATTTACAATCTCAAAGATTCTTCCCGGGAAAGCTATTAATCCTTCGGAGGTATATAGATGCGAAAATTTATGAAGCTTGTTAATCGTAAAAAAAGTACTCACTTCATCAAATCCTCCTGATTTCATAATGGCGCTATTGGGCTCATACAGATACTTTTGAGGCAAACTAAAATGGGGTAATTCTGATTCTTCGTTTAATTCAAATTCAAAGGTTTCTGTTTTGTTCTTAACGATATTAACCGTTTTGATCGTAATTGGTCCCTCATATTCCTGGTGTAATTCCCATAGCAGTTCTTTTACTTCGTTTTCTAAAGCTATAATATGAATGTTTGTAACATTTTTAAGTTCTAATAAACCGGCTGTAATGTCAAGCAGAGGAGCTGTTTTTATTAGAATTGAATCCGAATTTTTAAAATAGAAATCGATATTTTCTGGAACATTAGGTAAGCAATCTTTGAGCATGAAGACTTTGCCTTTGGCATCATTTCTTCTGGAAGGATCAATGTAAATCCAATCCCATTTTTTGTTTAATGACGTTAAAGTGGCTAAGCTGTCTCCTGAATAACAAGTGATATTCTTTGCATCCAATTGCTCAAAATTGTGTTTGACCAAATTTGATAAATCTGGATTAATTTCGCAATGGGCAACTGCTTTTATTTTTTTTGAAAAATAATAATCATCTACACCAAAACCTCCAGTCAAATCGATTAAACTAGCCCCGGAAACAATAGTAGATTTGTACAAAGCTGTTTTTTCGGAAGAAGTTTGTTCAATTGAAATTTTAGCGGAGTAAATAATATTTTTTGTCGAAAACCAGGTTGGGAGTTTTTCTTTAGATTTTGTTTTGGCTTCTATTTGATTTAAAATAGAAATCCATTCCACTTTTGGAAAAGGATTTTTTTGCAACGCTAATTTTGAAATAGAAGCTCCAATATTTTTTTTTATAAATTCCTGAATTTCAGAATTTAGAAGGTTTAAATCCAAAATTAAATATCTTTAGTTAATAGTTGAATGATTTTGTTTTCAGGAAAGAATTCTTTCCCAATCACTTTTATTATGGTGTACAAAGGAACAGCCACAATCATTCCTAATATTCCGAAAAGGAAACCTGCAATCAGGATAACAAGAAATATTTCCAGGGGATGTGAGCTGACACTTTTAGAAAAAATAATAGGTTGTGATAAATTATTATCGATAATTTGAACAATCCAAAAGCCAACTAAAACATAAATGGTGGTCGGTAAAATTTCTGATTGGAAATCACTTCCCAGGTTGCTTAACATTGTTAGAATTGCCGCTAAAACGGATGCTATCAGAGGACCAATATATGGGATAATGTTTAAAACCGCACATAAAAAGGCTATGACAAGGGCATTTGGAACTCCAAAAATGAACAATACAATTAGGTATAAAAGGAATACAATAAATAATTGAAGTAATAATCCAATAAAATAGCGTGACAACAAGTGGTTTATTTTTTCTAAAGAATTTAAGATCTGATCTTCATGGCTATTTGGGATTAGTTTTTTTGCTCCTAAAATGAACATTAATCGGTCTTTTAGAAAGAAAAAAGTAATAAATAGAACGGAACCTACTGCCACACCCAAACTACTAATTGTGCCTAAAATTGTATTTAAAAAGTTAGGAATGAAATTAAAATTTATTTTAGAGGTAATGTTTGCTTCCTTTAAAACTTGCGCAGAATCAATCTGGTGATTATCTAAAAAAACAGTGATTTGATTGATTAACTGGATTATGTTTTTTTCAATTTCACCAGTGTTAAGAAGTGATAGGTTTTGTCCTTGAGATAAAATCAAAGGGACGAACATCATTATAAAACCGAATATGATTAGTGTGAAAATAAACAAAGTTGCTATTGTTGCAAAAATATGATTGAACTTCAATCGCTTTTTAAAAAAGTCTAAAATAGGATTTCCTATTAATGTAAGTATGAATGATACAACAAGGTAAATCAATACGGATTGAATTTGATAAAAAAAGTACAATACTAAACCGCAGAAAGTTATGGTTAATAAAGCTCTAAGAATCCCGTTTGAAATAGTTTTTGATGTAATCATATCTTTATATTAGATTGTAAATATAAAAAAACTCGCTAACAAGTAGCGAGTTTTGAATTCTAAAATCTTAAAAAATTATATACCGAAACCTGATCGTGCTCCGCCTGAAACGAATAAAGCAGACATCCTCGCTTTTTGACCGTTAGTAAACATAAACATACCTTTATCGTCAGTATAATCCATATAATTCATGGTCATTTCATTATGAATTGGAAGGCATGTGCTTACGAAAGGATAGGCAGGTACACCAAAGTTTGCAGTTTTGTGAATAGGAGTGTCAGATACTAAATCGTTTCCACAAGACGCATCGCCCCAGATATGACGAAGATTCATCCAATGACCTACTTCGTGTGATGCAGTTCTACCTAAATTATAAGGAGCACTAGCGGCGCTTGATAAGCCAAAATAGAAGGAATCGACAACAACTCCATCAGTTGAAGAAGAGCCTCCTGGAAATTGTGCATAACCCAAGATTCCACCTCCTATTGTACAAGCCCACACATTTAATGTTGTTGTTGGAGAAGTAGGATCTAATCCTCCTCTTTTTAAATTTTTCATGGCATCTCTGGTCCCCCACGAAGTTTTAGTAGTTGATTTTCTGTTAATCTTAACTAATTCAAAAGTGATATCTACGTTTGCTCCGACACCTGAAAACTCAGCAGGAATGCTTTTGAAATCAGAATTCGTTGCGGTAAAATCTTTATTTAATACATTAATTTGTGATTGTATTTGACTATCAGAGATATTTTCTGCAGCAGTTCTATACAATACATTTACTACTACTGGAATTACTACTTTACCATTTACCAAACGATTCTCTAATATCGATTTTTGTGTAAAAGCTTCAATTTGGTTCATCCTTAGTGCTAAGGTTGGATCAGCTTTCAATTGTTCCGTTAAGACGTCCTGTGAAGCACATGTTCGTCGTGCAACAGCGTTTGTTGTGGAGGAAGTTAATTCTGTTTGGTCGTTTTGACAAGAAAATAATATCAAAAAAGCTGTTGCAGTTAAAATAAAATTTTTCATAATAGTAGTTTTTAGATTTTAAATAACTGTATATCAGATAAATAAACAACTAATTTACGATTATTATTTATTAAAATTATAATTATAAGCTTATAATTATAATTTACTACATTTTGTCAGCAAAGAAATCAGGATTCTCTAAAAGTTTAACCAAAAAAAACTCGCTAACAAGTAGCGAGTTTTATATTCTAAAGTCTAAAAAAAATTATATTCCGAAACCTGCTCTTGCTCCACCTGAAACAAAAATTGCAGCCATTCTTGATTTTTGACCATTAGTGAACATGTACATTCCTCTGTCATCTGTGTAATCCATGTAGTTCATGGTCATTTCATTATGAGCAGGTAAACATGTACTTACGTAAGGATATACAGGTACTCCAAAGTTTGAAGTTTTGTGAACTGGAGTGTCAGAAACTAAATCACTTCCACAAGAAGCATCTCCCCAAATGTGACGAAGATTCATCCAGTGGCCTACTTCATGAGTCATTGTTCTTCCCAAGTTATAAGGATAAGCTCCCGATCCTGATAATCCGAAATATTTTGAATCGACTACAACACCATCAGTTGCTAAAGAACCTCCAGGAAACTGCGCGTATCCTAAGATTCCACCACCAACTGTACAAGCCCACATATTTAGTGTTGTTGAAGGCGATGTAGGATCTAAACCTCCTTGTTTTGTTTTTTTCATTGCATCTCTAGTTCCCCATGAAGTTTTGGTCGTAGATTTTCTAATTACTTGTTCTAATACAAAAGTAATATCAATATTTGCAGCAACACCAGCAAACTCAGCAGGAGTACTACTGAAATCAGGGTTTGTTGCAGTGAAATCTTGGTTTAATACATCAATTTGTGATTGTATTAAAGCATCAGAGATGTTTTCTGCAGCAGTTCTGTATAATACATTAACTACAACTGGAATTACTAATTTACCATTTACTAAACGGTTTGTTAACATTGCTTTTTGTGTGAAAGCTTCAATTTCGTTCATTCTTAAAGCTAAAGTAGGGTCAGCCGCCAATTGAGCCGCAAGCACTTCATTTGAAGCACAACCACGACGTGCTATTGCACTTGTTGCTAATTCTGTAGATTCTGTTTGGTCATTTTGACAAGAGAAAAGCATTAAAAATGCCGTCGCAGTTAAAAGAATTTTTTTCATAATTAATTGGGGTTACTTGTTATAAATTATTGGTTTTGGTTAATAATAATGCAATTCTATAACATTTATTTCACAAAAAAAAATAATATTTAAAAAAAAATTAACATTCATATCGTTTTTGTAAAATTAGTTTACCCCTTGTAATGGATTATCTTACAATTAGAAAATTAATATAACTTTTTAACTTAATAATTATCAAATATTGTGGTATTTGTTATAATAATTCAACAATATAATTTTAATTTTTAGAAAATGAAATGTTATAAATATTCAGCTTTTGTGTAATTAAACCATGAAAAAAAGGAATGTTTTTTAATTTTCTGAAATTAATTTTTATTTTTTCTAGTATAGTAACTAGTCTCTTAAAAACTAAATAAAAGGTATTAATATCAGGAATAAATAATTAAAAATATAGTTTATACCGTTTAATATTTTGCAATAAAGATTATAATATTTTTTTTTTTGGCTTATAATTTTTCAAAAAAAAACCCGCTAACTAGTAGCGAGTTTAAGAATCTTAAATTTTAAAAACTATATTCCGAATCCTGATCTTGAACCACCTGATACGAAAATAGCAGCCATTCTGGATTTTTGACCGTTAGAAAACATATACATTCCTCTATCATCAGTGTAATCCATATAGTTCATTGTCATTTCTACCGGGGTTCCAGTACAAGTACTGTAATGTGGGTAAGCAAGAACACCATAGTTAGCAGCATTGTGTGTAGGAGTGTCAGATACTAAATCGCTTCCACATGTAGCATCACCCCAAATATGACGTAAGTTCATCCAGTGTCCTACCTCGTGTGTAGCAGTTCTCCCCAAATTAAAGGGTGCTGTTACTGTTCCTGTAGCTCCAAAAGCATTGTTATCCATTACCACTCCATCAGTAGATGATGCACCTCCTGGAAATTGAGCATAACCAAGAATACCACCACCCATATTACATGACCACATGTTTAAAACAGTTGTCGGTGTAGTTGGAACAATTCCAGTTGCTGATCTTTTCATAGCATCATCTGTAGACCAAGATGTTGTAGTGGTAGATCTTCGCACTACATTTTGTAATACAAAAGAAATTCCAACATTCGCTTTTACTCCAGAAAACAAAGCCGGTACCGATGAATAATCAGAATTCAAAGCATTAAAATCTTTATTTAATACATCAATTTGAGATTGAATCTGTGTTAATGAGATATTCTCTGCAGTTGTTCGGTATAGAACATTTACCACAACTGGAATCTCAACTTTTCCATTTACTAACCTATTTGTCAGTATTGCATTTTTGGTAAATGCTTCAATTTCGTTCATTCGTAAAGCTAAAGTAGGATCAGCTTTTAATTGAGCAGCTAATACATCTTGTGATGCACAACCACGTTTGGTAAGAGCAGAAGCATTTGGCGTTATTGTTTCAGTTGTGTCATTTTGACAAGAGAAAAGCATTAAAAATGCAGTTGCTGTTAAAAGAATTTTCTTCATAATTTTTGTTATAAAATTTTGGTTTTGGTTAATTATTTAACAATTTTATAACAATTATTCGATTAAAACAAATAAAATATGATTTTAATTTATTGGATGCCGTTTTATAAGGTGTTTTGGCAAATACTTTTATTTGGGTGGTCTGATTTGAAATCTGCCAGAGTGGCTATTTTTTTGGAATATTATATATTTTTGGAATCTGAATTTCTTTAGTAGACTTAAAATTAACTTTAGTTTTGGAGGCTAAAAACTTTTTCAATTTTATTCAGATAATCAATTAAATATTCAATTATTTACTCTAATGGAATGTATTTGTAAATAATTTTTCGAGAAGTCCTATTGATTTAGATAATTTTAAATGATAACTTTTGCTTAAAAAAGTGTTAGGTGTAAAGTTTTTTTAAAATTAAGCAATTGGAATTCAATTAATTATTAAATATATAATTTATAATATTAGCACCCATTTTCAGGGCTTTTTCCCGAACATCAACAGGGTCATTATTTACTTCTGGGTCTTCCCATCCGTCGCCTAGATCACATTCATAAGTGTAGAGTAATACTAGTATGTTTTCTATAAATATTCCAAAAGCTTGTGGTCGTTTTCCATCATGCTCATGAATTTTGGGTAATCCACCTGAAAAAACATACGGTTTTTGAAAAATTACATGATTGGCAGGAATTTCAACTAAATCATTATTGGGAAATATTTTTTTGATTTCTTTTCGAATATATTGATTCATTCCGTAATTATCATCAATGTGAAGAAACCCACCAGCTGATAAATAATTTCTAAGATTAATTGCATCACTATCGCTAAAAACTACATTTCCGTGACCCGTCATGTGAACGAACGGATAAGAAAGTAAATCGGGACTGCTTGGTTCAACAGTTCCTGGTTTGGGTTTTATTTTAGTGTTTATATTTGCATTGCAATATTTTATTAAATTGGGCAATGAAGTTGGATTAGCATACCAATCTCCACCGCCACTGTATTTTAATAAAGCTATTTCCTGTGAAAATGAAGAAATAGATACTAATAATAATATGTAATATATTTTTTTCATAACTATCTTTCAGGAAATTATAAATTATTAATTTTCATTTACAAAAACTACACTGTGACAAGCCACAATGGCAGCGGTTTCAGTCCGTAATCGGGTATTTCCCAAAGAAACAGGAATGTAATTGTTTTCTATCGCAGCTTCAATTTCTTTTTCTGAAAAATCACCTTCAGGACCTATTAGAATTGTAATATTTTCATTTGGCACTAAAACTGATTTTAATGTTTTTTTATCCGTTTCTTCGCAATGCGCTACCAATTGTAAACCTTCATTTTTGAGTTTTACAAACTCTTTGAAAGTCATGGCACTATTCAGTTTTGGAAGATATAACTGATTGCATTGTTTCATTGCAGTCAGTATTATTTTATCGAATCGTTCCGTATTAATTAGTTTTCGTTCCGAACGGTCGCATATAATAGGAGTGATTTCATGAATACCAATTTCAGTTGCTTTTTCAAGAAACCATTCGAATCGATCATTCATTTTAGTCGGAGCAACGGCTAAATGCAAATGATATTTTGAAGGTGCTGACTTTTCGAAAGAAATAATTTTTACCGTGCATTTACTGTCAGAAGCTAAAGTAATTTCGGTTTTGAATAATAAACCTAAACCATTGGTAACATATAGAATATCAGTATCTTTTTTTCGTAATACTTTAATAATATGTTTGCTTTCTTCTTTGTCAAAAGAAAAGTTTTCAGTAGTCTCGTTAATATTTATATTGTAAAATAATTGCATAATTTAGAATTGTATTCTTGCCTTAGAAACGACAGATGACGTTTCGAAAATTTCAGTTAAAAATTTTTGGTAACCTACAATTCCAATCATTGCAGCATTATCCGTAGTGTATTCAAATTTAGGAATAAATGTTTTCCATCCGTATTTATTCTCCGTTTCTTTTAATGTTTTTCGGATTCCAGAATTTGCAGAAACGCCTCCTCCGATTGCAATTTGTTTTATTCCTGTTTCTTTTACAGCCAATTTTAATTTATCCATTAAAATTTCAATTATTGTAAATTGAATGGAGGCACAAATGTCGTTCAAATTTTCTTCAATGAAATTGGGGTTTTCAAGTTTTTTCTTTTGGATAAAATATAAAATTGCCGTTTTTAATCCCGAAAAACTAAAATCCAATCCTGGAACTTTTGGCTTTGTAAAAACAAAAGCTTTCGGATTCCCTAATTGAGCGTATTTATCTACCAAAGGGCCGCCGGGATAAGGGAGGCCCAGTATTTTTGCACTTTTATCAAAAGCTTCACCAACGGCATCATCAGTGGTTTCTCCTATAATAGTCAGGTCAAAAAAATCATTCACTTTTACAATTTGCGTATGACCTCCACTAATCGTCAAGGCCAAAAATGGAAAAGTGGGCTTATCAAATCCTTCTTCATCAATAAAATGAGCTAATATATGCGCGTGCATGTGGTTTACGGCAATCAAAGGGATTTTCAAAGCTAATGCTAATGATTTTGCAAATGAACTTCCTACAAGTAGTGATCCCATCAATCCGGGTCCTTGGGTAAATGCGATTGCTGATAACTGTTCTTTTTGTATATTTGCTTTGCGAAGCGCAGCGTCAATTACCGGAACTATATTTTGCTGATGTGCACGGGAAGCAAGTTCAGGAACCACACCGCCATATTGAGCATGAATTAGCTGATTCGCAACAACATTTGACAATACTTTATCGTTTTGTAAAATAGCGGCAGCTGTATCATCGCATGAACTTTCGATGGCAAGAATAAAAACCTCAGGATTTTGCATAAAAAGGCACAAATTTTGATTTATATTTGACGAACCGATTTTAAAATATTTATTTGTACGGCGGAGCCAAAATTAAAGAATTTTTATTAAAGGAATGCTGTTTCCAAAAGCAAAATCAAATTTTATAAAATTTAAAAAAATATAGGAGTATCAAAAAATTTAGAAAAATAGTATTTCGTTCTATACTTGGACTTATCCTACTTTTATTGGTACTTGGTATTGCGTTGAGCACTCCTTTTGTTCAAACGAAAATTGCGCAATATTTTGTCCGAAGTCTTAATAAAGATTTTAAAACCAATATAGCAATTGATGAAGTTGCCATATCGATTTTTGGTGGTATAAAGTTTAAAAAAGTTTTAATTCTAGATCATCATCAAGACACTTTGATTTATTCGAACCGAATTAAAACCACTATTTTAGAGGGAAAAAAGCTATTAGACGGCGATTTAATTTTTGGTGACTTGCGTTTGGATGGATTAATTTTTAATCTGAAAACCTATAAAAACGAGAAATACTCTAATATAGATAAGTTTATTGCTGCTTTTGAAACCGGAAAAAAATCAAAAAAGCATTTTTTATTAAAATCGTCTAAACTGCACGTTTATAACGGGCATTTTATTTTAACAGATGAAAACCGGCAAACTCCAATATCAGTTAATTTTACTAAATTAAATGCTTCTGTAATTGATTTTCAATTGTATGGTTCAGATGTTACTACCATAATCAATAAAATGTCCTTTCTGGACCATCGCGGTTTATATGTTGAAAATTTAAGTTCAAAATTCAGTTACTCTAAAAAGAGCATTAAACTTGAAAACCTAGATTTATTAACTAGGGGATCGAAGTTAAAAGGAACGGTATATTTAAATTACAAAATAGAGGATTTCTCCAATTTTACTGATAAAGTTCAGTTTAATATAAAATTGGATACTGCTTCAATAGCTTCAAATGACATTCGATTTTTTTATAAAGAATTAGGTAAAAACCAACACTTCTTTACCAAAGCAAATATCAAAGGAACGCTGAATGATTTAAGAATAAATAAGTTAAAATTAATTGATTCTAAGAATACTCAGATAAGAGGAGATGTAAATTTCAAGAATTTATTTGCAAATAAGGATCATGGATTTTATATGTACGGTAAATTTAACAAACTTTCTTCCAGTTATGATAATCTTATAGTAATACTTCCGGACATTCTTGGGAAAAAGTTGCCCACTACACTAAAAAAATTAGGAAAATTTACTGCCGTCGGTACTACTCATATTACGACTAGGACAATCGATGCTGATTTTTCGATGATAACAGAATTGGGGAAAGTAACGTCTAAATTGCAAATGAAAAATATTGACGTCATTGATAAAGCGTCTTATATTGGAAATGTTGTTTTGGAAGATTTTGACATCGGTACTTTATTTGAAAGAAAAGACATTGGCCGTGTTAGTTTCGATTTAGATGTAGATGGAAAAGGTTTTAAAGAAAAATATTTAGACACTTCGATCAAAGGTGATATCAGTCAGATTGATTATAACAATTATACCTATAGTAATGTAGTGGTAAATGGTAATTTTAAAATGCCAAATTATACAGGGCAGCTTTCAGTAAATGACCCTAATTTAAGTATGACTTTTGATGGTCTATTGGATTTAAGTAAAAAAGACAGCAGGTACGATTTTCATATTAATGTTGAAAATGCGGATTTACATAAATTAAATTTTATAAAAGATTCTATATCTATTTTTAAAGGAGATGTTGTAGTTCAAGCCTCAGGGAATACGATTGAGAATCTTCAGGGAGATTTGTATATCAATAAAACCTATTATCAAAATGTAAAAGGAACCTATAATTTTGATGATTTTGCAATAAAATCCAGTTTCGATCAAAATAGAGTACGAACTATAGTTGTAAATTCTCCAGATGTTATGGAGGGTGAAATTGTTGGTAAATACGAATTTAGCCAATTAAAAAACATGATAACTAATTCGTTAGGAAGTCTATATGCGAATTACAAACCCAATAAAGTTAAAAAAGGACAATTTCTTAAATTTGATTTTACCATTTTTAATAAAATCATTGAAATATTTTATCCGGAGATTTCAATTGGACCTAATACTACTGTAAAAGGAAATATTAATTCGGATAATCAAGAGTTCAAACTCAATTTTAATTCACCGCAGATTAAAGCTTCAGAAAATACATTTGATAATATAAGAATTTCTGTGGATAATAAAAACCCTCTTTATAATGCTTACATTGAATTAGATAGCATAAAAACGAAATATTATAAAATACGAGATTTTAGTTTGATAAATGTAACATTGAAAGATACCTTATTCTTTCGTTCTGAATTTAAAGGAGGAGATCAAGGAGAAGATTATTTTAATCTGAATTTATACCATACCATTAATAAGGACAATAAAAATGTTGTTGGAATTAGTAAATCGGAAGTTAAATTTAAAGATTACTTGTGGTTTTTGAATGAGCAAGAAACACCGGATAACCAAATTGTTTTTGATAAAGAATTTAAGAATTTCAATATCGATAATATAATATTGTCGCATGAAGAACAGGCAATCTCATTGATGGGGGATTTAAATGGCCCTTCCTACAAAGATCTAAAATTGAGTTTTAAGGATGTCGATTTAAATAAGATAACACCCGAAAATAAACAGTTTGTTTTTAATGGAAATATTAATGGCGAAGTACATTACAAGCAAAATAAAAATGTTTATCAGCCTACAGCTTCGATTGAAATTGATCATTTAAACATGAACAAAACCGATTTAGGGCTGTTAAATTTTAATATTGAAGGAGATGAAAACTTTAAAAAGTTCACGATTAATTCCACTATTGAAAATGAAAATATAGAGTCTTTTAAAGCAAACGGAAATTTTGAAATCGTTAATAAAGAAACGGTTCTGGATCTAAAATTAAAATTTGATAAATTTAATTTGGGTACATTAAGTTCACTTGGTGGGGATGTTTTGTCTAATATCAGAGGTTTTGTTTCGGGAAATTCCACTATTCAGGGAAATCTTAAAAAGCCGGATATTAATGGGCGTCTGTATGTTGACGATGCCGGATTGACTATTCCGTATTTGAATGTAGATTATGCACTGAAAGATAAAACAATAATTGACCTTTCTGATGAACGGTTTTTGTTTAGGGATAATACACTAACAGATACTAAATATGGAACAAAGGGATCTTTAAACGGAAGTATTCAGCATAAAAATTTTTCGGATTGGAAATTAGACTTAACTATAAATACTAAAAGACTTTTAGCCTTAGACACAAAAGACAGTGATGATGCAGCTTATTATGGCACTGCATTCATAGATGGTACGGCAACCATCAAAGGACCTACAAATGGGCTATTTATTAAAGTTGAAGCAAAATCTGAAAAAGGAACGACCATCAAAATTCCTATCAACAATGCCCAAAGTGTCAGCGATAATAGTTTTATTCATTTTGTTACTCCAAAGGAAAAGTTTAATATCGAAAAAGGCATCATTGAGAATACCAGAAATTATAAGGGACTCGAATTAGAATTTGATTTAGATATAACGCCGGATGCCGAAGTAGAAGTCATTTTAGATAGAAATACGGGCCACGGAATCAAGGGCAAGGGTTTTGGATCTTTATTATTTAAGATAAACACACTAGGTAAATTCAACATGTGGGGAGATTTCCAGGCTTATGAAGGGAGTTATAACTTTAAATATGGTGGATTGATTGATAAGAAATTTGCCGTAAAAAAAGGGGGGTCAATTTCATGGGAAGGGAATCCAATGAAAGCCCAATTAAATTTGGAAGCAGTATATAAAACTACCGCAAATCCTGCCGTACTTTTAGAAAATTCGTCCTTTAACTCAAAAGTACCGGTTGAAGTTATAATAGGTGTTCGCGGAGATTTGACAAGTCCGGAACCTGATTTTAATATTGAATTTCCAACGGTCAGTAATGTTTTAAAATCGGAGATTCAATACAAATTAAATGATAAAGATGTAAGACAAACTCAGGCTTTGTATTTATTATCTTCAGGAGGTTTTTTAAGTCCGGAAGGAGTTAATCAATCTGATTTTTCTGGAAGTTTGTTTGAAACTGCCACAAGCTTATTAGGAGGTATAATACGTACGGATAATGAGAAATTTAAAGTAGGCTTCAATTTTGTTTCTGCTGATAGAAGAATCGGACGTGAAACAGACGGAAGATTTATAGCTACCATTTCATCAAAAATTAATGAAAGGATTACAATTAATGGAAAAGTAGGGGTTCCTTTTGGTGGAATCAATGAATCAGCAATTGTAGGAGATGTTGAAGTGCTTTATCGAGTCAATGAAGATGGAACCATGAATTTGCGTCTTTTTAATAAAGAGAATGACATTAATTATATAGGACAAGGAATTGGTTATACACAAGGTTTAGGGGTTTCTTACGAAGTGGATTTTGATACCTTTAAAGAGTTTGTCAATAAAATATTCAAAAGCCATAAATTAGGAGTTGAAACCGCACCTAATCCTGATATAGAAGATCAAGATTCTGATCCATCCCCTGATTTTATAAATTTTTCGAACCCTAAAAAAGCAAAAACTAAAAAACCGGATAGCAATCAGGAAGCTTTGGCACCTGAAGAGGATTAGTTTAAATTGATTATTGTATTTCTATAAAATATTTTAGATTGATACGGGTGCTTTTACCTTAGAAACAATTACCATCATTTTTAGTTCTTCCATGCACTTTTCCTAAAAACGCAATCATTAACTATCTTTAACTGTTAATTATCAAAAAATAATGGATTTTTATTTAATTTTGTTAAATAAAACTGATATTTTTTTGTTTTTTTTAAAACTTATTAACGAAAACGTTTGAATTTAGAAGGCTGTCCTAATTTATTAATAACTCGGCTCTGAAAGTGCTGAATGTTTGTTAATTTTACACTTTAATACTTAAATAATGCCAAAAACAATAAAAAAGGTTGGTGTTCTAACCTCTGGTGGTGACTCGCCGGGAATGAACGCAGCGATACGTTCAGTTGTTCGAACATGTGCTTATCATAACATAGAATGTATAGGGATTTATAGAGGATATCAAGGAATGATTGAAGGTGACTTCAAAGAAATGGGACCTCGAAGTGTAAATAACATTGTTAATAAAGGAGGAACGATTTTAAAATCGGCTCGTTCTACTGAATTTAGAACTCCAGAAGGCAGAAAAAAAGCCCATGAAAATCTTGTGAAAGCAGGAATTGATGCTTTGGTTGTAATTGGTGGTGACGGAACTTTTACTGGTGGTTTGTTATTCAATAACGAATTTAATTTTCCGGTAATGGGAATTCCGGGAACTATCGATAATGATATTTTTGGAACGAGTCATACTTTAGGGTATGATACTGCATTGAATACCGTTGTTGATGTAATTGATAAAATTAGAGACACTGCAAGTTCGCACAACCGATTATTTTTTGTGGAAGTAATGGGAAGAGATGCGGGTCATATTGCTTTGAATGCCGGTATCGGTGCTGGAGCAGAGGAAATCCTTATTCCTGAAGAAGATTTAGGATTAGAACGATTACTTGAATCCCTTCAAAAAAGTAAGGCTTCGGGTAAATCATCCAGTATAGTTGTTATTGCTGAAGGTGATAAAATAGGTAAAAACGTATTCGAATTGAAAGATTATGTTGATGCAAATTTACCTGAATATGACGTACGCGTTTCGGTTTTGGGTCATATGCAACGCGGTGGTTCACCATCTTGTTTTGATAGAGTTCTGGCAAGTAGATTAGGGGTAAAAGCGGTAGAATCATTATTGGAAGGCAAATCAAATTACATGGTTGGTTTACAAAATGATAAGGTAGCGTTGACACCATTGGAACAAGCCATAAAAGGGAAAACAGAAATTGATAGAGAGCTATTAAGAGTTTCAGACATCATGTCTACATAAAAAAAGTGAAGTTTATTGTGAGGAAATTAGACTTTAAATGAAGTTAAAGAAAAATAAACAAAAAAATTAATCAAAATGTCAAAAGTAAAATTAGGAATAAACGGTTTTGGAAGAATTGGAAGAATTGTATTCAGAGAGTCTTTCAACAGAGATAATGTAGAAGTTGTGGCTATAAATGATTTGTTAGATGTAGATCATTTAGCTTACTTATTAAAATATGATTCCGTTCACGGTCGTTTCAATGGAACGGTTGAAGTAAAAGAAGGAAAACTTTTTGTAAACGGAAGAAACATTCGTATTACTGCAGAAAGAAATCCTGCAGACTTAAAATGGAATGAGGTAGATGTTGATGTTGTTGCTGAATGTACCGGTTTCTTTACTACTATTGAAACTGCAAATGAGCATATAAAAGGTGGAGCCAAAAAAGTAATTATTTCTGCTCCTTCTGCTGATGCCCCTATGTTTGTTATGGGTGTGAATCATGAATCGGCAAAAGCGTCTGATTTAATCGTTTCTAATGCATCTTGTACTACTAACTGTTTAGCTCCATTAGCAAAAGTTATTAATGATAATTTTGGAATTGTTGAAGCTTTAATGACTACTGTTCATGCCACAACTTCAACTCAAATGACTACTGACGGACCTTCTAAAAAGGACTGGAGAGGCGGACGTGCGGCTTCATGTAACATCATCCCATCTTCTACAGGTGCTGCAAAAGCAGTTGGGAAAGTTATTCCTGCATTGAACGGAAAATTAACCGGAATGTCGATGCGTGTTCCTACAACAGATGTTTCTGTAGTGGATTTGACTGTAAAAGTTGAAAAAGAAACTTCTTACGAAGAAATTATGGCAGTATTGAAAAATGCTTCTGAAACTACAATGAAAGGTATCTTAGGATATACGGAAGATTTAGTTGTTTCTCAAGATTTCGTTTCTGATTCGAGAACATCTATCATTGATGCTAATGCAGGAATTGGATTAAATTCCACTTTTTTCAAAATCATCTCTTGGTATGATAATGAATATGGATATTCAAGTAAATTAATTGATTTGTCTGTGCATATTGCAGGTTTGAAATAATTATTTATATTTATAAAAATCCCGTTATCTTTACATTTAACGGGATTTTATTTTTTTGTTCAATTTTACTAAAAATTGAAATCCCTAAACCAATTAAAACCCAAAAAATGAGATTAATAGTTGATAGTGGTTCTACCAAAGCCGATTGGATTGCGATAGATGAAGAAGGCAAAGTATTGTTTACGACGCAAACATTAGGTTTGAATCCTGAAATACTAGAAAAAGATGAAATCATTGAGCGTATAAACGATCGTTTTGATATCTTACAAAATAAAAAAAATACCACCCATTTGTTTTTTTATGGAGCGGGTTGTGGTACTGATAATATGAAATTGATGCTTTCGCAAATTTTTCAAGAGTATTTTTCTAATGCTATTATTTCTGTACACGAGGATACGTATGCCGCAGTATATGCTACAACTCCCAAAGGAGAGAAAGCAATTGTTTCTATTTTAGGTACTGGGTCAAACTGTAGTTATTTTGATGGGAAAGAATTGCATCAGAAAGTGCAATCATTGGGTTATATAGTTATGGATGATTGTAGCGGGAATGTTTTTGGAAAGGAATTAATCAGAAAGTATTATTTCAACAAAATGCCTAAAGAATTGGCTGTTGAATTTGAAAAAGAATACGATTTAGATCCTGATGCAGTTAAAAGTAAATTATACAAAGAAGCAAACCCAAATGCGTACTTAGCGACATTTGCAAAGTTCTTAATTCAACATAAAGACACTGAGTTTTGCAGAAAAATCATATTCAAAGGAATGAAATCCTTTGTAAAAAATTATATTAAACAATATGAAAATTGTAAAGAGGTGCCTATTCACTTTGTAGGTTCTATAGCCTTTTATTTGAAGGAAGAATTACAAGAAACCTTTGATAAATATGAATTGAAATTAGGCAATGTTCTGAGAAGACCAATTGATGGTCTTATCGCTTATCATATTGCTAATAAATAGTTTTCAATAACTCAGTTCAGTTTTCAGTTTTTTTTTTTAAACACTGCTAATTTACTTTAAATTAGTAGTGTTTTTTTAATTTATATTCGATAGTATCCAGTGACTTAGAACTATTTTAATTACTGATCACTAAAGAATAGCAATCATTGAAATTTCCACATTTACGTTTTTTGGCAAACAAGCCACCTGAACCGTTTCACGCGCTGGAGCGGTTTTTTCGTTGAAATAAGCACCGTAAACAGTATTTATTTTACCAAAATCATTCATGTCCATTATGAAAATAGTTGCTTTCACAACGTTTTCAAATGTCATTCCCGCAGCTTCTAAAACTGCTTTCATATTTTGCATCACTTGTTGAGTTTCGGATTCAATTGAATCCGTAACTAATTCACCGGTAGCCGGATTAATGGAAATTTGACCTGATGTATACAGCGTGTTTCCCTTAAGAACAGCTTGATTGTAAGGACCGATAGGTGCAGGAGCATTCTCGGTAAAAATTATTTTTTTCATAAAATGAATAGATTATATTTTTAAATATTGCTTTGAAAATTAATGTAGATTCATCATTTTCTGTTTGTAATAATGTAAAATAAAGGTTGAGCTGCTTTTGAAATTAAAGTATAATCAAATAATCGTTGAGTAATTATCTATTGGTTCTACTGCGTTTATCCCATTTAATATCACTTAACACTCCTGCTTTGATTCCAATAAAGAAACCCCAGTTCGCATTCTCTCCAAATGGTGTCCAATTGAAATCCATTCTCCAGCTTAATAAATCTCTTTCAAAACGAAATTGAGTAAATGTGACTCCTTTTTGAACAAAATCATAACCGGTTGATACACCAGCTTTCCATTTAGGTGTGATGTCTGCATTAGCTGAAACCATTATTGAATTCCCGATGATTTTCTTTTCTCTATTGTTATTTCCATAAGTAAGTGAATAAGCAAAAGTCATGTCCCAGGGTAACTTGGCACTAAAAAACTCCGATATTTTGTCCTCTTCATTTTCTTCTTCATCACCAAATTGACTTTTTCTGTTCTCTCCTAAATCAGTATTTGTTCCAAATAAATCATCTTCACGACCACCGTTTCTTTCACTTTGAGTATTTTTTTCTTTCTTGGTCGTATCCTTTTCTTTGCTGGATATGGCATAATTCAAAGTCATATTTGCACTTGTCATTCGGAATAAACTTCCGCCATTATCAATATTAAAAACGTTGATTCTCGTTCCTGAATTATCAATTGCATAAGGGTCTAATGTGGCGCCAAAATTCACATTCATTTTGTTCTCCAATAGTTGTGTACCACCGCTAACTCTAACTGGCGCAAATGCAAGAGAGGTTACTCCGTCGGCATCAAAATTGTAACTGGTAGAAAGATTCAAATTATTAAGAAGCATTATTTTTTTAGGTTCCGTCTTTGTTGAGTCCTTATCATTAACTTTTGCTTCAAATGTATTGCTTAAATCAAAGCCCATGGTATTAGAGTTAGAATTTCCGGGTGCTCCAAAAATCCCAGTTTCAAATCGAGAATATTCTTTGATCATAGTTCCGGTAGCATCAGCAGAATAGGTATCGTAATATTTTTCAAAGCTAGGAGTATAGCCATAGGAAAGGGATGGTCGCATGACGTGTCTGATAGATTTTATTTTTTTATCATCACCAAAATTAAAAGTTCCATAGATCGTAGTTCCTAAACTGGATGAAAACGAATACGTTCTATAGGCATCAAAACCGTTTACAGTATTATCTACCACTTTACTTTGATCTGTATCATATTCCTTTTTAATCGTTTTGGTGTACCATACTTCTCTATAATTTAAGGAGCTGGAAGCACTGAAATATTTAAATAATTTAAAATTAGTACTCAAAGGGATCGTATGTTCCATACCCATTTTAGCATCTCTAAACATTTGTGGTTTAAAGAACAAAGAATCAGTAGTTATGATACTATTTTTTCCGCTTAAATTATATTGCAGGTTGATATTCTTGAAAAAACCTTTTTTGACACCATCTTTCCCTACAAATGGATAAATACGATCAACACTTACCTGAAGTGTAGGCAACGTCATGTTAATTTCTTCTGTTTGTGTGTTCTGTGAGTGGGTTGCAGTCAATGAAATTCTGACTTGTGGTACTGTGTTGAATATTTTACTGTATGAAATAGAGGAACTTAATGTATTATTGAGATTGGAACCAACATTTGCCTGATTTATGGATTGCTTAAAATATTTGCTGCTTCCTAGATTCACAGAAGCCGAAAAACTAGAATTTGGGTTCGATTTAGAATCTTTGGCATGTGACCATTGTATGTTATAAATTTTTTGTTTTGAATAATCAGGAAACCCTCTTTCACTGTTAATCAAATTTTCAAACCGTACATTGAAGTTACCTCTAAATTTATATCGTTTGGCATAACTGGATTCAAAACGCATTCCATAACTACCATTAGTGTAATAATCACCTAAAACGGTTAAGTCATAATTATCGCTGAGTGCAAAATAATAACCAGCATTTTGTAACGAAAAACCTCTGGTATTTGAATCGTTATAACTGGGTAAAATTATTCCGGATAAGCTGGTTTCTTTACTCATAGGAAAAAAAGCAAAAGGTAAAGCAATTGGTGTTGGGACATCCGCAATAACCATATTAGTAAGCCCTGTAACTACTTTTTTACCAGGAATAAACTTCACTTTTCTCGTTTGGAAATAGTATTCCGGATTATCTACATCTTTTGATGTGGTGAATCGAGCATTCTTTAAGAAATAAACAGAATCATTTTCCTTTTTTGTAATTTCTGCTTTTATTTTAAATTCCCCTTGATCAGATCTTGAATTCCAAATCAAAGCTTTTTTAGTTTTAAAATTAAACCGAATGGAATCAGGCTCTACAACATTGCTTCCTTGTTTGAAATTTGGATATTGAGTATAAATTCCTGTGGAATCTTTTATCCGACCGGCATAAACTTCATTCTTTTCATAGTCCATCACGATGATACCGGATTTTAGTTCTATGTCTTGATAATATAGTTCAGCCTTGTTATATAAGGTAATAAGTTTTTTCTTTTGATCAATCTTAGCGTAATCTTCGGCTTTATATTTTACTTTACCATCAAGAAATACTTTTTTTGGTTTTGTAGTGTCGATTTTTATAGAATCACTTTCTTTTTTTATAATTGTAGTCGATTTTCCGGGATTAGGAACAGTAGTTTTGGAGCTATCTGTTTGTTTTCTAGTAGGTATAACTGTTGTTTTTTTTGTTATACCTTGAGAATATAATTTACCCGATCCAAATGATAGGAAAATTGATAATAAAACGATATTAAATAAGTTTGTATGCAAAGGTTTAAATGCTATTTTTGTAAAGTTATGGCCTGTTTTTTGACACGTCAAACTTACATATAATTTTTTGTCAAAAATAATCAAATAAAGGATTTATGACGCTAGAGTTTTAATTAAATTAATTTCAAGAATTATGCATATTACATTTAAAATTAAAATACTGGTTACTTTCTTTCTAACGGCAGTTTCTTTTTCGGCCTATAGCCAATCTAATGTTTTTAGAGTAACATTAGATGCAGGACATGGCGCCCATGATTTTGGTGCTGTCTATAATGGTCACGTCGAAAAAAACATAGCCTTGGCTGTGGTGCTTAAAGTTGGAAAAATTTTGGAGGCAACTCCCAAAGTAGATGTGATTTATACTCGAAAAACAGATGTATTTATTGATTTAGTGGAACGTGCCAATATTGCTAATAGAGCTGATGCCAATATTTTTGTTTCGATACATTGTAATGCGAATAGAAATACAGCCGGATTTGGCACAGAAACGTATGTAATGGGTTTGAGTAAAGTGGCTTCTAATATGGAAGCGGCTAAAAAAGAGAACTCCGTAATTACTTTAGAAAAGGATTATAAACAGAAATATGAAGGGTTTGATCCCAACTCTCCTGAAACCATGATTGGAATGACCTTGATGCAAGAGGAATATTTAGATAACAGTATTTCATTAGCCAGTAAAGTGGAAGATGCATTTGGAGCTTTAGGTAAAAAAATTAGAGGAGGCGGAGTTAAACAAGCGCCTTTTATGGTACTTCATAAAGCGTATATGCCCCGAGTGTTGATTGAAATGGGGTTTATTTCTAATTTTGAGGAAGGAAATATTTTAGACTCTGAAGAAGGTCAAAATGAAATTGCAACAGCTATTGCCTCGGCTATCATTAGTTATAAAAACGAGTATTATGGAAATGGAGAACCTGAAACTTTTGATACTAAACCATCACAAAAAATTATTGAAAAACCAATAAGAGATACAGTAGCTCTTGTGAAGCCTAAATTAAATTTTAATGCTGCGGAACAAAAAACAGCAGCTCAAGGAACAGATAATTCACCAGCTTTATTTAAAGTGCAACTTTCGGCAAGTATTAACAAACTTGAATTACAGCCTAGAAATTTCAAAGGTTTGAAAAATATTTCGATGGCATATGAGAATAGCGTTTATAAATATATGTACGGGGAAACTGCTGATTATGAAGAGGCAAAAAAACAATTGCAAGAAGCCAAACAGAAAGGGTACAATTATGCTTTTTTAATTGCATTTAAAAACGGCAAAAAAATCAGTATTCAAGAAGCAATTAAAAATTAATTTATCAATAAAAGTTTTTCATTTTAAATTTATAAAAAAACACCTGAATTTTGAAAATATCTAGAGAAATTAAAACCACCTTACTACTTATATTTTTGTTTTTTTCTTTAAATATTATTTCTCAGTCTAGTCGTAATTTTGTAATTATTTTAGATGCAGGACATGGTGGGAAAGATCCAGGTAACTCTTACAATGGTTTTGTTGAAAAAGACATTGCTCTTAAAACTACATTAAAGGTTGAAAAATATCTTCAAAGAGATTCCGATATTCAAGTTATTTATACCAGAAAAAATGATGTTTTTGTAGAATTACGAGAAAGACCGAAAAGAGCAAATAGCATTGATGCTAATTTGTTTATTTCTATACATTGCAATTCTGTTAAAAGTCCAACTCCTTATGGTACTGAGACTTTTGTAATGGGTTTGGCTCGAAGTAATACTAATTTTGAAATAGCCAAAAATGAAAATTCAGTAATATTATTAGAGAAAAATTATAAAAAATCATATAAAGGTTTTGACCCTAATAAACCGGAAACTCTGATAGGCCTAAAAATTTTGCAAGAAGAATATCTGAACAGAAGCATTAGTCTGGCATCAAAAATCGAAAAAAATTTCACTCAAAAATTGAATAGAAAATCAAGGGGTATTAAACAAACACCTTTATGGGTTCTAGATGCTGCTTATATGCCAAGCGTATTGATTGAATTAGGTTTTTTGTCCAATAAAGAAGAAGGACTTTACCTGAATTCAGAATCAGGTCAAGATCAAATGGCCGAAGCCATTGCTACAGCCATTATTAGTTACAAAAAACAATATTTTGAAATTGAATTGGATGAACCACTATCTGAACGCTCAACGAAAAATCAAAAAAAAAGACACTTCAACTACTTTAAAAGATAAATCATTCAGAGAAACGGTATCAGTACAAAAAAAATCAGCGAATAAAGAAACGGCAGGAGTGGTTTTTAAGGTTCAAATAGCAACTTCAAAAAAAAGCATCAAATTAATACCGGTTAATTTTAAAGGGTTGAAAAATGTTTCATTATCAACAGAGAACGGAACTTTTTATAAGTATAATTATAGTTCTACATCAGACTATGCTACAGCAAAACGCAATTTAGAAATTGCAAAATCAAAAGGTTTTCCTTCGGCTTATCTGGTAGCTTTTAAAAACGGAGAAAAAATTAGTGTGCAAGAAGCCGTTAAATAATTATAACAAGTTTAAAATTTTATATTAAATTTGTGCAAAATACTTAAATTTTGAAAATAACAAGAGAAATTAAAACTGCCGTACTAGTTATTGCATCTATATTATTATTTATTTGGGGCTACAGTTTTCTAAAAGGAAGAGATCTTTTTGCAAATTACAAAACTTTTTATGTTGAGTATAAAAATGTTGAGGGATTAGCCACATCCTCGCCTGTAACCTTAAACGGTCTAGTGATTGGTAAAGTGAATAGCATTGCATTAAATCCTGAAAATGGAAATCTATTAGTTGAACTTCAATTAAAAACTGATTTCCCAATTTCTAAATCCAGTGTAGCTACTATTTATGAGCCAGGATTTATTGGAGGAAAGCAAATTGGTATTTATCCTAATTTTGAAGATAAAACAATAGCCGAGGATGGTCAAAGACTGCGTGGAGATGTGAAATTAGGTCTTACTGAAAAAGTGGGTGATCAATTAGCTCCAATTCAGGATAAATTTGAAAAAATAATGCTTCATACTGACCAACTAATAACAGGTATTAATAATGTTTTAGATAAAAAAGGTCAAGAAGATTTGAAAGTAAGTTTATCAGAGTTATCTAAGACTATAGAACAATTTCATAAAGCATCTGCGAGTGTAAATACATTATTGGATGAAAACAAAGTTCAAATAAAAGGTGCTGTTACGAATTTCAATAAAATTTCGGGTGATTTTTCTAAAATATCAGACTCATTGAATAAAGCTGATTTAGGAAAAACAATAAGAAATCTAAATAAAACATTAGTAAGAGTTGACGGTATAATGAGTGGTTTAGAATCTGGAAAGGGTTCTATGGGTAAATTATTAAGCGATGAAGCCTTCTATGAAAATTTGAAAGCGACAACTAAAGAATTAGAATTATTATTGCAAGATATAAGATTAGCGCCAACAAGATATGTCAATGTTTCTTTATTCGGAAAGAAAAATAAGCCATATGTTGCTCCAAAAAATGATTCAATAATAAAAACAAAAAACTAGCAATTATGAGCTATTTAGACAATGTATTATTTGCCATATTATTGGTTATAGGTTTTGGATATTTTTATAATAATATTAGAAAAATTATTAGAAATATAAATCTAGGTATAGCAGTTAACAGAAAAGATAACGCTAAAGCACGTTGGAATAATATGGCCATGATTGCTCTTGGGCAGTCTAAAATGGTGAAAAGACCAATAGCTGGAGCACTCCATATTGTAGTATATGTTGGTTTTGTAATAATCAATATAGAATTATTAGAAATAATCATTGACGGTTTATTTGGAACTCACAGGGTTTTTGCTTTTTTAGGACCAGTATATGATGTATTGATAGCTTCTTTTGAAATATTAGCAGTATTAGTTTTAGTTGCTGTAATTGCTTTTTGGACAAGAAGAAATATTATAAGATTAAAGCGATTTGCAAGCTCAGATTTAAAGGGTTCTCCTAAAAATGACGCCGATTATATTCTGTATTTCGAAGTTGTTTTGATGACTTTATTTTTGTTGATGAACGCATCAGATTTGCATTTACAAAACATTCCCGGAGGTTTTTCTCATTTTATTAAAGCAGGTTCATTTCCTATAAGTCAGTTTATCGAGCCTTTATTTAACGGAATGTCAAATGAATTGGTGATGCTTCTTACCGAAATATTTTGGTGGTTGCACATCACCGGTATTTTGATTTTTATGAATTACTTGTACTTTTCAAAACACTTACATATATTATTGGCTTTTCCTAATACTTATTTTGCAGATCTAAATCCTCAAGGTCAATTTGATAACTTAGAATCCGTTACCAAAGAAGTAAAGTTGATGATGGATCCAAACGCAGATCCATTTGCAGCAGCGCCACCAGCTGGTGAAAATGAAGTGCCAAGTAAGTTTGGAGCAAGTGATGTACAAGATTTAAATTGGGTTCAATTATTGAATGCTTATACTTGTACAGAATGTGGTCGTTGTACTTCCTCATGCCCAGCTAATATTACAGGAAAAAAATTGTCTCCTCGTAAAATTATGATGGATACTAGAGATAGAATTGAAGAAGTAGGTAGGAATATAGATGCAAATAAAGGAGTTTTCATTCCGGATAACAAATCATTGTTAAACGATTATATTACCCCAGAAGAACTTTGGGCATGTACTTCTTGTAATGCATGTGTAGAGGAATGTCCAGTAAGTATAAGTCCGCTATCAATAATTATGGATATGCGACGTTATTTAGTTATGGAACAAAGTGCCGCGCCAATGCCAATAAATGCGATGATGACCAATATAGAAAATAATGGTGCACCATGGCAATACAATCAACAAGACCGATTGAATTGGAAAAACGAAAACTAATATTTTACAGTTTAATTGCTTATTCGTTTAAACGTTTAACTGAATCAACAATCATTGAGTAACCGAATCAATAAAAAAATCATGTCAGAAAATTTAATAGTGCCAACGATGGCAGAAATGCTAGCTCAGGGAAAACAACCAGAAGTTTTATTTTGGGTAGGTTGTGCAGGGAGTTTTGATGATAGAGCAAAAAAAATAACAAAGGCATTTGTGCGAATTTTAAATCGTACGAATGTTTCTTTTGCAGTTCTTGGTACCGAAGAAAGTTGTACTGGAGATCCTGCAAAAAGAGCTGGAAATGAGTTTTTGTTTCAAATGCAGGCCATGATGAATATTGAGGTTTTAAATGCATACGAAGCAAAAAAAATTGTTACAGCTTGTCCGCATTGTTTTAATACTTTGAAAAATGAATATCCTGAATTAGGCGGAAAATACGAGGTAGTTCATCATACGGAGTTTTTGAAATCGCTATTGGATGATGGAAGACTGACAATCGAAGGAGGACAATTTAAAGGAAAGCGAATCACTTTTCACGATCCGTGTTATTTAGGAAGAGCTAACAATGTCTATGAAGCGCCAAGAGATTTAATTCTTAAACTGGATGCCGAATTAGTTGAAATGAAGCGTTCTAAAGCGAATGGATTATGTTGTGGTGCCGGTGGTGCACAAATGTTTAAAGATGCTGAACCTGGAAATAAGGAAATCAACGTTGAAAGAACCGAAGATGCATTAGAAACAAAACCGGATATTATTGCTGCAGGTTGTCCTTTTTGTAATACAATGATGACTGATGGTATTAAAAATAAAGAAAAAGAAGGTGATGTAAAAGTTATGGACATTGCAGAGTTAATAGCTAATGCGCAAGATTTGTAAGCAATCTTAATTAAAATCTTCAATCTAAAATTTGCAATCTAAAATCAAAAATCATCATGTACGTTCCATTTGAAAATTTACCCGAAGAATCTAAAATCTGGATTTATCAATCAAACAGAAAATTTTCGGATGCCGAATTTTCTGAAATAGAAACTGCCTTGCAATCCTTTCTTGAAAGTTGGGCTGCACACGGAACAAGTTTGGTATCATCGTATCAATTAAAATACAATAGATTTATTATAATTGCCGTTGATCAGGATGTTCAGGCTGCAACAGGATGTTCAATTGATTCATCTGTTGACTTTATTCAAAGTCTAGAACAAAAATACACTGTCGATTTATTGGATAAAATGAATGTGACTTTCAAATTAGGCGAGCATATTGCGCATAAGCCTTTGATCGATTTTAAGAAAATGGTCAAAGATAAAGCCGTTACTGAGAACACAATTGTTTTCAATAATTTGGTTAATAATATAGAAGAATACAATGAATCATGGGAAGTTCCAGCTATTGACAGCTGGCATAGTCGCTTTTTTTAAACAAAATAGTTCAATGAAAAAAATAGGCATCAGAATTGTTTTATTTTATGTCCTGTTTCTTTTTGTTGCCGTTAGTTGTGTTGGTACAAAAATTAATAAGCCTAAAAGAATTCTAACCAATATACCATCAAAAACAGGTGTTTCTGCTGATGATTTAAAAAATGCACCTACGCTTTTTGAGTTACCTCCTAAAGGGACTAAATGGGTAGATAGTATTTATAGTAAAATGACAATGGATGAACGAATAGGCCAGTTATTTATGGTAGCTGCTTATTCTAATAAAGATACGGTCCATTTTAATGCTATTGATAAACTAATTACTGAAAACAAAATTGGAGGATTAATCTTTTTTCAAGGTGGTCCGGTTCGTCAAGCGAATTTGGCTAATCGTTTTCAATCCAAGTCAAAATTTCCATTATTTATTGGTAATGATGCAGAATGGGGTTTGGGTATGCGACTTGATTCGACCTCTATATATCCTTGGAATATGACTCTTGGAGCCATTCAGGATATGAAATTGATAGAGAAAGTAGGTGTTCAAATGGGAGAGCAAAGTAAGCGATTAGGTTTACAATTTAACTTTGCGCCCGTTCTTGACATTAACACAAATCCAAGGAATCCTATTATAGGTTTTCGTTCTTTTGGAGAAGATAAATACAAGGTTACTGAACACGCCATTGCTTTAATGAAAGGGGTACAAAGTCAAGGTGTTTTTTCTACCGGAAAACATTTCCCCGGGCATGGTGATACAGAGACTGATTCCCATAAAGGATTGCCGACAATCAATTTCTCTAAAGAAAGATTGGAAGAGGTGGAGTTTTATCCTTACAGAAAAATGTTTCATGAAGGACTTTCTTCTGTTATGGTAGCGCACTTAAATGTTCCAAGTTTAGAATCCAGATTAAATTATCCTTCATCGATTTCCTATAATGTGGTTACGAATGTTCTTCAAAAAGAATTGGGTTTTGAAGGGCTTATTTTTACTGATGCTTTGAATATGAAAGGGGTAAGTAACTCAAATATTCCTAGCGAAATAAATTTTGAAGCTTTTATGGCTGGAAACGATATCTTATTATTTCCAGAAAATGTTCCTGTAGCAATTGATAAATTCAAACTCGCTTATTCAGCTAATTTAATAACGGAGGAAAGATTAGCTTTTTCTGTAAAGAAAATATTAAAATTCAAATACAAAGCGGGTTTAAATTCCTATAAGCCTATTGAGAAAGCTAATTTATATAAAGATTTAAATTCATCTAAAAATGAAGCTTTACAGTATGAATTATATGAAAATGCTGTTACTGTTTTAAAAAATAAGGCTTCTCTTTTACCTATAAAAAATTTAGAAAATCAAAAAATAGCCTATGTAAAAATAGGGGATGATCACAACAATTCTTTTGTTTCGACGCTGAAAAAATATGCGGATGTAACGGTTATTTCAGATACAAATTTGGATAGTTTACAAGTAAAATTGAAACCATTTACAACCGTAATTATTGGTTATCACAAGTCTGATGTAGCTTTTAAAAATGGAGAGTTAAATTCAGATGAATTGTTTAAAATCAATTATTTAGCCCGAAATAATAATGTTCTTCTGGATGTTTTTGCCAAACCATATTCCTTATTGCCTATAACAAATTTTGAGGATATTGAAGGATTGGTTGTTTCGTATCAAAATAGTGATATTGCACAAGTAGTTTCTGCTGAATTAATTTTTGGAGCTATTGTAGCCAAAGGAAAATTGCCGGTATCCATCAATACAAATTTCAAAGTTAATGACGGCTTAGCAACTGAAAAACTAAACCGATTGGGATTTACCGCTCCTGAAAATGTGGGGATGAATCCTGAAATACTGTCTAAAATTGATGCTATAGCGCAAAAGGCTATCAATGGCAGAATGACTCCCGGAATTCAGGTAGTTGTGGCTCGAAAAGGAAAAGTTATTTACCAAAAGTCATTTGGTTATCACACCTATAATAATGATTTGAAGGTTTTGGATTCAGATATTTATGATGTTGCGTCATTAACAAAGATTTTGGCTACTTTGCCAAATGTGATGCAACAATATGATCAGCAAAAAATTAATATGGAAACGACATTAGGAACAATGTCTCCAATCTTTAAAAATTCGAATAAAGAAAACATACGTTTCAAGGAATTATTATCTCATTATGCAGGACTTGTGGCTGGAATATCATTTTATAAGGCAACAATGGATAAATCGAAACTTTCAGAAAATTATTTCAGAAAAGTTTCGGAAGAGCAGTTTTCTAAACAATTAGGCGATAGTCTTTTTATAAGAAATGATTTCCATGACTCGATAATGAAAATGATTATTAAAAGTAAATTAGCTATTAAAAAGGAATACAAATACAGTGATCTTACTTTTATAATTCTTAAAGATTATTTAGAAAATACAACGGGTAAAAAATTAGACGATTTAATTCAAGAAAATTTTTATCAATCACTTGGGATGAATAATTCAAGCTTTAATCCATTGAAAAAGTTTGATAAAAACAGAATTCCTCCGACCGAAGTTGATTCTTATTTCCGTAAACAAGTTTTACAAGGTTATGTCAACGATTTATCGGCAGCATTAGAAGGTGGAGTTTCTGGTCATGCAGGTGTTTTTTCTAACGCAATGGATGTGGCTAAAATTATGCAATTGTATTTGCAGAAAGGGACTTATGGTAATCACCAATATTTTTCTGAGAAAACATTTAATGATTTCAATACCTGTTATTTTTGTGCCGAAGGGAATAGGAGAGGTATTGGATTCGATAAACCGCAATTAGGACTTGCCGGACCTACCTGCGGATGTGCATCAATGACTAGTTTTGGACATACCGGTTTTACAGGAACTATGGCTTGGGCAGATCCTGAAGCCGAAATAGTTTATGTATTTCTATCTAATAGAACTTTTCCGTTGTCTACTGAAAATAAATTATCTAAAGAAAATATTCGAGAAGATATTCAGGAAGTAATATATGAGGCGATTGTAAAATAGCGTAATTAAACACAATAATTAGCTTTAGGCCAATATGAAATTAGTAAACAATTTCATATTGGCCTATTTTGATTAAAAGGGCTTTTAAGATTTATTTTGAAACATTTAGTTAAAAATTGCTCCATGTATTATAGTATATTTGATTTGAAAATAAATACTATGAATAATAAGAGGAATGTGTTTAAAATAGGCTATTTAACGCTATTTCTTTTTTGCGTAACTTTTTTAAATGCACAAAATATAGACATCAATATTTTAAGAGATATTAATGTTAACAGAAATACATCTTTTGATCCCACTTTTAAGGTAATAACCAATAGTGCCGTTCCAATCAGCGTTGCAACTCCCATTATTATTTATTCCTTAGGATTGATAAAGAAAGACAGTACCATCAAAAAGCAAGCAATATTTATTGGAGAAACCTTTCTGGTTTCAGCATTTATAACAACTGCTTTAAAACGTACTATAAAGCGAGAGAGACCATTTGATACATATTCAGATATTGATCAGGCGACTTCGGCACCGGGTTATTCATTTCCTTCCGGTCATACTTCTACTGCTTTTGCAACAGCAACAACATTGAGTATGGCTTATCCAAAATGGTATATTATTGCGCCTTCTTTTGTATGGGCGAGTGCCGTAGGATATTCAAGGATGCACTTGGGAGTTCATTATCCAAGCGATGTATTGGCTGGAGCAATCATAGGAAGTGGTTCCGCTTATATAACATATAAAGCTAATAAATGGCTTAACAAGAAAAGGTCTAAAAAGGAAAGGTAATTGTAATTTAGGAATGAAATTATCATTTAAAAAAAAGGCAAAATGAAAATACTGAATTACATAACAAAAACAGTCTGGGTATTGTCATTGGTAAGTTTATTTACCGACACTGCAAGTGAAATGCTTTATCCTATAATGCCTATTTATCTTAAAACGATTGGTTTTTCAATTGTATTAATTGGTGTTTTAGAGGGATTTGCCGAAGCTTTGGCTGGATTAAGCAAGGGGTATTTTGGAAAGTTATCTGATAATTCCGGAAAACGAGTTCCCTTTGTGCAACTGGGCTACAGTTTAAGTGCTATTTCAAAACCCATGATGGCAGTATTTATCTTTCCGCTTTGGATATTTTTTGCAAGAGCAATTGATCGTTTCGGAAAAGGAATTCGTACTGGGGCAAGGGATGCTATTTTATCGGATGAAGCAACACCTGAAACCAAAGGTAAAATATTTGGATTTCATAGGTCAATGGATACGTTGGGTGCTGTTTTAGGGCCACTTATAGCATTGATTTATCTTTATTTTTATCCGAAACAATACAAAACGCTTTTTTATATCGCTTTTATTCCCGGTGTCCTTGCCGTATTAGCATCATTCTTGCTTAAAGACAAAATTAAAACCCATCCAATAGAAAAAAAGCCAATCTCTTTTTTTTCATTTCTTAACTATTGGAAAACAAGTCCGGAGCAATATCGAAAAGTAGTAATCGGGTTGTTGGCATTTACATTATTTAATAGTTCAGATATTTTTTTGTTATTAAAAGCCAAACAAGCGGGACTTAATGATACAAATGTAATTGGAGTTTATATTTTTTACAATTTAGTTTATGCGCTTTCGGCATTTCCAATAGGTATTTTAGCAGATAAAATAGGTTTAAAAAAGATGTTTATATTTGGATTATCTTTATTTTCCATAGTCTATTTTGGAATGGCTTTCAGTAAAAGTATCTATGCGATTTCGCTTTTCTTTTTTATTTATGGAGTTTATGCCGCCGCAACTGAAGGAATTTCGAAAGCATGGATCAGCAATATTTCCGATAAAAAAGATACCGCCACAGCAATTGGAACCTATTCGGGATTTCAAAGCATATGTACTTTAATAGCAAGTTCTTTGGCAGGATTAATTTGGTATCAATTTGGAGCCAATGCAACATTTATTATTACAGCTGTAGTAACACTTTTGGTTATTATTTACTTCTCTTTTTTTATAAAAGATAAAATTATTAAAAATGGCATCTCAAAATAAACATATGCCTGACGAGAAATGTTGCGCATTAGAAGAAAAAAAAGTTAATAAAACGAGCGAAGATGTAAGTTGTTGTTCTCATGATGAGCAAGAAAATCATTCTGACGATGACCACGACCATGACCATTCCAATGGGAGTGATAGTGTTTTTAAAATGTTTTTGCCTTCAATACTAAGTTTACTATTACTATTAACAGCAATTGCATTTGATAATTATTTTCCTCAAACCTGGTTCGTGGGTTGGGTTAGGATTTTATGGTTTTGCGTAGCTTACATTCCGGTAGGTTTCCTAGTGTTAAAAGAAGCTTTTGAGAGTATTCGTAAAGGCGACGTTTTTTCAGAGTTTTTTCTAATGTGCATCGCTACACTTGGTGCTTTTGGCATTGGCCAATACGCCGAAGGTGTTGCCGTAATGTTATTTTATTCTATTGGGGAATTATTTCAAATGTTAGCTGTAAAAAGAGCTAAATCAAGCATCAAAGCATTATTGGACCAAAGGCCGGATTCAGCAAACGTTATTGAAGGACTCGAAACCATTTCTAAAAAAGCTTCGGATATTACCATTGGTGAAATTATTCAATTAAAGCAAGGTGAAAAATTAGCTTTGGATGGAAAACTGCTTTCTGATTCTGCTACTTTCAATACAGCTGCATTGACAGGGGAAAGCAAACCCGATACCAAATCAAAAGACGAAATGGTTCTTGCCGGAATGATCAATCTCAACTCAGTCGCTGAAGTCGAAGTTACAGCCATTTTTACCGATAGTAAATTATCTAAAATTCTGGAAATGGTTCAGGAAGCCACTGCAAAAAAAGCTACAACAGAATTATTTATTAGAAAATTCGCCAAAATTTATACACCAATTGTTGTTTTTCTGGCCATTGGAATTTGTTTGCTTCCAATGTTATTTGTTGAGAATTACGTTTTCAAAGATTGGTTGTACCGAGCATTAATTTTCTTAGTAATTTCATGTCCTTGTGCATTGGTGATTTCTATTCCTTTGGGCTATTTTGGTGGAATAGGCGCAGCCAGTAGAAACGGAATTTTAATTAAGGGATCTACTTTTTTGGATATTTTGGCTTCTATTCAAGTTGTAGTTATGGACAAAACCGGAACACTGACCAAGGGTGTTTTTAAGGTGCAAAAAGTTGTTGCTATTGGAATTTCGGAAGCTGATTTGGTAAAATATACATCTGCAATCGAAACTAAATCAACACATCCTGTTGGTTCAGCTATAATTGAATATGCGAAGGACATTGTGAAAGACACTACTACAGTTACTGAAGTAGAAGAAATTGCAGGTCATGGAATGAAAGGGCTTGTAGATGGAAAAGAAATTTTAGTAGGAAGTGCTAAATTGATGAAAAAATTCGACATCAATTATGATACTGAAATTGACACGATACCATATACAATTATAGTAGTTGCTCTCAATCAAAAATATGTGGGCTATTTTATCATTGCTGATGAAATTAAAGAAGATGCAAAAGAAGCCATTCAGAGTTTACATAAATTAAATGTTCAAACGATTATGCTTTCAGGTGATAATCAAGCCATAGTTTCAATTATAGCCAAAGAGTTGAATATCGACCAAGCCTTTGGAGAATTATTACCCGAAGAGAAAGTTCAAAAAGTCTCAGAACTAAAAGAAAAGCATTTAAAAATAGCATTTGTTGGTGATGGAGTAAATGATGCACCAGTAATCGCTTTGGCAGATGTAGGAATTGCAATGGGCGGTTTAGGAAGTGATGCTGCAATCGAAACTGCAGATGTAGTAATTCAAAACGACCAGCCTACAAAAATTTTTACAGCAATAAATATTGGAAAAAAAACCAAACAAATCGTTTGGCAAAATATTGGTTTAGCTTTTTCTGTAAAATTCGTTGTCCTAATTATGGGAGCTGGGGGATTAGCCACTATGTGGGAAGCCGTTTTTGCGGATGTTGGCGTGGCTTTATTGGCAATTTTGAATGCGGTGAGAATTCAACGAATGAAATTTTAAATAAAAGTGTATTTCTCTAAAATTTCAGCCTAATTTTATTAATTTCGTTTCATTAAAATAAATACATGAAAATTGCAATAGTTTGTTATCCTACCTTTGGAGGAAGTGGAGTTGTCGCTACTGAATTAGGCCTTGAACTGGCTCGACGTGGCCATGAAATTCATTTCATAACTTATAGTCAACCAGTGCGTTTGGCTCTTTTAAATCCGAATGTGCATTATCATGAAGTTAATGTACCTGAATATCCTTTGTTTCTTTATCAACCTTATGAATTGGCTTTGTCTAGCAAGTTAGTGGATATGGTGAAGTTATATAAAATTGAATTGCTTCATGTGCATTATGCCATTCCTCACGCGTATGCGGGCTATATGGCGAAACAAATGCTGAAGGATGAAGGAATTAATATTCCCATGGTTACTACACTTCACGGAACGGATATCACTTTGGTTGGGAATCACCCATTTTATAAGCCTGCCGTAACTTTTAGTATCAATAAATCGGATTATGTTACTTCGGTTTCCCAAAGTTTGAAAGATGATACCCTTAAATTATTTAATATTAAAAAAGAAATCGAAGTTATTCCTAACTTTATTGAATTAGATAAAAATACTAACGATCCTAATACTCCATGTCGTCGTTCCGTTATGGCAAAAGGAAATGAACGTATTATTACCCATATTAGTAATTTTAGAAAAGTAAAACGAATTCCGGACATTATTAAAATATTTTATAACATTCAAAAGGAAATTCCTGCCAAGTTAATGATGGTGGGTGATGGTCCAGAAAAAGAGAAAGCGGAATACTTATGCCAAGAATTAGGCATTTTAGATAAGGTAATCTTTTTTGGAAACAGTAATGAAATTGATAAAATTCTGAGTTATACGGATTTGTTCCTGTTGCCTTCTGAAACGGAGAGCTTTGGTCTTGCTGCCTTGGAAGCTATGGCCTGGAGTGTTCCGGTAATTTCGAGTAATTCCGGAGGTTTACCGGAAGTGAATTTTGATGGAATTTCAGGCTATTTGAGCGATGTGGGTAATACCGATGAAATGGCCGAGAATGCTTTGAAAATTTTGAAAGATGATGAAACTTTAAAAAAATTCAAAGAAAATGCACTTACTATTGCTAAAAGATTTGATATCAAAAACATTTTGCCTTTGTATGAAGAGTTATATAAAAAGGCAATAAATCAATACGTATAAGATTCTATCTTTAAACCTTCTTAATTTTATTAAAAAAATGAAAAAAATTGCTCTTGTATTTTTAACCGTATTATTGTTTTCGTGTTCTTCCACTAATAAAACTATAGAAAAAAGGCCTTTGTTTGAAATCTTAACACAACAAAATGATGGTGGAGCTAGTATACGTTTTTTTGAAATTCTTTCGGAACCTAACGAAATTAAGATGCTTCAAGGGGATGAGAATTTAAAAAATAAAATTGGGCCGAATGATATTCAAACGTCAAATTTTGTTATTTTAAATATGGGACAAAAAACAACGGGAGGGTATAAAATAGGAATCGAAAATGTTGTTGAAACAGACAAGAATATAGTTATTACGGTCAAAGAAACTATCCCTGAACCAGGAGGTATGGTTACACAAGTTTTTACAAATCCTTTTTGTGTTGTTCGAATAAATTCTAAAAAAGAAATTATTTTTAAATAAAAAAAACTCCACTAGTGGAGTTTTTTAGTATTTGTAGGTTGCCATTAGAAATTAGTGTTTTCCGTTTCCATTGCCTTTGTCACCTTTTCCTTCTTTATGACCATTATTGTAGTTACCATTGTCACCATGATTTTCGTATTTTTTATCATTTTTACGGTATGAACCTATTGATTTTTGTGGTTTACCGTGATATCCTTTGTAATATTTAACTTTATGACTTTTAAAGTTACTGTATGGTCTAGATCCGTGGTAATCGTTTAGTACTACTTTATATCCATTATACAAGTTATAATTTCTATATGGTCCTGGCAAATATCTCGATCGAGTCCATGTTCCTCCATTTAAATAAATAAATTGTGTAGCTCTAATGTCATAATATGCTTGAACATCAGGTAAATAATAATAGTCTACGTTAGAATATCCTACCGGACCCCATGCTGGAGGTGAACCAATATTTACATTTACTGAAACTTGGGAGTGTATTGTACTTGAGGCAAAAAGGATTATTCCTAAGGCGATTAGTTTTAATGTTTTCATTTTTAAAATTTTTAATTAATATTCATGTTCTATTAACTTAATAAGCTAATGTTTTTATAAAGCCAACAATTGTGCCAAATAACTTAATTGGGACTTACTTTCAAAAAAAAAGAGAAGTTAATTAACCTCTCTTTTGCATATATTTTAAAGATTAATTACAACAAAAGAATCAATAAAAGGATAATGATGATAATTGCACCAACTGAAAAATAAACACCATTTCCTGTTGCTGCTAGCTCAGATTTAATTGCACGTACTTCTTTACGAAGTGCTTTTTTCTCTGAAGATTTCATGGAAGATTTATCCATTGCTTTAATTTCATCTAAACGATTTAACAAAACCTTTACCTCTGCAGGTACTTCTTTTGTAGTATTTGTTACTGTTGTTGGTGCTTTTTCAGCGGCCAAAATTGTAGTTGGAAAAGCACTTAATGATAATACCATCATCATTAAATAAAATGTAACTTTTTTCATTTTCTTCAAGGTTTTAGTTAAAATATTTTTATAATGTAAATATAAGAAAAAAAGGTAAATATATATTTATAGAATTTTATGATAAAATTACATAATTCACACTTTATTAAAAACGAATAAATTATGATTACAAGATTGAACCTTCCTTTATTTAAAAATTACTGTGCGCGGTTTAGCCAATTCAAAATCCTGAAAGCCAAAGTCAGTAGTTTCAAATGAATTAGTTTTAAAGATATTCTCACCAATATTAGGAATTGAAGGATAATAGGAAAGTGATATTTGGAAAGCACTGAAAACTAAAAAGTCATTATTTATAATAAATCCAACACTAACTTTAGAATATGCTTTACTGTTACCCAATCCTTTTTCAGCATTAGCAAGCATAGCAATTGAATAATTAAAGTAAGGATTCAATCGAAATCCCCACAGATCCCACGGAGAATACACTTGAGTCTGTAAAGTCAATATTAGTTTTTTTGTTCCATATTGAGCACTATTAAAACCATTAATTCCATAATTTTCATTTATGGTAAGTTGGTCCCCAATAGAATTTGCACGGTTTATTCCCAATATGAATTGTGGTTTAATAAACTGTCTTAATTTCCATTTTCCCAGATCAATCAAATTGGTGAAATAATTGGCCTGAAATAAAAAAGCAGTTTGGGTGGTCGTTGATTTGTCAAAAAAAGTGCCCAACTCAATATTGGTACTTAAAAAACCCCAAGGATAATAGTTTCCGAAAGAAGCTCGAGCACCTAAATAATAGCGTCCCTGATTGTTTTTATATTGATATCCGCCCGTTATTCCATATATTTTTCCAATGGGAACATCCTCGATGATGCCGTTTTTAAATATGTATTTATCTTCAACGAATTTTCTTGAAGTGAAGCCAATTCCCGAAAGAAGGAATTTTTCTGCTGAATAGAAATCGATAGGGTCATAGTCAATGGAAGGACTTTCAAGATATTTTATATTTAAAAATCGGCCTGATAGGATTAGATTTGTTGTTCTGTCACTTTCGGTATTCCCTTTAAAAATTTTAAAAGCACGGCCAATCCATAGATCTTGTGAATTATATCTGAAATTTAGTTTGGCATATATCAAATTAGAATCTTGAAGCGTATCTTTTCTAAATTGTTGGTCTACATAAATTCCACCGGCCCATTTTGTTAAAGGGGAATAAAAAGGACGTTCAATATTGATACTTTTCCCGTAATAATCATCTAAATCTATGAAATATCTTATGGTCGTTTTTATAAATGTATTTTTGATATTTGGAATGCTATAGGCTAAACTATAGGCGATTTTTCCATCACTGAACCGATTTCTAAATTTATTGTCAAATTCATGACCGGAACCTATAAAATTACGTTCATTCAAATCGAAAGTAGCTCTGGAGCTTGAAACAGAGCCTTTTGGGATCAAACTCCACGTATCCAAAACCCGAACGGAAACATCTACAGAATCGGGGTTGTTTTTGATTAGTTCCGAAGTTATACTAACTCTGCTAACATATCTTTGAGTTCTAATTATACGTTCGGACTCCTTTACTAATAGAGAATCTAATGGTTTGTTTTTTCGAATAAGTAATAAATTCAGAATTGCAAGTCTGTTGGTTTTAATGTGTATTCTGTTTCCTTCTCTTTCTGCCCAGTTTTTGGGTCTTTTTGTAGAATCAATTTCTGAAAATCCAAACGGGTCTAAGGTAATGATATTAATTTTTCTAATTATTTTGCCTTCAAAAGCTTGGTGTTTTTTTTGTACTACTTTTTTCTTTGCACCTTTTAGATTAACGGGTCTAAAAACTAATTTATGAACCAATCGCGTGAATTTATTTTTTTTAGAATAGGTTTGAATGTTTTTGTACACTTCGGAAGAATCTTTTTTGGGTTTGTCCACTTGCGAAAAAGAAACTTGAGAGTAACAGAATATCAAAAAGAATAATATAAGTTGTTGTTTTTTTAGCATCTAAAAAAAAATCTTTAAATTGTTTTAATTCTTTTAACTCTGAGAATTTGAGTTCTCATCATTAGTTCTATTCAGATCATTTTCAGTAGTTGTTTCTGTAAACATAGGAACAATAATATCTGTTTTGATTATGATTTTTTTTGCAGATGTTTCTGAATCAAAAAGTGGTAATTTAATATTGCGCCAAGTATATGTTTTTGGTAAATCATCTCCCATTAAATATCCCCAAGGTTCTAAATATTCTATTCTGTCAAAAATTACTTTTAGAATGGCAATTATCGGAATAGCCAAAAACATTCCAGAAATCCCACAAATTGCCGAGCCTATTATAATACCTACAATAGATACAAATGCATTTATTTGGACTTTTGAACTTACAACTAATGGGACTAATACATTGTTATCAATCAACTGTACAATTATGTTGACTACAATGACACCAATAATTATTGATAAATCAGGTGTGCCAGTTAGCGACGCTACAATACTTAAAGCACCTGCGAACAATATTCCAACGTAAGGGATTAAATTTAGAAGCCCGGTGATAATCCCCAATAAAACGGCATATTTAACACCTATTAACATGAATCCAACTGTAGTTAATACAGAAACCAGAATCATTTCTATAATTAAACCAACGATATAACTTTTTACAGCTACTTTTATTTGACACAATATATCCTGCAATTTAGGATGGTACTCTTTTTTTATCAATTTAGAAAAAAACAACATGAAATGCGTTCTGTACAAAAGGATTAAAAAAGTATAAATAGGAATTAAAATAAGGTTTAGGAGTGTATCCGTAAAGGACATTAAAGTCGTTCCTATCATTTCTTTTCCTTTTTCCATCGAATCCTCAGTAGCTGTGTCAAGATATTCTTTTTGTTCTCTTGAACTTATATTAAAATGTTCCCTGATATATTGTTGAATATTTTGCATGTGAATGGTAAAATTTCTTTCGATTTTATTAAAATCATTAGCAATCTCACTAATCTGAATTGATAGAAATGCAAAAAGTCCAATAAAAAATAAAATAAATAGCAAAACAGTAATCATAACTGCTATAACATGTGGAAAACGAAGTTTGTGTCTTATAAAATGAGCAATTGGTCGTAATAATATGGCAAATATAAAAGACAACAGAATTGGAATTAAGATTTCCTGACCGATATAAAAAATATAGCCAAAGCTAATCAGACTCAATAAAATCAGAGTAAGTTTTGCGTAGAATGGAAGTTTTATAGTGTCATTCATATTTTTCGTTGTATTTATCTTGTACTAAACTGTAACAAGATATAATTTAAAATTTAACAAGCAAATATGAGGTAATAAAAACTTTTACAGTTTATAGATTTTTTTTAAATTGTTATATAATTTACACATAAACACTAAAATGATTTATAACTGGAACCAAATTAAATTATATTTTCACAAAATTGCAATTAATCTATAAATTCTTTATCATCAAAATGATTTTTCAGTATTGAAATTCCTTTTTGCAAAAGTAAATTGTTAGGATAGATAACCTTTTCTCCGTCATCGGTTTTTAAGTACACATGAAAAGCCCCAATATCTTCGATTTCGGCTTCAAAAGGAAAATCTTTGTCATGAATTTTTATTATGTCGCCAATTTTAAACGGAAAAGAAAAGAACAAAATAATACCAGATGTGATGTTACTCAAAATAGACCATTGCGCAAACATGGCAACCCCTACAACAGTTGTAATAGAGGAAAGAGCAATAAAAATATCTTTAGTCTGCACTCCCCAAATTAAAACTAAAGCGATCAATACTAAAATATTAATAAATAAATGAATGTATTTGATTACTAAATTAGTTCGATGTTCAAGAGTGTGACTTGATTTAGCATAACGCCTTACTAATTTTGTAGTTATCAATCGTAATGAAATGTACACAATCAAAAGTATTCCTGAACCAATTAGTTCTTTTGTATAATCGAAAATTAGGTCTATATCCATGATTAATTAGGCTAATTTGCTTAAATATTCATACACTTTATCCGTTGGCATGCCCATCACATTAGCATAAGAACCTTCAATTTTTGAAACCCCGATAAAACCAATCCATTCCTGAATACCATAAGCACCCGCTTTATCAAACGGTTTGTAATTTTCCAAATAATAATAAATAGCTTCATCACTTAATTCGTTGAAAGTAACTTTAGTCAGCTCGTTAAGAACCGTTGTTTCTGAAGTAGTTTTAAAACAAACCGAGGTAATCACATCGTGAGTAGTATTCGACAATGATTTCAGGATTTCAAAAGCATCTTGCGGGTCTTTTGGTTTGCCCAAAGCCTTATTGTTATGCCAAACAATCGTATCACTTGTTATAAGTATTTCATTGGGCTTTAATTCGCCTTCAAATGCACTCGCTTTCAATTCAGCCAAATAATCTGTAATTGCTGATGCTTTTAATTCCGCAGGATATACTTCTTCGATTTCTTTTACCCGGATTTCAAAATCCAAATCTAGATCTTTAAAGAATTGTTGACGTCTTGGAGAACCCGAAGCAAGAATTAGTTTGTATTTTTTTAATTTATTTTTAAGCATTATAATTCATATTTATGGTGATTACAACAATAGATAAAATTCCGAAAAAAAGTATCCATTTTAGTAAAAAACTCAATTGAGAAAAGTCTTTTTTTGTTTTTGCATTCCAAATTTTCATTGTGAAATAGAGCAGTGGTCCCACAACAAAAATTAAGAAGTAAATAGTGGTGTAAATCAGTAGGAACAAATTGTTATAGATATAAAAAAGGATTGCTATTAAAGGGATAATACTTAATGCAAAAACTGTTTTAGTGGTTCTGTTAATTCCTATTGCTACCGGTAAAGTATTTATACCATAGTTATAATCGCCATTTACATCCTCTAAATCTTTAACGATTTCCCTAATGAAATTAAGGAAAAAAGTAAAAATAGCATAATCTAAAAGAATTGAAAATATAACAGCCATTTGCGCCTGATTTCCTTCATAAGTAGCGGGATATAAATCAAAAATCCCTATTATAACAACACTGAAAGCGAGCAATAAAGCCACAACAATATTGCCAATTAGAACCATTTGCTTTAAGCTTGTAGCATAAAGATAAAGCGTAGCGGCTATCAAAATAAATATAGAGGCAAAACCAGGTTTCATTATCACATTTGACAGATAAAATCCAATCCCCACACCAACACAATTAAGCACAACGTATATATTGTATGCTTTTGCTTCAGAGATGGATTTACCTACAACGACGTCCTTTGGTTTGTTATCATTATCCGTATTCTGGTCAACTATATTATTAATTACATAACCGCCTGCTGCAATCAAAACGGTTGATAATACTAATAATAAATATTGCCAATCTGCCAGTGACAATGGGATATTTTGAAATTTGAAAAAACCATATCTGAAAACGAGTTGCATAAATGCAAGCAGCAACAAATTTTGGTAACGGATTAGTTTTAGGTACTTCATATTTAGTGTTCAGTGTTGAGTCGCAGTCGCAGTTTTCAGTACTGAATGTGACTGAAAACTGCTACTGAAAACTATTTAATCGTGTTTTCCGTCAAAATGTTCCATCCATTTTCCTTGCACTTTCATGACTTGTTCAATCACGTCCCGAGCCGATCCTTTTCCGCCGTTTATATGCGAAATATATTTACAAATCCCCTTAATTTCAGGACTCGCGTCTTGCGGACAAGCAGGTAAACCAACTAATTTCATAACATGATAATCAGGAATATCATCTCCCATATACAAAACGTGTTCCGGATTTATATTGTAAACATCGGTATATTCATCAAAGGTTTCTACTTTGTTTGATGTTCCTAAATGAATGTCAGTGATACCAAGGTTTCTTAGTCGAACCCGCACGCCTTCATTACTTCCGCCTGAAATAATACATACATTATAACCGCTTTCTACAGCTGCTTTCATGGCATAACCATCACGAATATTCATGGTGCGCAGTATATCTCCTTCATTGGTTACAAAAACAGAACTATCGGTTAGTACGCCATCGACATCAAAAATAAAAGTGGTGATATCGTTCATTATTTCTTTATAACTTTTTGCCATTATGCTGTATAGATTGTGTTAGTGTTTTATAAATTTTCAAATGGTTCTCATCGGATAAAAAAGCTTTATGCGCTTCAATAGTAGCACTATCATTGCGTTTTGCCGGTCCGGTTTGTGCTTCCTCTGGCGAAAGTACCATTATTTTTTGAGCAGTTTCTGAAATTAGAGGTTTTAGAATTTCGAAAGGAACTTGATTTTCCTGACAAATTTCACTTCCTATTTGGTACAAATGATTGGTGAAATTATTGACAAATACTGCCGCGACATGCAATGCTTTCCGTTGTTCTGAATTAATGGCAAAAACTTTATCGGAAATCATTTTTGCCACCTTTTCCAATAATTGAAAATCAGTAGCATTTTCGCTTTCTAAACAAATAGGGATGGTTTTAAAATCAACTTCTTTGTTTTTGGTAAATGTCTGCAACGGATAAAATACGCCTTTTCGATTATCATCATCCAAAGCATTTAAGGGAATACTTCCGGAAGTGTGCACCACCAAACGATTTTTGAACGGAATTTGCGAAGAAACAGCAGCGATCGCATCATCAGAAACGGCTATGATATACAAGTCCGCTTCTTCCAAAGTCGCTAGGTCATCTGTGATTTTTTTTAAATCGAGCAGGTGAGAGACACTTTCTTTTTGTCTTGAAAAAACTTGAATCAAGTCGATTTCTGTCCCCATGTTTTGGGATTTTTGAAAAGCAGCAATTAAATGTTGTGCTACATTTCCAGAACCGATAATTATTACTTTAGTCATAGGGCAAAATTAGGAAAAAAATATGAACCGTTTTTTACTGTTTTTTGCAATAGTTTGCTAAGTATAATTAGTATCAAAATCATTTTTTTATCAGAAAACAAAAAGTCTTAATTTTGGATTAAATTAACAATTGAACGAATATAGAACTCAACATTTTTAAGTACTTTTGTGGCACTTTATAAGAAATAAAATACATTACAAATGATTAAAAAAATATTCTCTATTTTGTTCTCTACGCGATTAATGGCCATACTTTTCTTATCATTTGCAATTGCAATGGGCGTCGGAACTTTTATCGAAAGCAAATATAACACTGATACAGCAAAAATTTGGGTTTACAACGCTTGGTGGTTTGAAGCCATAATGGTGTTTTTTCTTATCAATTTCATAGGAAACATCAAGCGTTATCAATTATTAAAAAAAGAAAAATGGGCCACTTTATTACTCCATTTATCTTTTGTCTTTATTCTTTTGGGAGCTTTCGTAACTCGATATATTAGTTATGAAGGGATGATGCCCATTCGCGAAGGCGCTGCGGAAAATCAAGTTTTTTCAGATAAAACTTTTCTTACTGTTTTTGTTGACGGGGAATACAAAGGCGAAATGAAACGCAGAGTTTTTGAAAAACTTTTGTTGCTTTCGCCAGTTACCAATAATAATTTTTCTATCTCAGATAAATTTGCTGATACTGAATTCAAAGTAGAATATAAAAATTTTATTTTGGGTGCAAAAGAAATTATCAAACCGGATCCTAAAGGCACTTTGTATTTTAAAATCGTAGAAGCAGGTGATGGCGGACGTCATGAACACATGCTAAAAGAAGGTGAAATTCAAAACATACATAACGTATTATTCTCATTAAATAAATATACTGAAGGAGCAATAAATATCAATATTACCGGCAACACCAGCACCATCCAGACACCATTTGAAGGGAATTATATGCGTATGGCTGATAAATTACAGGGTAAAGTGAATAAAGGTGCTGCGCAACCATTGATGATGCGTTCTTTGTATACTATTGGAGAAATGCGCTTTGTATTCCCAGATCCTGCGGTGAAAGGTGTAATTGCGTATGAATCAAAAAATGATTTTAAGGAGAAGAATCATGAAGATGCTTTAGTTTTGAATGTTAGTGCAGATGGACAGCAAAAAGAAGTTACTGTACTAGGCTCTAAAGGTAAAATTGGAGAATCTAAAACAGTGAAAATAGGAAATATAGATTATACTTTATTCTACGGAAGTAAGGCGTATGTCTTGCCTTTCAAGATAAAACTAAATGATTTTATTGCCCAAAAATATCCAGGAACGGAGAAAAGTTATTCTTCTTTTGAAAGCAAGGTTACCGTTCAGGATTCAACTAAATCATTTGATGCCAGAATTTTTATGAATAATGTTTTAGATTATAAACAGTTTCGCTTTTTTCAATCTTCATTCGATCCTGACGAAAAAGGAACGGTTTTATCCGTGAATCACGATTTCTGGGGAACAGCGATTACTTACAGCGGTTATTTCATGTTGTTTTTTGCAATGATGTCGATTATGTTTACCAAGTATTCCCGTTTTGCTGATTTGAAACGAAAACTAGAAGTAGTAAAAGTGAAGAAGGCTAAGTTGCTTACAATTTTAGTTCTAATGCTTAGTTTTAATGGTTTCGCGCAGGAACAGGAACACAATCACGCAGATCATGAAGGACAGGCTCATACCGAAGCCGAAGCTGCACCTGCAACACATGCCAATCACACTAAAAAAGTATTGAGTCAGGACGAACTAAATGCTTTGATTACTAAATATAAAGTTCCGGAAGTGCATGCAGCAAAATTTGGAAGATTAGTTATCCAAGACGCTGGTGGAAGGATGAAACCTATTAATACGTTTTCTTCTGAATTGTTGCGAAAAGTAAGTCATGATGATTCTTATAACGGAATGAATTCTGATCAGGTATTTTTGTCCATGACACAATACGCGAGTTATTGGATTGAAATTCCAATTATCTATATCAAACCGGAAAACGATAGTATTCGTAAAATTATAGGAATTGATAAAGCGGCAAAATTTGCTCCTTTCGTATCTTTCTTTGACGAAAAAGGGAATTATAAGCTTTCTAAATATTTAGAAGAAGCATTCAAATCAGCAAATCCAAATAGTTTTGAAAAAGGTTTTATCGAAACTGACAAAAAAGTAAATCTGATGGAATCTGCGCTAAGCGGACGAATATTGAAAATTTTCCCAATTCCTGAGGATAAAAATAATAAATGGATATCTTACTTAGAATTGAATGAATCGGGATTGAAAGGAATGGAAGCTACCTATACTAAAAATGTATTGCCATTGTATTTTGGTACTTTGACTAATGCAGCTGAAACCAAGGATTATAAAACAGCCGATGAATTATTGGAAAGCATGAATGGTTTCCAAAAAAGATTTGGCAGAAAAGTGAGACCAAGTGAAGAAAAAATCACGACCGAAATACTGTATAATACATATGATGTTTTCCAGAAACTTCCTTATTGGTATATCTTAGCGGCTATTTTGATGTTGTTTTTTACGATTTTACAAATCTTTAAAGAGCGCAAAGTATTAACTATAGCAGTAAATACAATGCATGTTATAATAGGATTATTATTTGTATTGCATACTGCAGGTTTAATTGCCCGTTGGTATATTTCCGGTCATGCACCTTGGAGTAATGCCTATGAATCGATCATATATATAGCTTGGGCAACCATGTTCTTTGGTTTAGCATTTGATATAAAATCAAAATTGACTGTAGCTTCTTCAGCCTTTGTAACCGCGATGATTCTTTGGGCTGCTTATCAAAACTGGATTGATCCGGAAATTGCGAATCTGCAACCTGTTCTGAATTCGTATTGGTTAATGATTCACGTTGCGGTAATTGTGGCGAGTTATGGGCCGTTTGCATTAGGAATGATTTTGGGTACGGTTTCATTATTGTTGATTTTGTTTACCAATGAAAAAAACAAAGCCAAAATGGATTTGAATATTCAGGAAATCACTTATATTAACGAAATGGCTTTGACAATCGGTCTAATTATGCTAACCATTGGAAACTTCCTTGGAGGACAATGGGCCAACGAGAGTTGGGGGCGTTATTGGGGTTGGGATCCAAAAGAAACTTGGGCTTTAATTAGTATTATGGTTTATGCTTTTGTGATTCATGCTCGTTTTGTTCCGTCTTTACGTGGTAAATGGATATTTAACCTGATGAGTATGTTTGCTTTTATATCTATTTTGTTTACGTATTATGGAGTCAATTTTCACTTGGTAGGATTGCATTCCTACGCAAGTGGAGAAGCACATTCTTTGAGTTGGATTTGGTATTCTATTGGAGCAATTACTATATTTGGAGCTATTTCCTATCCAAAGTATAAAAAATACTATAAGAAATAGAGATTAGGATTTTTAACGGACTATATGCAATTGCTTTTGGTTTTAACCAACGAAGTTAATAGTTTTGTTTTTGTTGGCTTTAGTCAAAATAAGAATGCTGATTTTTGGCTAAAGCCAATTCTGTTTTATTATTCTGTCCGTTGGTTAAAACCAATGGCAATGAAAAAAGCATTAAATAAAAAAGGTTCAACCGCAAAGTTGAACCTTTTTTATTTAATTAGTAAGAAGAAGTACTATTTACACTTTTCCTAACGTATATAATTGTTCCATTGTAGGCGTTAAACTTCCGCCTTTAGGTTCTAATGTAATACCAAAAGCCTCAGCATCAGTTGCGTTATCTACAGCAAACATTTTTTGATCATTAACCTTGAAATTGTCCAATAATCCAATGCTTGTAGGAGTCAATGGATTCAGTTTTAATGCCCAAACTTGATATACCATTCCTTCTGGAGGTTCCGGTAATCCTGCTGCATCTACATAAACTACTTTAGTTTCTTTATTCCAATATACTTTAGCCGAAGATTCTGGTGCAACGGTTTGTCCGCCAAGTGCTACAACCGTATTTTTTGTATCTCTTACAACCGCTAAACTGGTTTCGCTTGCCGAATTTTTCAATTCTAAAGTTTTAAGATCTTTCTCGAGTTTTGATTTCTCGGAAGTAGCATTTACCACTTGATTATTGGTTTGCTCCATTTGATTGTATTGATAGCCAATGCCAACCAATAAAAGAACTGCAGCTGCCCAGCCGATGTATTGAGACCAATTTCTATTTGGTTCGAATTCAATTACTTTAGCGTGCTTAAGTTCTAATTTTTCTTTTATTTTTTCGAAATTCTCTGCAGAAATAAACGGTGAAAAGCTCGAAGATAAGGCTACGATAGCTTTTTCGATCGCAATGATTTCGTCGTTAATTTCTGGATTATTTTTTGCCATAGCGGCCACTTCTTCATTTTCGGTTTCAGAGAGTAAACCATAAACGTAGAGTTCTAAAATACCTGATTCTATATATTCTTTTGCTTCCATTATATTTTCAAATAATTTCTTAAATCATTAATACAGTTTCGATTATGCGTTTTAACGGTTCCCAAAGGAATTTCCAATTCATCGGAAGCCTCTTGCTGGGTATACCCTTTAAAAAACAGTAAATCTATTATTTGTATACATTTTGGCTTTAGTTTTTTTACAAATTCCTGTATACCAATAGTATCAATTTTATTGACGAGTTTGCTGCTGTCGTCAAATAGATGTACGAAATTATCTGAAGAAAGGTTTTTTTGACTGTTATTAAAATTTTTAGAACGCAGTTTGTCTATTGATGTATTGCGGGCAATATTTAGAATCCAAGTGTAGAAACGCCCTTTGCTTTCATGATAGGAATCTATATTTTTCCAGATTTTCACAAATACATCCTGAAGCACATCTTCGGCTTCTTCTCTATTTTTCACAAGGACATTGATTACTGCAAACAGGCTTTTTGAATACATATCATATAGATGGGTAAAAGCCTTTTCATCTTTCTTATTAATTAATACTAATAGTTCGTCTTGGGTCATATGCTTTTTATTTTGCTAATACAAACTTATACATTCTTACTCACAATTGACAAATTTTGTGAATAGCAACTTTAAAATAAAATAAAAATAGTAATAATTGTATTTTATTTAAGTATTTAAAATGCTGTAAATCAATTATTTGAAAAATATATTAATTTTTTTTATGATTTTTAAAACCAAACCGAATACAATCCCGTAAATGCTTAAATAACCTTTTAAATTATAACAAAATGAAAAAAACGAAAATGATATTAGGTCTATCGCTAGTGGCGGTTTCGGGCTTAATTTTAGTAGCTGCTGATCACGTTGATGCTCCAGCAGTAACAGGTAATGCAGCAGATATTACTGATTTGTACACTTTTCAAGGACAAGACACCAATAATCTTGCATTTGCAGTAAACACTCAAGGATTGTTAAGTCCTAATGCTACAGCTGCGGCAACATTTAATGAAAATGTTATGATTGAAATCAATATTGATAACACAGGCGACAATATTGAAGATTTAGTTATTCAAGCCATCAAAAGAGATGACAAAATGTATTTCTTCGGGCCTTACGCGCCAACATCAACAGGAACTTCAAGTTCCATTAAAACTATTGCAGCTTCAGGAAGTGTAACGATTTCTTCTTACGGTGCAACACCTTTAATTGCTGAGAAAAACGGAATGAAATTTTTTGCAGGACCAAGAGACGATCCTTTCTTTTTTGACTTAGGGCAATTTAAAGCTATCCTTGGAGGAACAGCTTCTGGATTCAAAAATCCTGGTACAGACACTTTTGCAGGAACAAATGTACTTTCATTAGTGGTTGAAGTTCCAAAAACAATGTTAGGTACTTCCAGCAAAATTAATGTTTGGGCTGAAACAAAGAAAAAACAATAACTAATTTTATTTAAAACATATAAACATGAAATCGAAGATTCACGAATTCAAAAACCTAAATATAAAAATCATGAGTACAACAAATAATTTCAAATTAATAGCTTTAGCACTAGTATGTGCGGTTGTTTCAGTAAATTGTGATAATAATGATTCAGATAATAATGCTGCAGTAAGCGCTGATTTTTCAGGAACATTTGTTCAACAAGATCAAATGGCCAGACCTGCAATAAACACCGTTTTTATAGCATCTGGGCAGCCTAAGGATGATTTCAATGCTGCAATTCCATCCATGATGGGCGCAAAATACCAATCTATTTTTCAATCTAGATTATTAGCTTTAAATGCAGGATATACTACAAATGCATTAGGTCAGACGGCACCGCAATTAACAGGTCTTCTGGCTACTGATGTATTGAATGTTGATAAAACTAAAAAAACAACATTCTTTGACGGAACAAATATTCTAACTGGTAGAGCTTTAGCAGATGACGTAATTGATGTAGAATTGTTGTTGATTTTTGGAGGACCAATGGGAACTTCAAATGCAGCACTTACCGCAGATCACGTAAATGCAAATGATAAATCATTCGGAGTTTCTTTCCCTTATTTGGCTACAGCCTGGTAATATTTAAAAAAAAAAAACAGAGTCCGAATAATTTAATTTCAACTCTGTTTTTTTTCTTTTCAAAACAAACAAACAAACAAACAAACAAACAAATCAGATTATGAAAACTTTAAAAATAATTCCATTATTTGTTTTTACAATCCTATCTCTTTTTAGTTGCGATTATAAACCAAAACAAATTACAAAAACAGTAGATTACAATAAATACCTAAATGTAAAAGATAATAAGTCAATGACTTTTGCCAATAACGAAATTGATTTTTGGCAAAAAAAATTCGATGCAGCTCCTAATCAAATTAGTTATTTAAGCATGTTAGCGTCTAATTATGCTACACTTTTTGAATATACAGGAAATATCAAATACTTGTATAAAACAGAATCATTGCTAACACAATCATACAAAACATATAATTATTCTAAGGTTTCTACTATTAGATCTTTGGCCAGAAATTATATTGCACAACACCGTTTTAAGGAAGCTTTAGGTTTAGCCAATAAAGCGCTGGCAATAGGCGAAGGAAAGAAGGAAACTCAAAAATTACTATTTGACATTCAAATGGAATTGGGGAATTATCCGGAAGCCGTAAGGAATTTGAACGCTATGCGAGATATGCGAGATTATGATTATCTTATTCGTCTGGCAAAATGGAATGATCACAAAGGCGATTTGAAAACAGCGATAACTTTTATGGAAAAAGCTAGAGATATTGCTGAGAAAGAAGATAATAAAGTGCTTAAAATCTGGTCCTATTCTAATCTAGGTGATTTTTACGGTCATGCGGGAAGAATACAAGAATCGTATGACAGCTATTTAAAAACATTGGCAATAGATCCTAATTATTCTTATGCTTTGAAAGGAATTGCATGGATTGTTTTTTCTCATGAAAGAAATACGGTAGAGGCAAAAAGAATAGTTGAAGCAATTGAGGTTACGCACAATACGCCTGATTTTTATTTATTGAAATCTCAAATTGCCCAATTTGAAGGAAATAAAGCCAAAGAAGTAGAAAACAGGAATGCTTATTTTACAATGCTAAAAGATAATAATTATGGCGCGATGTACAATAAATACAATGTTTTGATTTATGCTGATGCAAAAGAAACTGCTTCGAAAGCATTGGAAATTGCAAAAGTGGAAGTGGAACATCGTCCAACTCCTGATTCCTATGATTTATTGGCTTGGTCATATTTAAATACGGGTCAAAATAAAAAAGCGTTAGAAATCGCTCAAAAATATGTGGCCGGAAAAACATTCGAACCAAAAGTGCAATACCACTTGGCGATGATTTACAAATCGAATAAAGAAACTCAGAAAGTGCAGCCAATTAAGGAAGAATTACGTTCTAGTATTTATGAACTGGGACCTAACTTTGATAAAAAGGTAAATCAATTATAGTCCATTCGATGAAAAATATTTTTGTAATCTTAATCGCTTTCTTCGGAATGGCATCTTACAGCCAAATTTAAAAAGGGAAAGTAATGGATATGGACGGATATCCTATAGAGAATGCCGCCCCAGTTACTACAACTACAGACAATATTTAAGTTTTGTTGTTTATTTGTTTGGAAAACTGGTGTTTTGTTTGTCATCAGGCTTTTTTAACTTTTGTTTAGCGGAAATAAATTTTTAAGGAACAATTAATTGTTTTAATTTTATCGACAATATAACTATGAAATGAGCTGAACAAAAATTCGGTGATGTTACCGATATTTATATGCGATTCCATATTCAAAAAAAATAAATATATCTACGTATGAAAAATCTATTATTCTTAACATGTTCTGTGCTGTTTCTTTTTAGTTGTCAAAATCAGGCACAAACCAAAAAAACTAAATTAAATAAAAGCAATATTGTTATGGAAAAGGAAACAATTTATCAGTTCAAAGTAACCGATTTGTCAGGAAATATGTTTGATTTTGCATCTTTGAAAGGTAAAAAAGTAATGATTGTCAATACCGCTTCAAAATGTGGTCTTACTCCTCAATATAAAGATCTTGAAGCAATATATAAAGAATATAAAGACAAAGGATTTGTGATTGTAGGTTTTCCAGCTAATAATTTTGCTTCACAAGAGCCTGGAACAAACGAAGAAATTGCTGCATTTTGTCAATTGAATTATGGAGTCACATTTCCTATGATGGACAAAGTTTCTGTAAAAGGGGATGATATGGCTCCTATTTATCAGTTTTTGACTCAAAAAGCTAAAAATGGATTGCAAGATTCAACTGTAGAATGGAATTTTCAAAAATACCTAATCAATGAAAAAGGAGAATTAGAAAAAGTCATTTCCCCAAGAATATTAGTAACGGATCCGGAAGTATTGAATTGGATTAAAGTATAATTTACGGCCGCTAATTAGCCAATTTCAGAAAGTAAATAAGTTAAATGAGATTCTCAGTCAAATGAGAATCTCATTTTTTTTGTTGATAAATAAGAACTGATTATTCCCTAAATTTTAATCAGTAAGATATTAAGAATTATTTAGACCCGTTGCTTAATGAACCTTAATTTCTAAATGGTTTAATTTCTTTAAAACTTTTCATTTTTGAAAATTTCTGCAACAGCGGCTTCGTAATTCCGTATACTTTGCGCTTTTTTTATTTTTTTCAATACCTTATGCGGATTTGAAAACGTAGCGGAAAAATATTCCCATAAATGGTACATTTTCAGTAAAATATGTGTGGATCCTGATAATGACTCACTATAAATAGCATACAAAGTATCATGAAACGCACTGAATAATTCAATTTTGTTTGCAGGATATTCTAAAGTATTTTTTTTAATCATACTCGGTAAGAAAGGATCTGAAATTAATCCTCTTCCAATCATCCAGTGGTCTATGGAAGGAAAGCGTTCTTGCATTTCATGAAATTTAGCCACGGTAGTGATATCACCATTATAATACAATTTATGTTTCGTGTTGTCAATACATAGTTGAAACGCATCTAAGTTTACACCTCCTTTATATAATTGCTTCCCAATGCGCGCATGAATTGCAATATTCTTGATAGGGTAGTTGTCTAAAATAGGTAAAACATCAAGAATTTCTTCACTGTTTTCATAACCCAAACGCATTTTCATAGACACAATAATGTCAGATTCAGAATGTGCCCGTTCCAGAATGTGATTAATTTTCTCTGGATTGCTTATCAGACCGGAGCCCATTCCAGATTTGGTCACCATAGGATAGGGACATCCTAAATTCCAGTTCAGTTCTTTATAGCCTAATTCCCTAACATACTTTGCCACAAATAAAAATTCATCGGCATCATTTGTTATAACTTGCGGAATGACCTCTAAATCAAGATTGTTTTCAGGAAGAAGGTCGCGTTCATAAGAAGGTTTGATAACCATTTTTCCGTTCAAGCGGATATAAGGCGAGTAAAATGTGTCAATTCCTCCAAAAATTTTGTTTTGGGCATTTCTAAAACGAAAGTCGGTAAATCCTTGTAAAGGAGAGGAGAGCAATGTGTAATCCATACTATTTGAAAATGTGCAAATATACGACTTCTTTGTGCGGTAATGGTTTTCTTGGACTAACTATGTTTTTTTGAGTAATGGAAATTCCTTCTTTATTTTAGAATCAATTGCATAAAAACCAAGTCAAGCCAATGATCAAATTTGTAGCCTACTTCCCGAATAGTGCCCACCACTTTGAAACCAAATTTTTCATGAAAAGTAATGCTTCCTGCATTATCAGCATCAATGGCGCCAATCATAACATGATACCCTTGATTTTTTGCCAATCGAATCAATTCAGCCAATAGTTGTTTTCCAATGCCTTTCCCTATAAATTCTTGAGCAACATAAACGGAATGTTCTACCGTATATTGATAGCCATTTTTTTCTCTAAATTGTCCATAGGTAGCGTATCCAATTGTCCCATTTTCATATTCAGCTACAATTACCGGTTGATTTTTTGCCTGTTTTTGGTAAAACCATGATTTTTGAGTTTCAAAATCGTGTGGTTCATAATCATAATTAGAAGTGCTGTGAAGTATCTGATGATTCACAATTTCCAATATCGTATCTATATCAGCAAAAACAGCCGGTCTTATCTTAATTTCCATATCGAATCTATTTTCCCTACAAATTTAAGAAAACTATTTAAGATTAGAGAAAAACCTTTGCAACTTTGTATCTTTGTTCTTTTGAAACTAAAACAATGATTTACCCCAAAATACCTTTAGCACAAAGCATTATTCAGATTTGTTTAGCCAAAGGAATCACCACCATAATAATTTCCCCGGGTTCTCGAAATGCCCCTTTGACAATCGGTTTTGTAAACAATCCCGCTTTTCAATGTTACAGTATTGCCGATGAGCGTTGTGCCGCTTTTTTTGCACTCGGAATTGCGCAACAAAAAAAACAACCCGTGGCTCTGGTTTGCACTTCAGGTTCTGCATTATTGAATTATTATCCTGCTTTTGCGGAAGCATTTTACAGTCAGATTCCTCTGATTGTGATTTCTGCGGATAGACCGCAAGGCAAGATAGATATTGGTGACGGACAAACCATTCGTCAGGAAAATGTATTCGCCAACCATTCTTTGTATAATGCCAATTTAAACGAAGCAGTTTCAAAAGAAAATGATTATAAAATAAACCAGGCGATTGATATTGCTTTGGATAAAAAAGGACCGGTTCATATTAATGCGCCTTTTGAAGAACCTTTATACGAAACGGTTTCAGCCCTTTCTGTAGATGTAATGGTGAATGCTTTTGCAAATTTGAACGCATTGCCTGCAATAGAAAATTTATCTGAATTTGCTTCTATTTGGAACAATTCAACTCGGAAAATGATTCTTGTTGGCGTCAATGATCCCAATATGATTTCAGATAAAACAATCAATTTTCTTGCCGATAATCAGTCGCTAGTGGTGATGACAGAGACGACTTCTAATTTGCATCATCCCAATTTTATAAATAATATTGATACGATTATTACGCCTTTCACTTCGGATGATTTTGAGACTTTTCGTCCGGAAATCCTGCTGACTTTTGGAGGAATGATTGTTTCTAAACGTATCAAAGCATTTTTACGAAAGTACAAGCCCAAACACCATTGGCACATTGATACTTTGAGAGCGTATGACACTTTTGGAGTATTGACGAAGCATTTTAATGTTAACCCGAATTCTTTCTTTGAAGCTTTTTTGCCTTTGACTACGGCAATCAAAAGTGATTATTTCATAAAAATGGATGCAGTGCAAACTTTGCGAAAAGAAAAACATGAAACCTATTTAGCCAAAATTTCTTTTTCGGATTTCGTAGTTTTTGAAAAAGTGATTAGAAGATTACCAAAAAACAGTCAATTGCAAATCAGCAACAGTTCGGCCATTCGCTATGCACAATTAATAGACATTGATTCATCGGTTGAAGTGTATTGCAATCGAGGCACGAGCGGTATTGATGGAAGTACATCAACCGCTATTGGTGCGGCTGTCGCCAATGAAAAACAGACGATTTTTATAACAGGCGATATTGGTTTCTTATATGACAGTAATGCACTTTGGAACCAATACATCCCGAAAAATTTCAAGATTATTTTGATTAATAACGGTGGTGGGGGTATTTTTAGAATTTTGCCTGGCCATGAAGAAACTCCTGTTTTTAATACATTCTTTGAAACTTCACATTGTTTAACTGCCGAACATTTGGCCAAAATGTATGGTTTTGAATATAGTATTGCCAGTGATGAAACCAGTTTAGAAAATAGTTTAAATGCTTTGTACAGTCAGAATGATAAGCCAAGTATTCTGGAGGTTTTTACTCCAACATTAGAAAACGATAGTATTCTATTGCAATATTTTAAAGAACTGGTTTGATTTTAAAATTGTATAATTTTATTAAAAAAAACGATTGTTTTATGAATAAATGATTAAATTGAGATAGTTAAGAAAAATAATCAACTATTAAACTTTTATTTATGAGTGTAAGAGATGAATTAATTGTGAAGTATGCTTCCGATTTGAAAGACAAATGTGGCGTTAATCCAGACATGGATTTATTAACAAAAGTAACTATTGGTTGCGGCCCTTCGATTTATAATGATGATTCAGCGACTGTAGCCGGAGGCCAACAATCAGAATTGGACACAATAAAGAATAATTTTTTAATTAAGAAGTCAGGTCTGTCAGATGGCGCTAATTTAAATGCCGGAATTGATACCATAATGGAAAAATACGGGCGCTCTAATAAAAATAAATACAGAGCAGTAGTTTATTATTTATTAGCTGTTTATTTCAAAAAAGAGAGTGTTTATAATTAATACTTAAGTTAAATTTTTACCAGAAAAAAAGCGTTTGCCTCGGCAAACGCTTTTTTGTTTAGCACTTATTTTTATTAGTTATCCAATGGACTCTTAAACTCTTAATCTCATTGTATAAATTTAAAATCATACAGAATCTAAATATCTAATTATTCAAAATTTTCTGATATTTTAACGAATAGGAATTGGAAAAACCGGTAAGCTGGAATGACCTAATTCATCCACTGATTGTACTGCAAAGAAATAATTGTCTTTTGAATAGGGAATTTCGGCTTTTAAATCTTTGATAAAAATTGCTTTTTCCCAGTGTGGCGTTGCAGTTTCGCGGATAAGAATATGATAGCCATAAACCGGTTTGCCTTCCGGAGCACTCCAAACCAGAGTGGAGAAATTAGTCAGATCTTTTACTTCAATTCCTACGTTTGTAGGTGCTTTTGGAGACCAAGCCAGATTGCTGAAAGTGGCCAAGTTGGAACCTGTTATTTTTCTCAAATAGTCAAAATCCATAAATTCAGGAAGATCGCCGTATTTTATGTTGTTTTCTGTTCTTAGATTTTGATGCTGTTGATTGTAGTTTTCATTCCTTTCGCAAAAACGAATAGCAGTAAATCCGTTTTGGCTAAAAGGAGTGTGATCACCTCCGCGTAAAAATCGGTCATTTCTGTATACTAAAATAATGTCTAACTGCTCCACATATTGATTGGTAACTGTTTTGATGTAACGGGCTAATTGTCGCGAAGGACTGTCATTATCACGATTGGTAGCTTTACGCAATTTAGCTTCAGCTTCTGTTTCCAGAAAAGGTATCGTCTCGCTAAAAACCCTAACTTTAGTATTGTCTCTTACATTAGTACCGCTTGACAAACTGTTTCCAATCATATCGTTATTAATCATCGCAACGACATTCCATTTGGATTCTTTGGCAATATCGGATAAATGTTTTGCGCCATACAATCCTTGCTCTTCACCGGTTACCGCCACAAAAATCAACGTAAAAGGGAATTCCCGTTTGCTCATAATTCTCGACAATTCCATCATTGCGGCAACTCCTGAAGCATCGTCATTAGCACCAGGCGCATCAGATTTAGCATCCATCACATCAGTAGCACGGGAATCTAGATGACCGCTTATTATTAAAACGCGATCATCAGTTGGATCTGTACCTTTTAATGTCGCCATTACATTTCCGAGTTGGCTGTCAGCTGCAATGCGTTTTCCGTCGGCTTTAATCATAAAATAATCGATAGTTGACGAAAGTCTCCCGCCAGATTCCAACGCATATTTATCAAATTCAGACTTTACCCATCGCTGCGCCGCTCCAATACCTCTTGTACTGCTTTTGGTGTCACTCAATGTATGTCTGGTTCCAAAAGAAGCTAATTTGCGTACTGTTGCTTCCAGATTTTCAGCTTTTACCTCGGCAACCATTTTTTTGATTTCGGGATTGTCGATTGTAGTTTGTGCGTAATTGTTATGAGAAATGAATAGTAGTAGGAATAAAAAAAGAATTGAGGTTGGTTTCATTAATGGATTTTTTTAGTTTTCTCAAAGTTAAGGAAAAAGAAAATTAAATTGTCAGAGAAATTAGATTTTAGCATTTGTTTATCCATAGTAGGTACAATATTTTCAAGAGTAAATCAATTTGAAAAACCAAAAATTTCTATTCTAGCCCCGATGGGAGCAAGTATACCACGCTTTTGGGCGTGGATACTGCGGACAGCGGGACAACTCGTGATGAAAACCCATAAAGGTGCTGCTACTAAAAAAAAGTAAGGTATAAAAAAAACTAGCCTTTCGACTGATGTTTTTCAAATGAATTTATTTATTAAATTAAGAAACTAATTCGATCTGATTTCTAAAAACCAACTGCCCATTAAAAGCATCCAACAGAATAATACTGTCTGTTGTGATTTTTCCCGCTAGAATTTCTTTAGATAATTGGTTCAAAACATCCCTTTGAATGACACGTTTTACTGGTCTGGCTCCAAATTGCGGATCATATCCTTTTTCAGATAAATAGGCAATAGCTTCTGGAGTTGCATCCATCGTGATACCTTGAAGTGCTAGCATTTTGGTCACACTTTTCAGTTGTAAACCAACTATTTTGGTAATATTTTCATTGGTTAACGGCGTAAACATCACGATTTCATCAATACGGTTAATGAATTCCGGACGAACCGTTTGTTTCAATAATCCCAATACTTCCACTTTGGCAGCTTCGGTTGCGGCTTCTATGCTTCCTTTTATCCCAAAGTCTCGGGATTCGAATTTCTCTTGAATGATCTGGCTTCCCATATTAGAAGTCATGATGATAATCGTGTTTTTAAAATCGGCCAAACGTCCTTTGTTATCTGTCAAACGTCCTTCATCCAATACTTGTAACAAGATATTGAAGGTATCAGGATGCGCTTTTTCAATCTCATCCAATAAGATTACGGAATACGGTTTTCTACGAACGGCTTCCGTCAATTGTCCGCCTTCTTCATACCCCACATATCCTGGAGGTGCACCCACCAATCGGCTTACACTGTGGCGTTCCTGATATTCGCTCATGTCAATACGAGTCATCGCATTTTCATCATCAAATAGGTATTCGGCCAGGGCTTTTGCCAATTCGGTTTTTCCAACACCTGTTGTGCCAAGGAAAAGGAATGTTCCCACTGGTTTTTTCATGTCTTGCAGTCCGGCACGGCTTCTTCTAACCGCATCACTTACTGCTTGAATGGCTTCTTCCTGTCCTACGACTCTTTGATGTAATTCATCTTCCAGTTTCAGCAGTTTTTCTCTTTCACCCTGAAGCATTTTCATTACTGGGATTCCGGTCCATTTGGCCACGACTTCGGCTATATCTTCTCGGGTAACTTCTTCTTTAATTAGGGAAGTTCCAGATTGATTTTCCTGTAATTGTTTTAGCAAAACATCCAATCGTTCTTGGGCTTCTTTGATTTTACCGTAACGAATTTCAGCCACTTTTCCATAATCACCATCGCGTTCGGCACGTTCCGCTTCGTATTTGAAATCTTCAATTTCGGTTTTTACCGCTTGAACGTTATCGACAACATCTTTCTCTGATTTCCATTTGGCATAGATTTCGTTTCTCTCTTCTTTGAGGTTGGCCAAATCCATTCCCAAAATTTTGAGCTTGCTTTCGTCTTTTTCTCTTTTAATGGCTTCAATTTCGATTTCCAACTGCATTACTTTTCGATCCAAAACATCCAGTTCTTCTGGTTTAGAATTGATTTCCATGCGTATTTTTGAAGCTGCTTCATCCATTAAATCAATGGCTTTGTCTGGAAGAAAGCGATTGGTAATATAGCGTTGTGATAATTCGACGGCAGCAATAATAGCATCATCTTTTATCTGAACTTTATGGTGTGTTTCATATTTTTCCTTGATACCACGCAAAATTGAAATAGCACTTTCGGTATCCGGTTCTTCGATCATTATTTTTTGGAAACGTCTTTCGAGTGCTTTGTCTTTTTCAAAGTATTTTTGATATTCGTCTAATGTGGTTGCTCCAATGGCGCGTAGCTCTCCACGTGCCAAGGCAGGTTTCAGAATGTTAGCCGCATCCATAGCGCCTTCGCCACCGCCGGCTCCAACGAGTGTATGGATTTCATCAATAAATAAAACAATATCACCTTCGGCAGAAGTTACTTCTTTCACCACGGATTTCAATCGTTCTTCAAATTCCCCTTTGTATTTTGCACCAGCAATTAGGGCACCCATATCAAGAGAATACACGATTTTATCTCTAAGGTTTTCAGGAACATCCCCGTCGACAATTCGGTGTGCCAATCCTTCCGCAATGGCCGTTTTACCTACTCCAGGCTCACCAACCAGCATAGGATTATTTTTAGTTCTACGGGTTAAAATTTGCAATACGCGTCTAATTTCCTCGTCACGACCAATAACGGGATCCAGTTTACCGGCGCGGGCCAGTTCGTTCAGGTTTTTGGCGTATTTGTTTAATGAGTTATAGGTTTCTTCGGCAGAAGCGGAAGTCACACGTTCACCTTTCCTTAATTCTTCTATGGCTGCTTTCAATCCTTTTCCGGTTACACCCTGATCTTTTAATATTTGGGCAGCTTTGGTTTTAGAATCAAAAATCGCTAAAATTAAATGCTCCACAGAAACGAATTCATCGTTCATTTTTTGTGCAATAATTTCGGCTTCGTTCAGCGTTGTGTTTGCGGTTCTGGATAGCATAATTTCGCCACCGGAAACTTTCGGAAAACTCTGAATCGTGCTATCTAATATTTGAAGAAACAGCGGCACATTTACGTTTAATTTTTTCAAAATAAAGGGAGCCACATTTTCATCGACTTCAAAAATTGCCTTGAAAATATGTTCGTTTTCTATTTGTTGCTGTCCTAAAGTTTGAACCAATTGTTGTGAAAGCTGTATGGCCTCCTGAGATTTGATGGTGAATTTATTTATGTTCATGACTTTATATTTCTTATGTTATTTACTTAACTTTGCGAATCAATATTCAATATATATTCCAATATAATAATACAGACAAATTGACAGAAATTTCATGATTTTTATTATGTTTAAAGTCAAAATGTCTTAAAACAAGACAATTATGAGTTTTTTTAAAAATATGTTTGATAGTTCAGACGATAAGAGTTCAAACGAAAACAAAATTAACTGGAATGAACTAACCGATTTAGGACAACTGAATGAAATTATTTCTATTTCGAATGAAAAACCAGTGGCTATTTTTAAACACAGTACCCGATGCAGTGTAAGTAGGATGGCGCTGAAACAGTTTGAAAATGAGTTTAATAGCTTAGATAAAGTTACGCCTTATTTTTTAGATTTAATAGCGCATCGCGATATTTCTAATGAAATTTCAACTCGTTTAGGAGTGACGCATCAATCGCCACAATTGATATTAATTAAAGAAGGAAAAGCTGTTTATAATGTTTCGCATAGTGATATTGATGCGGACGAATTGGGTAAAAGAGTTTAAAAACCAACAGATTTAAATTTAAAGTATAAAAAAATCCATTCGTTGAAGCGAATGGATTTTTTTGTAATAATTATTGTGGTTTTGAATTAATAAGAATCGTTCATTTTATTTTTTATGGCATCCAAACAAAGATTGTTGATGCTTCCTTCGTGCGTATGTTTGGTTTCTTTTGGAGATTTAAAAGTACCATTTTCCAATTGTTCTGCAACGGCTTTATAAGCATCTCTAAAAGGCATTCCTGCAACCACCATTTCATTTAAAGTATCAACGGTAAACAAATAATTGTATTTTTTATCGTCTAAGATATGCTCTTTTACCTTAATGTCCTTGATTGCAAAAATAGCGATATCCAAGCAGGCTTTCATGTTTCGATTATGAAATTTTGTCAAGAATACTGTAATATTTGTAAAAATAACTTTGTTAATTTTTATTGGAATTTAAGTTGTTTTCCCTTTTAAATTGTTATTTTTGATTCGCTTATTAACTCAATGAAAATTCTATAAATAATACAAAATCCCAATATGAAAATACTTTTTTACCTGTTAGTAGTCACCTTTAGTTACTGTATGAATGGCCAGAATATAGCAACTAATTACGAAATAGGTAGTTTTGTTGATTATAATAAGAAAATTATTAACGGTTACTTTGATTTTGATTATGAACCTAAAATAGCACTTAATATTAGTTACTCAGCCGTAGAAAATTTTGAAAAAGGCAGTTATTATGACAACAATGGATTGAAAGTAAGTGGATTGTTGAAATATTCTCAAAGTGATAGAGCATTGAAGTTTAAATTAAATGAAAAAGATGAAGAAAAATCTATTACAGCAGATGAATCTAATGGATACATAATTGGTATAGATACATTTTCTGTAGTAAAAAATGTCATGGTTGTAAGTGTTTTTGGAGATAGAATTTCAGGTAAAAGTGAATTTGCAGAAAAGATTGAAAATGTCGCCGGAATGCAATTTTATAAATTTATGGCAGAAGGAGCAAGTGGAATTCCTTACTCTAAGTATATTGTAAAGATTAGTGATGATTCTGATTTTGTTACTTTTCCGTCTGGGGAAGGTAAATTTAAAAAGATGGCCGCCGATGTTTTTGGAAATGACCCGGTTCTGAAAACACAGATTGAAAATGGGAAATATGATGAGAAAGATATACCGTCTATCATAAAGATTTATAAGTACAGAAAGCTTTATAAAAGAGGGCATAATATTCTTTATAATTCTTTTAGAGATGAAACTAATAATCCTGATAAAAGTACTTATTATTCAAAAATAGAATCAGTAAAAGATTCTGTTTTTCATGTAACCCATTTTTTTAAAAACGATGTAAAAATTTATGAAGGTGATTTCACCTCTTTTTATCCTCATTATAAACAAGGTGATTTTTTATTTTATTTTCCCGACGGAGTGGTTCGAAGAAAGCTAAGCTATAAAAATAATAAGCATAAAAAAACAGTTGAATTTTTTGAAAATGGAAAAGTTCACAGGGTATATGATATTTTGGAATTTGGAACAATCATTTATAAATTAGTGTATAATGAAGATAATGTTAATGTTCTAGATGCAAGAGGGAGTGGTAGTGAAATATTTTTAGACGTAATTACAGGAAAAAAAATAACTTACGAATATGAAAATCAGAAATTAAAAAGCGCTTATTTCACAGATTTTAACGGAGAAAAAGTATATCAAGTTTGTGAGAATAATGCAGAAATTAAGAAGATTAAAAGTTTACAAAAATTAATTAAGGAGAAAGTAAACTATCCATTAGAATCTATTCAAAATAGCAATCATGGATATGTATTACTTAAATGTATTATTGATCCATCAGGAATTGTCTCAGAGATTAAACTAATTAAAGGATTAGATTCAGATTGTGATAAAGCGATATTAGATTTTTTAACTTGTTTTAAAACAGAAATTTATTGGAATCCCGGAAAAGTAGAGGGAAAGGCTATAAAACAAGAAATTATTTTACCGATAGATTTTTCAATAATCCAAACTTCATCATACAGGAATCACTATTATAATTTTAATACTTGGTTTTTTCAAAACATGATGATGCAGCAAAACATGATGATGCAGCAAAATATGATGAGAGCTCCGATGGGTAGATTTTGATTTTGAAAGGAATAATTAACTGAAAAACCTCGTTTAATATTTTTAAACGAGGTTTTCTTAAAATTTTATTGTGAAAAAATAACTAAAATGCTTCAGTCATTTTTTCTTTTATTTCTGCTAAACAAAGATTATTGATACTTCCTTCGTGTGTATGTTTGGTTTCTTTTGGTGATTGAAAAGTACCATTTTCCAATTGTTCTGCAACTGCTTTATAAGCATCTCTAAAAGGCATTCCCGCAACCACCATTTCATTTAAAGCATCAACGGTAAACAAATAATTGTATTTTTTATCGTCTAAGATATGCTCTTTTACCTTAATGTCCTTGATTGCAAAAATAGCGATATCTAAACAAGCTTTTAGGTTTTGAATCGCTGGAAACAATCCTTCTTTCAACAATTGTAAATCCCTGTGATAACCACTTGGAAGGTTATTAGTGATTAACGTAATTTCGTAAGGCAAGGCTTGAATTTTGTTGCATTTTCCACGAATCAATTCAAATACATCTGGGTTTTTCTTGTGCGGCATGATGCTCGAACCTGTTGTAAGATGCGAAGGCAAAGTGATAAAATCAAAATTCTGACTCATGTACAAACAAACATCCATCGCGAATTTCGATAGGCTAGCAGCTACGCTACTCATAGCAAAAGCGACCGTTTTCTCTGATTTTCCACGACTCATTTGAGCAGCAACCGAATTGAATTTTAAAGTTTCAAAACCTAATTCTTTAGTTGTGAATGTTCTATTGATAGGGAACGAGCTTCCGTAACCTGCGGCTGAACCTAATGGGTTTTGGTCCACAATTTTCAAAGCGGCATTCAACATCGTTACATCATCAATCAAGGTTTCAGCGTAAGCGGAAAACCACATTCCAAAAGAAGATGGCATAGCAATTTGAAGGTGGGTGTATCCTGGCAATAACACATTTTGGTGTTTTTCAGCTGATTCCATTAGCAAATCGAAAAGGCTTTTTACTTGCTCTTTCAATTCTTTGACGACATCTTTAAGATATAAATTAACGTCTACCATAACCTGGTCGTTACGAGAACGGGCGGTATGAATTTTTTTTCCGGCGTCACCTAATTTTACTGTTAGGAGGTATTCAATTTTGGAATGCACGTCTTCAAAGCTGTCTTCGATTTCGAATTTTCCGTTTGCAACGTCTTTTATTATTTCTTCCAAAGCCAAAACCAAAGAAACGGTTTCAGAGTCTGTTAAAAGACCAATTTGTCCCAACATTTTTGCATGTGCAATAGAACCTAAAGCATCATATTTTGCCAGAACTAAATCCAGTTCCCTGTCGTTTCCAACGGTGAAATGTTCGATTTTTTTATCGGTTGGTATTCCTTTTTCCCAAAGTTTCATATTGTGGATAATTAGATTTTTAGACTGTTAGATTTTAGCCCCGATAGAAGTGGAAATCCTTTTACTTTTTTTCTTTAAAAAATAAAAGATTGCAACGTATAGCGGGATTAGCTCCTGAAAATAATTAGGATAAATCCAAATTATTTTATTGTTTGAAAAAATCAGTTAGTATTTTGATATACAATTGAATTCCTTCTTCTATTTCGTTTATAAATATAAATTCGTCTGCCGAGTGTGACCGCAGGGTTTCTCCAGGTCCTAATTTCAAGGATTGACAACTCAAAACTGATTGATCCGAAAGGGTAGGCGAGCCATACGTGGTTCTTCCCAGCGCGATTCCGGCTTGTACTAATCCGTGTGCAACTGGAATAGATGACGCATTCAAATGCATCGAACGCGGCGTAACAATTACGTCGCGATTTTCTTTTTTAACTCCCCCTTCGGGGGTTGGGGGGCTTACGTTATCTAAAATTTCTTGATTATTATAGCAATCATTCACCCTGATATCGACAACCAAATGACATTCTGCAGGAACTACGTTGTGTTGTTTTCCGGCTGTGACTTGTGTTACGGTCATTTTTACGGGACCTAAAACCTCCGATATTTTTTCGAATTGATAGCTATTAAACCATTCTATAACGGGTATTGCATTGTAAATAGGATTATCCGGATTGTTGTGTGCGGCATGACTGGCTGTGCCTTTTACGATGACATCGAGTACCAATAAGCCTTTTTCGGCTACGGCCAATTGCATTAAAGTTGGTTCACCAACAATAGCACATTCCAGTTCCGGTAAATGTTGCAAAACGCTGTTTAATCCATTTTTCCCGCTGCTTTCTTCTTCGGCTGAAGCGACCATCACAATATTGTAAGGCAGTTTTTCATTCGAATAAAAATGTACAAAAGTGGCTAAAATAGAAACAAGACAACCTCCGGCATCATTGCTTCCCAGTCCAAATAATTTACCGTCTTTTACGATGGCTTCAAAAGGATCGTTGGTATAACCTTGGTTCGGTTTTACCGTATCGTGGTGCGAATTCAGTAAAAGCGTTGGTTTGGCTTTATCAAAATGCTTGTTGAAAGCCCAAACATTATTATTCTTTCTTTTGAAAGGGATATTATTTTGTTTAAACCAATTTTCGATTAAAAGGGCTGTTTGGTCTTCTTCACTTGAAAAAGACGGCGTTTCAATCAGCGACTTTAATAGTGCGATGGCTTCTTGTGTAAGGATTTCTATACTCTTCATATTTTATTTGCCACAAAGGCGCTATTTTTTGTTTAACCACGAAGGTCAGTTTTTGCCACGAAGTCACAAAGTCACGAAGTTTTTAAATCAGTTCTTTGTGCCCTAGCGTCTTTGTGGCAAATGAATTATAACTCAATGCTTGTACAAATTGCCTTAGTGTCTTGCAACATCCGGTGATGACCAATTTTTATTTTTTGAACTCCTTTAGATAAACTATTGAAACAGTTGTCTAATTTAGGAATCATACCGGAATGTATCGCTTTTTCGGCTTTTAATTTGGAATATAATTCTTGATTGATGTTTTCAATTACGGAAGAATCATCTTCGGCATCGAATAAAACGCCTGGTTTTTCGAAACAATAATTCAAAGTGACATCAAAAACTTCCGATAAAGCAATCGCTAATTCACTGGCAATGGTATCCGCATTCGTGTTTAATAATTGTCCTTCTCCATCGTGTGTTATCGCGCAAAATACAGGACTAATACCATTTGAAAGCAACGTTTCCAGTAATTGTGTATTCACTTTTTTGACATCTCCTACAAAACCATAATTGATTGTTGGGTGGTTTCTTTTGTCGGATTGAATTAAATTCCCATCAGCACCGGAAAACCCCATCGCATTGGTATTGTTAGCTTGCAATTGTGCAACGATATTTTTATTGATTTGGCCTGCATAAATCATCACAACTACATCAAGCATAGCGGCATCGGTGATGCGTCTTCCGTCAATCATTTGAGGTACTAAACCTATACTTTCGGCCATTTTAGTAGCTGATTTTCCTCCACCGTGAACGAGTACTTTATTTCCTTCAATCTTAGAAAAATCAGACAAAAATTGTGCTAATTCTGTTGGATTATCAATAATGTTTCCTCCAATTTTTATTATTACTACCGGTTTTTTATTTTCCATTCTTTTTTTCTTTTTTCTTTTTGCCATCGCTTGGAAGCTCCCCCTTTGGGGGTTGGGGGGCAAGTATTTTTTGCAACACTAATTGTGCGGCATAGGTTCTATTGTTGGCTTGTTCGATAACAATTGAATTTTCACTGTCAATCACTTCATCCGTAACAATTACATTACGTCTTACCGGCAAACAGTGCATGAATTTAGCATTGTTAGTCAGTTTCATTTTGTCGGCAGTTACAGTCCAATTTGGGTCGGAATTTGTAATCTGACCGTATTCCTTGTAATTACTCCAGTTTTTGGCATATATGAAATCGGCATTTTCGAAAGCTTTATCTTGGTTGTATTCAATTTTGGAATCTTTCGTGATTTCAGGATTCAGCTCGTAGCCTTCAGGATGAGTAATAACAAAATCAGCATCTTGTAACTGCATCATTTCCACAAATGAATTAGGGACAGCTTGAGGTAACGCTTTAGGATGTGGCGCCCAAGTCAAAACTACTTTTGGTCTGTGCTTTGTTTTGTGTTCCGCCATAGTTATTGCATCGGCTAGTGATTGTAATGGATGCCCTGTAGCACTTTCCATATTCACGACTGGAACAGTGGCGTATTTCAAAAATCCGGAAAGAACGATTTCGGCATTGTCTTTTTCTTTGTCTGCCAATCCGGCAAAAGCTCTTATAGCAATTATATCGCAATATTGAGAAACAACTGCTGCCGCTTCTTTGATATGTTCCGAAGCACCAGAATTCATAATGGCTCCATCTTCAAATTCCAATGTCCAACCTTCGCTGGTAAAATTCATTACCATGACATTCATCCCTAAATTAAGAGCTGCTTTTTGTGTACTCAAACGTGTTCTTAAACTGGAATTAAAAAACAACATCCCCAAGGTTTTGTTTTTACCCAGTTTTTTGTTTTTGAGTGGTTTTTTCTTGATTTTTAAGGCTTGTTTTACCCATTTATCGAGCGAATCTATGTTTTGTATCGAGATGTAGTTCATGTCTTATTTGTTTAATCGGTTATTTACTTCGTCAGTTCGCTTTGCTCGTGTGTTTAATCGATTAACCGAATAACCGATTAATCGCATTAACATTTTATAGAATTTTAGTAAAAGGTATTTCGTTTTTTAAAGCTTTTAAAATAAAATTGTCTTCCAATCCGTTGACTATCCAAGTTTCTATATTGGCTGCTTTGGCTATTGCCGAGGCTTCTATTTTAGATTGCATTCCACCAGTTCCGTGCGATGATTTCAAATCGCCAACCTCTTTTTCCAAAACTTTTAAATTGGTTACTAGAGAAATCGTTTCAGGAGCGGCATCATGGATGGATGCTTTGGTATAAATTCCGTTTGTATTGGTAGCGATAATCAGAATGTCAACATTTAATAAAACGGCCGTTAAAGCAGCTAATTTATCGTTATCGCCAAACCGAATCTCATCCGTAGCCACGGTATCATTTTCATTGATAATAGGAATGTAATTATTTTTGACCAACACATTGATGGTGTTCACGATATTCACTTTGGACTGTTCTTTCTCAAAATCAGAATATGATAGCAAACATTGCGAAATCAGCAATCCTAAATCGCTGAAGTTTTCATGATAAATCCGCATCAAATGAGGCTGACCAATCGAAGCCAATGCTTGTTTTACAAAAACATCTTTGTCTTGATTTTCCAGTTTTACAAATTGTTTGGCTGCAGCTATCGCACCGGAACTCACAATGATAAACTCGTAATCGTCTTGTAAAGCTGCTATTTGCATCCCAATATCTTCAATCTTTCCTCTCGAAATGTGATTGGTTTCTTTGGTTAACGTATTGCTTCCTATCTTTAATAAAATTCTTTTTTTACCTGATTTGTCCATTTCCGTAAATATACCACTTATTAGTAACTAAATGTTGCAATCCAATTGGTCCACGTTGGTGTAATTTGTCTGTGCTTATGGCTAATTCGCCACCTAAACCAAATTGTCCTCCATCAGTGAATCGAGTAGACGCATTTTGATAAACGGCTGCGGTATCTACATTTTCCATGAATTCCTGAGCAATTGCATCATTTTTTGTGATTATCGAAGCAGAATGTCCGCCACAATATTTATTTATTTTGTCAATCGCTTCTTGATTTGAATTGGTTGTTCCAATAACAATTTTATAATCTAAAAATTCTTCGTACCAAATTAAATCGGATTCAATCTGAGGAACTTTTGCTGCTTTTGAAATACTTTCATCTCCCAAAACAGTAACGTTTCTTTGTTGTAATTCGGTAACTATTTTCTTTGCAAAAGCTTCCCAATTGTCAAGATTTGTATCAATTAAAACTTTATCTAAAGCATTACAAACAGATATATTTGAGGTTTTTCCGTTAATAATAATATCAAGTGCTTTTTTTAAATCGGCTTCCTTATTTACATACACAAAGTTATTTCCTCGACCACTTATAATCACTGGGCAAGTGGCATGTTTCTTTACAAAAGCAATCAATTTCTCACCACCACGAGGAACGATTAAGTCCATCTTTTGTGTTGGTTTCTCTAAAAAGGCCTGCGTTTCTTCCCGATTGTAATTCAAGTATTCCACCCATTCTGAAGTAATATTGTTTTCTTGTAAAGCTTGATGCCACAATTCAACAATTTTCAAATTGGATAATAAGGATTCTTTTCCGCCTTTCAATAGAATTTTATTTCCGGATTTAAAAGCGATTCCACCTGCTTCAACAGTAACGTCAGGTCTGGATTCATAAATAATCATTATGGTTCCAAAAGCCGCTGTTTTATTGATGATTTTCATTCCGTTTTCATGGTCGAAATTAAAACGTTCTACGCCAACAGGATCTTCTTGACTTGCCAATTGTTGCAGGGATAAAATCATACCGTCAATTTTGGCATCATCAACCAATAAACGATTTTCCATCGCCAAGTCATCACCAGAATAATTATTTAAATCTTGTTGATTTATAGTCTTAAGATTGGCTCTTTCTTGTTCAAGAAGTTCGGCCATACTGCTTAAAACTGCATTTCGCTTTTCTATTGGTAATAAGTGGTTCATGGTTTTTTGGGTTACTATTTTAAAAAATATCTAAACATATAAGTCATGGAAGTTTTTAATTTTTGGTTAATTTTTATCTATCGAAAAGAAACTTTAAGTGCTATTGACTCACTTCTTCATAACCTTAAATGACTTATATGTTAAAAAAAATCATTTCAATTCTGCTAATGCTTCTTTTAAAGCTATAATAAAAGTGTCAATTGCTTCCTTCTTGATAGTCAATGGAGGAAGAATTCTTAATAAGTTTTTATTATTCGCATTTCCTGTAAAAATATGTTTGTCAATAATCATTTTTTTACGAAGTGTACTTACGTCAAAATCAAATTCCACACCTAACATTAATCCTCTTCCTTTTACTTTGATCACTTCAGGAACTTGTTTGATTGCTTCTAAAAAATAGGCGTAAACGTCATTTACGTTATCCATTAATTTTTGGCTTTCAAGCACATCCAAAACCGCTATTCCAGCCGCACAAGCCAAATGGTTTCCGCCAAAAGTAGTTCCCAATAGTCCATAACTCGCTGTGAATTTTGGAGAAATCAAGATTCCGCCAATAGGAAATCCGTTACCCATTCCTTTAGCGAGACAAATAATATCTGCTTTAATGTTATGATGTTGGTGTGCAAAAAACTTTCCGCTTCTTCCATATCCAGATTGTACTTCGTCCAAAATTAAAACGGTATCGTAAGCCTCGCATATTTTTTCTAATGCCTGGAAAAATTCAGTTGTTCCTTGGTCTAAACCACCAACTCCTTGAATTCCTTCAATTATAACAGAAGAAACATCTCCTTTTTTTAGTTCGTTTTCTACCAGCTTGATATTATTCAATGGTAAAAAAGTAACAACTTGTTGTGCATTGATAGGCGCAACAATTTTTTTGTTATCTGTAACCGCAACTGCTGCCGAAGTTCTTCCGTGAAAGGAATTGTCAAAAGCAATTACACGCGATTTATTATTGTGAAAAGAAGCTAATTTCAAAGCATTTTCATTGGCTTCAGCTCCAGAACTGCACAAGAATAAAGTATAGTCTTCCAATCCTGAAAGTTTACCTAATTTTTCTGCTAATTCTACTTGCAATGGATTTTGAATCGCATTCGAATAAAAACCAATGTTATCCAATTGATTTTTTAATTTGGCAACATAATCCGGTTGGGTATGCCCAATGGAAATTACTCCATGACCACCATATAAATCTAAATATTCCACTCCTTTTTCATCTGTAATAGTACAATCCAGTGCTTTTATGGGAGTGATGTTGTATAATGAGTAAACGTCAAATAAGTTCATAATAATCCTCCCCCTAACCCCCTCCGAAGGAGGGGGAATAAAAACTTGCAACGGGGGGTGTTGTTTTTATATTTATACTATTTTTTTACATTTCGTCTCCCTTCCCTTCGGGGAGGGTTGGGGAGGGGATTAAAATCCGCTTGGTTTCAAATGCAATCCTGTGGTTTCATCCAATCCAAACATTAAATTCATGTTTTGTATGGCTTGTCCTGAGGCTCCTTTTGTTAAATTATCAATTACTGATGTAATCAATAACCGGTTTCCTTTTTTCATTAAACTAATGATGCATTTATTTGTTTGAATCACTTGTTTCATGTTGATTCCGGTTGTGGTGATTGTTACGAAAGGTTGGTCTTTGTAAAAAGCCTCATATTTCGCGACAATATCTTCCAAACTTTCTTCGACTGTTGTGTATAATGTGGCGAAAATTCCTCTCGCAAAATCACCTCTATTGGGGACAAAAATCAATTCGTTTTTATAATCCGCTTGTAATTGATTCACACTTTGGTTTATTTCGCCCAAATGCTGGTGCTCAAAAGCTTTATAATGCGACATATTATTCGATCTCCAGCTAAAATGCGTCGTTTCTGAAGGTGAAACTCCAGCTCCTGTGCTTCCAGTTGTCGCATTGATATGAACGTCAGTCGTTAGCATTTCGTTTTTAGCCAATGGCAATAATGCTAGTTGAATCGCTGTCGCAAAGCAACCCGGGTTAGCGATGAATTGAGCGTTTTTGATTACCGCTTTATTCAATTCAGGTAAACCATAAACGAAAGTTTTGCTGTCAAAATCTTTGTCTTTTGTCAATCTGAAGTCATTTCCCAAATCGATAATTTTGGTATGACTCGCAAATTGATTTTGCTCTAAAAATGATTTTGATTTACCATGACCTAAACATAAGAAAACCACATTCACATTTGGATTTACAGTATCGGTAAAATTCATTTCGATATCGCCCATCAAATCATGATGCGCAACATGAAGTGGTTTTCCAGCATTTGTCGTGCTGTAAACAAAATCCAGCGTTGCATTGGGGTGGAACATCAATATTCTGATGAGTTCCCCCGCAGTGTAACCTGAACCGCCAATTATTCCAATATTAATCATGCGTCAGTTTGTTTACAGATGAAAATATGTTTTGGGCATTCCCCAGAATTTTGATAAATCCTTTGGCATCGTCAGATGTCCAAGCGTTGTTCATTTCTCCATATTGTCCAAAACTAGTATTCATTAAATCATTTTCAGATTCAATTCCGTCCAATGTAAAGTGATATGGTTTTAAAGAAAGGATAACGGTTCCATTTACCGTTTTTTGAGTGTCTTCCAAGAAAGTTTCGATGTTTCTCATTACAGGATCCAAAAATTGACCTTCATGAAACAACATTCCGTACCAGTTTCCTAGTTGTTCTTTCCAGTATTGTTGCCATTTACCCAGCGTATGTTTCTCTAATAAATGGTGTGCTTTGATGATGATTAAAGGCGCAGCAGCTTCAAAACCAACTCTTCCTTTAATTCCAATGATTGTGTCACCCACATGAACGTCTCTACCAATTGCAAAAGCACTTGCCAGTTTTTCAAGAACAACTATATTTTTTACCGGAGTATCCATTTTATTATTGATTCCTACTAATTCCCCTTTTTCAAAATGTAAAGTCACTTTTTCTTCTCCTTCTTTTTGTAATTGAGAAGGATAAGCCTCGTTAGGAAGCGGAAGATTTGATGTCAGTGTTTCTTTTCCACCAACACTTGTTCCCCACAATCCTTTATTGATAGAATATTGGGCTTTTTCCCAAGAATATTCTACGCCATTAGCTTTCAAATACGCAACTTCTTCTTGTCTTGATAATTTCAAATCACGGATAGGAGTGATGATTTCAATTTCGGGAGCGATAGTTTGGAAAATCAAATCAAAACGAATTTGGTCATTCCCTGCACCAGTACTTCCGTGAGCAATAGCATTTGCACCTACTTTTTTAGCATATTTAATAGCTTCCATTGCCTGGAAAACACGTTCCGCACTAACTGATAATGGATAGGTATTGTTTTTTAATACATTTCCATAAATCAAATATTTTATGGCTTTATCGTAATATTTATCTACAATAGTTAAATTAGTATGTTGTGCACTTCCTAATTCATAAGCTCTTTCTTCAATAGCGGCTAGTTCAGCTTCGTCAAATCCGCCAGTATTAATAAGAACGGTATGAACTTCGTATCCTTTTTCGTTCTTCAAATATTTTAGGCAATATGAGGTATCTAATCCTCCGCTATATGCTAATACAACTTTTTTCATGATTATTGGTTTTTTTTCCTCCCCTCAGCCCCCTCCGAAGGAGGGGGAGCCATTACTGGTAAAGGGTAATTTTTTTGTTGTGATTATTTTTTTTTCTCCTTGGCTCCCTTCCCTTCGGGGAGTCCCGAGGCTTCGGGAGGGGAGGGGACTTATTTTTTTAAGAAAAGCGCTTGTTTAATTAATTTTAATCTATTAAGAACTCTTATGTTAAATGGGTGTTTTGGCGGATCTTTTGGTTTTTCTTTTGGGTCAAACAGCATTCCGGTACACAAACACATCTTGTTTTCTTTGCTTTGCAAAATTTCAAAATTGGCGCAGGTTTTGCAACCGGACCAAAAAGTAGGATCTGTTGTTAATTCCGAAAAGGGAACTGGTTTATAACCTAAATCAGAATTGATTTTCATAACGGCTAGTCCAGTTGTAATTCCGAATATTTTAGCATCTGGGTATTTCTCCAGAGAATATTCAAATACTTTCGATTTGATTTGTTTTGCCAAACCTAAATTTCTGTAATCAGGATGAACAATCAATCCTGAATGTGCCACATATTTACCGTGTTCCCAACTTTCGATATAACAAAAACCAGCAAATTTTCCGTTGTCTAATGCGATAACGGCATCTTTGCTTTCCATTTTTTTCTGAATGTATTCAGGAGTTCTTTTGGCAATACCAGTACCTCTCAATAAGGCTGATAATTCAATGGTATCGCATATTTCTTGCGAATATTTATAGTGTTCTTGCTGAGTTATAATTATTGATATATTCATTTCAAGAGTTGAATTTTGAGTTATAAAATGAGTTGTAAGTTTGATCTGAAATACATTCTCTCTCGCATTGAAATAAGAAACTAAAATACGAATTTATAGTCCAATAAATTGAATAACAAAATATTAATAAAAAATGTATGCTGATTTTGGAATATACTATTCCAATGAGAAAAAAATGTGATTTCAAAACGGTAAAATGAAAAATGAATAAAAATAAAACAAAAGACTTTTGGAAACTATACTAATAGCATCCGTACTTCGGGAGAAGTAGTCGGTTTGTTTGTCCGTGAGATAGGAGTTATATTTATACTTGTGTTATTCATTGGTGCAAAAGTACACTAATTTTTATAACTCAATACTGATTTTGCATTTTCTAACAAAAAATAAAGGTATTGTTGTATTTTTTAAAATAAAAAAAACTCCTTGTGAAATTAGATTTCCAAGGAGGTTTTTGAGATAGAGTATTGCTAATTAATTAGTTTCTAAATGGGTTTCTAGAAATAATATCTTTTATTTTGGCTTTCAAATCTTCGCCGGTGTCATAAACCATTTGTTCATTGCTAGGAAAAGCTACAGATTTTTTGTCAAAATAAGAATAATAATTGTCGTCAGCGGCGCGTCTGTCACCTGTGTGCGTAGCAAAAATATTTTCGAATACAAACTCGCTGGTTATTGGGAAAGACTGTAGAAGTTGGTTGTTTCTAAAATTTAAGTAGTCCACTTTAGCAGTAATTTGGCAGGATTTAAACTGTCTGAATTCATAAATACGTACTGTTGCATTTCTCATATTATCCACCATCACGACTTTTCCTTTTTCGTCAACAACTTCTTTTCCGTTGGCATCGATCAGTTTTTTTACGCCATCTTTTATGATGCGTTCTTTTACAAATTCTTTCTCTTTGATTTGTTCGGGGGAAATATAAATTTGTCTAAAATTAATCATCATACCGCAATCATAATCAATACCTTTTTGTTTGTTGCTATGGTAAACCGTCCATTTATCATTTAATCCATAAGTGCTAAAGTCCAGTAAATCATTTCGTAAACCAACAGGAATAATCATGTTAGTTTCATTTTTGGTGTTCACAAAAACATAATCGTAACCTTTGAACTTTGCATCATCCATCAATTGCAAAACATCTTTGTAATTCGGGTTTATCTGATTCAAATAGGTCAAATCATCATACCCCTTTCGGAAATTCATTTTATCGGAAGTCAGCAGCAATTTTTTTGCATTAGCATATAAATAAGCGGACAATGCATTTTTGCTTTCTATAATCTGGTCGTTGTAGTTATCAAAAGGAAAAATGGCATTCCTGCCTTGATTTACCAGCCGTAAAGGAAGCAAAGGTTTGATTTTTTCCTGACGGTCATTCAATTGCAAATAGGTATTATATATTTTTTCCAATTGTGCCGGATTTGCATCTTTGGCCAGTAAATTTATAGCATTCAAATCGCGTTCTTTGGCTTTGGCGAAAGCCTCTTCGAGCAAATAAACATAATCCTGCTTGGCTTTTTTGTCTTTATTGGTGCGTAAATTTGAAACGGCATTATTTATAGCCTCATCGTAATTCCCGGAACTCAATAAATTCTGGGTTTGTTTAACGCCGCAAGAAGAAATAAGGACAAAGAAGGATAATAAAAGAGTAATTTTTTTCATAAGCATAAAATTCAGTAAATGTTTATTTGAAGCTGTAATCCTATTTTAAAATTGAAGTTTTAAAAAAATAACACCACAAAAAAACCTAACAAAAATAGAATAAATGTTAGGTTTTGAAGCGTATAATTTAATTTTTTATTTTCTCACAAATGGAGGCAGTAACTTACTGGAAACTTCACCAAAACCAATACGAACATGTCCGTTTTGACAGTATCCTTTCATGATTACGGTGTCATTATCATTGATGAATTTACGTTCTGTTCCATCATTTAATTGTATTGGATTTTTTCCACCCCAGGTTAATTCTAGCATCGAACCAAAACTGTCTGGAGTAGGGCCTGAAATAGTACCTGATCCCATCATATCACCAGAATTAACTCGACAACCATTGGAGGTGTGATGTGCTAATTGTTGGCTCATTGTCCAATACATATATTTGAAATTAGAACGAGAAATAACAGTAGGTTCTGCATGCTCGGGCTGGACCGCCACTTCTAAATTAATATCGAAAGAATGCTTTCCTTTTTGTTGTAAATAAGGTAACGGAGTTGGTTCTTGTTTTGGACCTTTAGTTCTAAACGGTTGTAAAGCATCCATAGTGACAATCCAAGGTGAAATTGAAGAAGCAAAATTCTTTGCCAAGAATGGTCCTAATGGTACATATTCCCATTTTTGAATATCGCGGGCACTCCAGTCATTTAATAAAACCATTCCGAAAATATAATCTTCGGCTTCAGTTATAAGGATATTTTCTCCCATAATATTGACATCGGTGGTAATAAAAGCAGTTTCCAGCTCGAAATCTACTAAGCGGGAAGGTCCAAAAACGGGAGTGGTTTCGCCATTTGGTAATGTTTGTCCCATTGGTCTGTGTACTGGAATTCCCGAAGGAACTATAGTAGAACTTCTTCCGTGGTAACCCACAGGGATGTGAAGCCAGTTTGGTAACAATGCATTTTCAGGGTCGCGGAACATCTTTCCTACGTTAGTTGCATGCTCTTTACTGGAATAAAAGTCTGTGTAATCACCTATTAATACAGGTAATTGCATTTCAACATCTTCCATTTTAAAGATCACAATATCTCTGTCTTTTGCGTTATCTTGTAATTTTGGATTTTTTTCATCAAAAATATCTCCAATTCGGTTTCTAACCAGACGCCATGTTTTTTGGCCGTCAGAAATGAAATCATTCAAAGTATCCTGCATGAACATATCGTCTGTGAGTTCAATACCTTCAAAATAATTTAACTGTTGCAAGGCTCCTAAATCAATTGCAAAATCTCCAATTCGAGTCCCTACCGTCACGATGTTTTCTTTTGTAAGAAAAACCCCGAAAGGAATGTTTTGAATAGGGAAATCGCTATTAGAAGGTACTTCTAACCATGACTTTCTATTAATATCGTTGGCTGTTATAGACATATTGATGTTAATTGTTTTGTTAAAAATTAATCATCAAATGTATTATAATCTAACTATTAACCAAACGTTTTTTTGTATTTTTGCATCATATTTAACGAAAATCAAAGAAATGCAACGCGACGAACAAATTTTTGACCTTATTCTAGAAGAACAAGAAAGACAAATTCACGGATTAGAGCTAATCGCTTCAGAGAACTTTGTAAGTGACGAAGTAATGGAAGCAGCCGGATCTGTTTTAACCAATAAATATGCAGAAGGATATCCTGGCAAAAGATACTACGGCGGTTGCGAAGTAGTTGATGTTATTGAACAAATAGCTATTGACAGAGCCAAAGAATTATTTGGTGCTGCTTATGCAAATGTGCAGCCACACTCTGGTTCACAAGCTAATACAGCGGTTTATCATGCTTGTATTAAACCTGGAGATAAAATTTTAGGTTTTGATTTGTCTCATGGTGGTCACTTAACTCACGGTTCTCCTGTGAACTTTTCAGGTCGTTTATATACACCTTCCTTTTATGGTGTAGATAAGGAAACCGGAAGATTAAATTATGATAAAATTCAAGAAATAGCTACTAAAGAGCAACCAAAATTAATCATCGCTGGAGCTTCGGCTTATTCTCGTGATATGGATTTTGAGCGTTTTAGAGTAATTGCAGACAGCGTTGGCGCTATTCTTTTGGCTGATATTTCTCATCCTGCAGGTCTTATTGCAAAAGGTTTGATGAATGATCCATTACCTCATTGTCATATTGTAACGACTACCACTCACAAAACATTACGTGGTCCTCGTGGAGGTTTAATTTTAATGGGTAAAGATTTCGAAAACCCATTTGGTTTAACCACTCCAAAAGGAGAAATCAGAATGATGTCTTCTTTATTGGATTTAGCTGTTTTCCCCGGAAATCAAGGTGGTCCATTAATGCATATCATCGCTGCAAAAGCAGTAGCTTTTGGTGAAGCTTTGAAAGATGAATTTTTTACTTATGCTTTACAATTACAAAAAAATGCTAACGCAATGGCGGATGCTTTTGTAAAAAGAGGATATGAAATCATTTCTGGCGGAACTGACAATCATATGATGTTGATTGATTTAAGAAACAAAAATATTTCTGGAAAAGATGCTGAAAACGCATTAGTAAGAGCAGAAATTACCGTTAATAAAAACATGGTTCCATTTGATGACAAATCACCATTTGTAACTTCAGGAATCCGTGTGGGAACTCCGGCTATTACAACTAGAGGTCTGGTTGAAGAAGACATGGAAACAATAGTAGAACTAATTGATAGAGTACTAATGAATCACACTAACGAAGATGTAATCGAAGAAGTGGCTAATGAAGTAAATGAAATGATGAGCGAAAGAGCTATTTTCGTATACTAATCAAAAAGTTTAAAAAAGTTTAAAGTTTAAGGTTTAAGGTTTTGTGTTTACGGAAAGTAGCCACAATTTTTTTAAACTTTAAACTTTTTTTTTCATTTTAACGGAATTTTAAACCTTAAACCATTTTTAAACTTTAAACAAAATTTACAATGTCTGTACTAAGATTAAAATTACCAACCGATCCGAGATGGGTGAATATTGTAGAAAAAAACATTGAAGAAATCTTGACGGATCATGCGTGGTGCGAACAAAAAGCCGCTACAAACGCGATTACCATTATCACTAATAACTCGGAACATCAGGATTTAGTTCAGGATTTATTGGCTTTGGCCAAAGAAGAAATTGATCATTTTGAACAAGTGCATAATATCATTATCAAACGAGGATTGAAGTTGGGGCGCGAGCGCAAAGATGATTACGTGAATGAATTGTATTTGTACATGAAAAAAAACGGGGACAGAAGCAGAGTTTCCAGTTTAGTAGAACGGTTATTATTTTCGGCAATGATAGAAGCCAGAAGTTGCGAGCGTTTCAAAGTGCTTTCAGAAAATATTCAGGATGAGGAATTATCGATATTCTACAGGGATTTAATGGAAAGTGAAGCGGGACATTACACAACTTTTATCACTTATGCCAGAAAGTATGGCGTAGGTATTGATGTTGAAAAAAGATGGAGAGAATGGATAGAATTTGAAGCATCCATTATAGAAAATTACGGCAAAAACGAAACGATTCACGGCTAAAATTCTTAAATTTTTCATTAATATTAAGAATTTATTCTATTTTTTTTAATGCTTTAAATCAATTATAAATCAGCGGTTTATAATTGATTTTGTTTTTTGTAAGCACTATGTTTGTTATTAATTTTAGTAATTTGTTACCGATTTATATTTTTTAATTTACATTTATATTTTTAAAGTTAACTCTAATAATTAGTAACTGCAATGAAGCTCAATTATAATTATGATGGAAATATTGCTTGCAGAACAATATTACAAGATCAATTAGAAAAATTAAATATAAGCTATCAATTACTGGATTTAGGTCAAATTGAAATTAGTGATGATATTTCCGAAGACAGTTTTGAGGAACTTCAATCTTCGCTCAACAGATTTGCTATTCATATTATTGATAACCCAAAAGCGCAATTAATCCAAAAGATTAAAGATGCAATAATTGAAATTGTTTATGATAAGGAAAAATTTCCTAATACAACGATTTCTCAATACCTGTCTGATAAATTGAACTATAGATATGGATATCTAACGAATGTTTTTTCAGAATATACGTATACATCCATAGAAAATTTCATTATTATTCAGAAAATTGAAAGAGCAAAAAAGCTCATTATAGAGGAAAAATTAAGTTTAACGGAGATTTCGTATGAGCTAAATTATAGTAGTGTGGCTTATTTGTCAACGCAATTTAAAAAAGTGACTGGATTAACGCCTTCCATGTTTAAAAGAGTTATAGACAAAAGAAGGAAATTATCTAATACAGAATAAATATAAATCACATAAATAATACACCAAATACGGTATGATTGCACATCAAGATCCAATGCATATTCTTTTAGCTGACGATGACGAAGATGATCGCGCTTTTTTTAGCGAGGCTATAACGGAGCTTAAAATGGATAATAAACTGACTTTATTTAAAGACGGTAAAGGTTTGATGGAATATTTAGTGCATCCTGATATCAAGTTGCCTCATATTTTATTCCTGGATTTAAATATGCCGGGCAAAACCGGAATAGATTGTCTAAAAGAAATTAGAGCAAATACTCGTTTTAAAGATATTTCGGTTGCCATATATTCTACATCATCATCAGAAAAGGATATTGAAGACACCTTTATTGAAGGTGCCAATATTTATATAAAAAAACCAAATGACTTTTCGATGTTGAAAAAAGTAATCAAAGAAGTCATAAATATGAATTGGCAATTTCATACATCAGGATTGAATATAGAAACTTTTTTCTTTAGCATTTAATAAAAAAGATATGAAATTTTTAAAACTATTTAAAAATTCTCAAGTATTCAAATTAGCCTTGGGTGTGGCTATTCTTGTGGTTTGTTATTTTGGATCTAAGTTTTTTTCTCAGATGCAACGGCTTACTTCAACACTGGAGTTAATTGCAAAATCCAACGAAACCCAATTAGAATTGGAGAAGCTTTTATCCATAATAAATAGCTACGATTATAGTTTACGAAATTATATTATTACTAAAGACGAATCCTACTTACAAAATCGATTTCTGAATAGAGGAATAATCGAGGAGGGAATAAAAAAATTAAAAGTGTTGACTGCCAATGATTCTTTAAGAAATAAAGATATTCTAACACTTGAAAAACTCATTAACTACAGGTTCAAATTATTCAGAGAAACATTAATTGCGGCTAAAAGTAGTAATGTGGATCAGTTAGGACTTAATTCTAAGTTGAAGAGAAGTAATGATTATACTGAAATGATGAAAATGTTTGTTTACAAAATCATTAATTCAGAAAGATTAAAAACTAAATTTCAAAATTCGAATCATCAATTTGAACTTCAGGATTCGTTAATGACTGCTTTTCTATTAATTATTCTGTCACTGCTAATCTTGTTGCTTTCATTTAATAAAACCAATGGTGATATTGAGGAGCTTAAGCAGGCGAATGATAAATTAATGTTGCTTAACGAATCATTTAATACTGCTGAAAAAACGGCCGGTTTTGGGCATTGGATGGTTAATTTAGAAACTAAGAAATATACTTTTTCAGATAATTTGTATCGACTCATGGGGGTTGAACCCAATGCATTTGAATCCAATTTAGAAAATTCAATCAAATACTTGCATCCTGATGATATAGAATATGTATCACAAGTCCATAAGGATTCGCTGGTAAATCATCAATCTACTTCTATTGTATTTAGGTTTTTAACAGCAACCAATGAGGTGAAATATATCATGGGTGTTGGGAGTTTCACCAAGGATGGAAACGGAGATTTGATTAAAATTGGGGTGAATTATGACATTACCAATGAATATAAAAAAACACTTGAACTGGAGGAAAACAATAAAGAATTAAAATATATAAATACAGAGCTTGAATCTTTTAATAATATTGTAAGTCATGATTTGCAGGAGCCACTTCGCAAGATTCAGATGTTTATCTCCAGACTAGAAGAAAAAGAATTTGATGCGCTTTCATCGCAAGGAAGAGACTATTTTTCTAAAATTAGAATTGCAGCTAACCGTATGCAAACATTACTCATTGATTTAGTTGATTATTCGCGAACAGTAAAAGGAGATAAAGTTTTTGTAGAAACGGATTTAAACAAAATTATTGATGAAACTCTATTAGATTTATCAACAAATGTGGAAGAGAAAAATGCAGTGATTCAAATTGGAAAATTGCCAACCATTAAAGCGATTCCTTTTCAAATTAAACAGCTTTTTATAAATTTAGTTTCTAATTCACTTAAATATAGTCAAGAAGATAGTGTGCCTAAAATTAACATTACTTCTCAAGTAATTACTGAAGAGGAAGTGTCTGAGTATGCAATAATTAATAAGGAGGATTACTATAAAATAGTAGTAGAGGATAACGGGATTGGATTCAAACAAGAATATGCCGAAAAAATATTTCTTTTATTCAAGCGTTTAGAAACCGATCCTAAATATTCAGGAACGGGACTTGGTCTGGCTATCTGTAGTAGAATTGTAGACAACCATAAAGGATTTATAAAAGTGAAAAGTAAGCCCAATGAAGGTGCTAAATTCCATGTTTTCCTTCCCAAAGGAGAATTGATTTAATTTTAATATTTTGCCTAAATAAACTCAATGCTAATACTGTCCGAAGCCACAATAAAAGATTTTAAAACAATTCAAGATGTTGCCTATAAATCCTGGCCAAGCACTTACGGTTCTATTTTATCGAAAGAGCAAATCGATTATATGCTCGATTTGTTTTACTCAGAGAAAACCCTACTTCAAAATTTAAACCAAAAAGGACATCGTTTTCTCTTGGTAAATGAGGGAGAAGTTTGCTTTGGTTTCGCTTCGTATGAACACAATTATTTAAACCAAAATTGTACTCGCCTGCACAAAATCTATTTGTTGCCTGAAGCCCAGGGAAAAGGAGCAGGGAAGTTATTAATTGATACTATTGAAAAATTAGCTAAAGAAAATCATTCTGTTGCTATTTCATTAAATGTAAATAAATTCAATAAGGCTCTTTCTTTTTATCAAAAAATTGGTTTTGAAATTATTTCTGAAGAAGACATTGAATTGGATTTTGGTTATTTGATGGAAGATTATGTAATGGAGAAACGATTATAAATGTTTTCAATTCTTAGTTTTTTAGACATAATTATGTAAGAATGAATCTGCTGTCAAAATATATATTTTCGTACATTTGATAGTAAGAATTTATCTAGATATATTCATGTTTTAATAAAAACAAAATGGATCTTAAATCAGCATCATTACTATATTTACTCTTTTTCAGTGTGTTTTCTTGTTCCAAAAAGGATTCTGCAGAAACAAAACCCACTTTAGGAGATGTTACAGAAAGCGTTTATGCGTCTGGAGTTATAAAAGCTGAAGGTCAATACACCGTTTTTTCAACTGTTAATGGAACGCTGCAAAAAATAAATGTGACTGCAGGAGAATCGATACATAAGGGACAATCGCTATTCGAACTAGAAAGTGAAAAAGCAGAATTGAATACGGAGAATGCTCGCTTAGCCTATCAATTAAGTCAACAAAGCAACAGCTTCATTCAGGATAAAATTGCTGAAATGGAGCTGAAAGTCCAGTCTGCAAGAGATAAACTAACCCTGGACGAATCCATTTATAATAGGAATAAAGTCATCAAAAACCAAGGTGGAATTTCTGAAGTTGATTTCGAAAGAGTCGAATTAGCGTTCAAAAGCTCCAAAGTCAATTATGAATCGACTAGAAAACAATTGGCACAACTCAAAGCACAATTGAAAAATGATCAAAATCGCAATAGCATAAATCTTAAAATCAATCAGAAATCACAAAATGACTTTACTATAAAAAGCGCTTTTTCTGGGCAGTTATTTGATGTTTTAGTGAAGGAAGGGACACTAATTAATCCTCAAATTCCTTTGGCTATTATTGGTAAAGCGAATTCATTTTTATTGGAACTGGAAGTAGATGAAAATGATATGGTTCGTGTCAACATAGGGCAACAGGCTTTTGTGACGATGAATAGTTATGAAGGTCAGGTTTTTGAAGCAATTATTGATAAAATTTACCCTATTATGGAGGAGCGTTCCCGCACTTTCAAAATTGAAGCTCATTTTGTAAATCCGCCTGAAAAACTGTATCCCAATCTTACCGCCGAGGCTAATATTGCCATTAAAACCAAAAAAAACGCAATGACTATTCCTAAAAGTTATTTGATTCAGGATGACTATGTTTTGGTAAACAAAGACGAAAAACGCAAAGTAAAAATAGGTTTAAGTGATTATCAAAAAGTAGAAATTTTAGAAGGTTTAAAAGCAGAAGAAACGATTTACAAACCCTAGTGATGAACTTTAAACTCATTTTAAATATTGCGATGCATCTACTCCAAGCCAGACTTAAGCAAACTGTTGTTGCGGCTGTGGGCGTCACTTTTGGTATTGCGATGTTTATTTCTTTAGTGAGTTTTATGAATGGTTTGAATGATTTGCTGGACGGATTAATGCTGAACAGAACGCCACATGTTCTTTTGTACAATGAAATAAAACCCTCAGAAAATCAACCGATACTATTATCCGAAAGGTATAAGGATAAAGCTAATTTCATACGTTCCATAAAACCAAAAGATATTGGAAAATCAATTTACAACAGCAAATCGATTATCAGTTATTTAAAAAAAGATTCTCGAATTTTAGATGTTGCGCCTAAAATTACTACTCCCGTTTTTTTTAATTCAGGTACTATAGAGATTTCGGGGTTGATTAATGGAATTGATATTCAGGCAGAAGAAAAATTATTTAAATTCAGCGATTATATTATTGAAGGGAATATTGCCGATTTATCGCAAAACAACAGTATAATAATTGGAAAAGGGCTAGCGGACAAAATGCTGCTCATAAAAGGTGATATTATAAAAATTACTTCTTCCAAAGGAAATTTGGCTTCTTTGAAAATTGTTGGAATTTCGCAAGTAGGAATTGCTGAAATAGACAATACGTTGAGCTATACCTCATTAGTCACAGCACAAAAAATATTGGGAGAACCCACCAATTATATTACGGATATTCAAGTCAAATTATATGATATGACTTCGGCTCCGGCTGTTGCCAAAGAATTTCATAACAAATTCAATCTCGATACGATTGATTATCAAACCGCAAATTCACAGTTTGAAACCGGAAGTACCGTGCGAAATATTATTTCCTATGCGGTAGGAGTGGTGTTGCTGATTGTGGCTGGTTTTGGAATTTACAACATTTTGAATATGATGATTTATGAAAAAATGGACAGCATTGCGATTCTAAAAGCAACCGGTTTTTCAGGTAATGATGTGAAATGGATTTTTGTTTCCCTCTCCATAATTATAGGTCTTACGGGTGGATTATTCGGCTTATTGTTTGGATATATTTTCTCCTCCATTATAGATATTATTCCGTTTGAAACGGCTTCATTACCCACGGTTAAAACCTATCCTATCAATTACAATCCGTTATTTTACATCATTGGAATCACTTTTGCATTATTTACAACCACAATTGCCGGACTTTTTCCTGCTTTGAAAGCCAGTAAAATAGATCCGGTAGAAATTATCAGAGGAAAATAAAAATGGAAAATAATAAAGTATTAGAGACTGTTGGTTTAAGCAAATATTTTTATGATCCTGTAAAATTTCAGGTCATAAAGGAAATTAACATGAGTATCAATCATGGTGAGTTTGTTTCGATAGTGGGAAAATCGGGTTGTGGAAAATCGACTTTGTTGTATTTACTTTCTACGATGGATACGGATTATGACGGCGAGATATTTATTCATAATGAACTTGTAACCGGGAAAACCGACAAAGAATTAGCATTAGTCAGAAATGAAAAAATAGGTTTTGTTTTTCAGTTTCATTATTTACTTGCCGAGTATAATGTCCTTAAAAATGTCATGCTTCCGGGAATGAAATTAGGTAAATACTCCAATCAGGAACTCGAACATCGGGCGATGGAACATTTAAAAACATTGGACATGGAAGACCAAGCACTAAAAATGCCAAATCAATTAAGTGGTGGGCAGAAACAGCGTGTGGCTATTGCTCGCGCTTTGATAAATGATCCGTTTATTATAATGGGCGATGAGCCTACAGGAAATTTGGACAAGAAAAACAGCGATTTGGTTTTTGATATTTTTAATAAATTGACCCAAGAACAAAATCAAACCTTACTAGTTGTAACCCACGATACTGATTTTGCCGAAAGAACAAATAGAATCATTACTATGGAAGACGGAAAAATAATTTCTTAAAATACTATTTGACTACAATTTCATGTTTGTAAAGCAATCCTTTTAATCCTTCTAAAGCAAAGACTGCTTTTTTTAATTTTGTTGTTTTTGGATCAATAGTGTAGTTATAGCTTGTTTTGAAATTAGCTTTGTTGGCAATTGCTTTTGCAAATTCAGAACGGTATAAATCGCAATTTTCAAATAATACTTCGGTCAAATCCGTGGACATGAAATCTACTGCAATTAGACTGCAATTGGTAAAGGATGTTCCTTTAATTTTCAGTGTATAAAATTTGGAGAAATCCAAAATACAATCGGTAAAAGCAATTTCGAAAATTAATTTGTCACACATGGAAAAATTAACGTCTTTGATTTCGCAACGATTGAAAGTCACGGTTCTAAAGGCTACGTAATTGATCTTGGCACCGCTAAAAGTACAATCATTAAAGGTGCAGTCAATAAAAGTAACGGACAAGAATACACATTGAGAGAAATTACAATTGGTAAACGTGCAACACTCAAATTCCTTAAAATTGACTTCTTCTTCGCTATAGATGATGTTGTTGTATTCAATATCTAGAAAATATTCTGGCATTTAGGGGTTTTAAATTCAGGTTTAAGGAGATTATTTTTCGCAACAAAGAAACAAAATTCGATAGGTATAGAATTCAGAATTTTAAATAATTATAAAATATTAAACTCTTTCATAATCTCCTTTCCAATTAATAATGGCTTTTTTAATTGCTTTTCCTGTGAGATTTTCGTTCAAAGTTCGTTCTATAAGTGCTGGAAGTTCTTTGTCGGGTGAAAACCGCAAGGCAAATAATTGGTCGTCATTTAATTGGTGTTCAAAATCCTCCAATCTTTTTGCTGTAATAGAAAAATAGCGGTACCGAAGCTCTAATCGCACGATTCGGTTTTGTAATGTTAAGGCATAATGTTGTCGCAACATAAATGCCAAACAAAATAACACAACGAAAATCCCACTTATAAAAGCCCAAATTAATTGATCCTCAGTTGTAAAACTAAAATAAATGCTGAAGGACAACAATGCAATTACAATTGGATAATAGATGAAATGATGCGGTGTATAATACCGAATGTGATTTTTATAAGATTGAGTTTCCATGATTTTCTTTTAAAGTTTTAAAGGTAGTCAAAACAACTTCTTTTGGATGAAACAAATTTTAAAATTGCCAAAAAAAATAGTATTAGATTCATTTTACTGTTTTTTTTGTTGACTATCAAGAGATTGTTACTTCTCTAAATTTTATAATTTTCTTCACAAAATGTATAACAACGAGTTGGAATAAAAGGATTAATTTTATTAAAAATTAAAATTATGATACAGACAAAAGGATATGCAGTGCAGGATGACAAGTCCGATTTGGCGCCTTGGAATTTTGAAAGAAGAGAAGTTGGGCCACATGATGTGCAATTTGACATTCAATTTTGTGGAGTTTGCCATAGCGATTTACACCAAATCAAAGATGATTGGGGGGGATCTATTTTTCCAATGGTTCCAGGACATGAAATCGTAGGTAAAGTTATAAAAGTTGGAAGTCACGTGAAAAAGTTTAAAGTAGGGGATTTAGCCGGTACCGGTTGCCTGGTAGATTCTTGCAGAACTTGTGAAAACTGTCAGGAAGGTTTGGAACAATTCTGTTTAAATGGAAGTACAGCAACTTATAATAGTTTAGAACAGGATAAAAAGACTCCGACTTACGGTGGCTATTCAAATACCATTGTCGTGCATGAAGATTTTGTCTTGCATATATCTGATAAGTTGGATTTGGCTGCCGTAGCACCTTTGCTTTGTGCGGGAATTACAACGTATTCGCCTTTAAAATTTTTGGGAGTAGGAAAAGGACACAAACTGGCAATATTAGGTCTTGGAGGTTTGGGACACATGGCAGTTAAATTTGGTGTTGCTTTTGGAGCCGAAGTAACTGTTCTCAGTACTTCGCCCGAAAAAGAAGCAGATGCTTTAAAATTGGGAGCTCATAAATTTGTTGTAACCAAAGACCCGGAGCAGCTAAAAAGCGTGACGGGGTATTTTGATTTTATTTTGGATACCGTTTCTGCCCAGCATAATTTAGATTTATATATTTCGCTTCTAAAAACAAAAGGAGTTCATGTTTGTATTGGCGTGCCTCCCGCACCCTATGAGATACACGCTTTCGGTCTAATTGGCGGTCGAAAAAGTATTGTAGGTTCATTGATAGGCGGATTACCGGAAACTCAGGAAATGTTAGATTACTGCGCTGAACATGGCATTGTTTCTGAAATTGAAATGATTGACATCAAATATGTTAATGACGCTTACGATCGAATGATAAAAGGGGATGTGCGTTACCGTTTTGTGATTGATATGGCGACATTGTAAAGAGGTTATAAAAGTAAAAACCCTAAACATTTCGTAATGTTTAGGGTTTTTTTGTGACCTTGACTGGATTCAAACCAGTAACCTCTTGAGCCGTAATCAAGTGCGCTATTCAGTTGCGCCACAAGGCCATTTTTTTGCTAGTAACTTATATGTTAAGCGTCTTAGCGGGTGCAAATATAGGGATAATTGTGTAATTTGCAAGTCTAAATTTATAAAAAAGTAAAAAAATATGCCACTTAAGAATTACATACGTGATATTCAGGGTTTTCCTAAAGAAGGAATTTTGTTTAAAGACATCACTCCTTTATTAATTGACCCACAAGCAAGGAATAAATGCCTTGAAATATTGATTTCAACACTGAAAGATAAAAAAATAGACAAGGTAGTGGGAGTAGAGAGCCGTGGCTTTTTCTTTGGGATGCTTATTGCACAGGAATTAAATGTAGGTTTTATTCCGGTTAGAAAACCTAATAAGTTACCTTACGAAACCATTTCAGCCGCCTACGATTTAGAATATGGAACGGATACTTTAGAAATTCACATCGATGCGATTCAAAAAGGAGATCGGATTCTGATTCACGATGATGTTTTGGCCACAGGAGGGACGGCAAAAGCGGTCTGTGAGCTGGTAGAACAATTAGGTGGCGAAATCGTGCAATGCAATTTCTTGATGGAACTGGCTTTTCTTAATGGAAGAGCAAAAATTAAAGGACAAGAGATTTTTACTGCGATTACTTATTAGCTAAAGCGCGAGTGGTCACATAATATTTGTAGCCGATAATCGCCATTTGCCATTTCTTGGCTTTAGCCAAATCCAATCGCTGTTTAGTAAAACTAGGTAAAATGACTTTGTTGATTTGTGCTAGGATTTTATACATAAGGTTTGTTTTGGACAAAGATATAAAAAAAGACGGTCTTGATGAGGGACCGTCTTTTTTGGTTATTTATAGGAGTTATTATTTTTTTCTTTCACGTTCCAAGTTAGAATGATATTCTTCCATTTGTTGTTCGTAAACTTTCATTTTTTTCTCAAAAGCTTCCATTTCTTTATTGAATGGTTCCATTTTCTTATCAAATTCTTCCATTTGCTTATCGAAATCTTCCATTTGAGGCTCCAGTTTTTTCATTTTAGCCTCGTAGTCTTCCATTTTATTTTCAAACTCTTTCCAAGCTTTTTTATCTCCTTTAATTGGGTCACCTTTTGGTGCTTTTGGTGCTTTGGGAAATGCAGGAGGAGTTGGAGTTTTAATATTAAAAACTGGTGGTGTTGGAGGCGTTGGAGGAACTGGTAAATTTCTCTCTTGAGAATATTGTACTCTATTGTTGGTTATAATTCGGATTGTTTTATCATCCTTATTTACATCCATTCTCTCAATTGTACTTTGATCTAAACGGTCTAATTCATTTTGAGATACTTTTTCGTTATTGATATAAATGTCATTCTCGGTAATCATTTTTCTATGATTATTAGTAATGATTCGGATTTCCTGTTTGTCATCATTCTTATTGACATTCATAGTCGCAATTTCATTAGGATCTAATTTATCCAAATCATCTTGACTTGCTTTTTTGCTGTTGATAAAAATTTCTTTTTCAGTTACTGACGGTGCATTTGGAGCAATAAGAATACTTTTTTGATTGATAATTGTTTCATCCGAACCAAAACTTACAGTAAGCATTCCATTATCATTTTTAGATATTATAATGCCAAATTCATTTATTGCCTCAGTTCCTTTCGTTTCCATTTTCTGTGCAATTTCTTTTCCCTTTTTCAAATCAACTTTTATAGCGATTAATTCGTTTTTGGAATTTCTTTTGATTCCAGAAAAAATAGCGATTATGGCATAGTTTTCTTTTAAAGTGCTAGATTTATCTTTTAATTCGCCATCGGTTGTATTTCTATTTATTTTGTAGATATCTACTAATTTTTCATCCGATTTTATAAGCTCTTTTGTAGTTTTATCAGACACTTTTTCCTGTGCAATTGTTTTAATTTGGAATAAGAATACAAATGCCGCTAATAACGGCAATACTAAAGCATACTTCCAGGAATTCCATTTTTTTGATTGATTTTTGTTTAACATAACGATTCGTTTTTTGATTAATGATTGATAAAAATGATTGGTAATGGCAACACAGTTCTCATGTGTTGTTATTTTTAAAAGCGTGAATTGATACGCTCTTTTGTCGGATATTTTTTTTGTGGCTTCATTATCTGCAATGAATTCAAGGTTCTGTAGAATTGCTTTTTTATAGCACCAAATGAAGGGATTGAACCAAAATACGATACAAAACAATCTCGAAATCAATACATCAACGGTATGATTTTGTTCACTGTGTACTTTCTCGTGTTCTAAAATATTTTCTAATTCGGAAGCAGTATATAAAGCCGAATTGTAAACGATGGTATTGAAATAGGAGAATGGTGCTACATTTTCTTTGATATCTATAAATTTAAAATCGGCTTGTTGTTGAATGAATTTTCCTTTTAGAACTGTATTCAAACTGTAAAAATCAAAAGCAAATTTGGCCAATAAAAGCAGTATTCCAATTCCGTACGAAAGAGCTGTAAGCAGTGGTAAATAATCTTCGAATGTTTTTTCTTCTGAATGATTAGTTATGGGAATTTTTGACCAATTGATAGGATCTGTGGTTGGTTCAATCCAAACTATCTTTGTGAAAATAATAAGCGGCAAAGTTGCTGATGTAATTAATCCAGCCAATAGAAACCAACGGTTACTGTTGAAAAAGGTTTCTTTTCGTAGCATTAAAAAATAAGCTAAATAAAATAGGGCAACCAGTCCACTGGATTTGATGAGATAAATAAACAGTGCTTCCATACTTTTATAGGTTATATTTTTTCAGGTTTATACTTTTTTGAATTTTAAAAAACAGTGCTTAAAAAAGAATTATTTCTTTTCTTCTTGATTTTCAATCATGGTCAGGATTTCACGTAATTCGGCTGCAGAAATTTTTTCTTCTTTGGCAAAATGGGAGACCATATTTTTATAGGAACTATTGAAATAATTATCAATTGCTGTGTTCATGAATCGTTTTCTATAATCTTCTATATTCACGATAGGGAAGTACTGATGAGTATTTCCAAAGGCATTGTGTGACACAAATCCTTTTTCTTCCAAGTTGCGTACAATGGTTGAAAGGGTGTTGTAATGAGGTTGTTCTTCAGGGATTTCGGCCATGACTTCTTTTACGAATGCTTTTTTTAGCTTCCATAAAATGTGCATGATTTCTTCTTCCTTGTTGGTTAACTTTTGCATGATTTTTTTATTTGAATCAAATGTACAACTATATTTATAGTTTGTAAACTATTTTTGCAGTTTTTTAACTAATTTTTTAGTTTTAGGCCTGTTTTGACTCCTAGATTAAGGGTTCAAGTTGCAGGTTTTTGATTATTTATGAAGTTAATTTGGAAAGATAAAAGTTCTTTGATTCAGAGTTATTGTTTTGAAAATGAGGCTGCGTGATGGATTACTTCACAATGCACTTATTTTCATAGGAGTTTAGTGAATTTCATTTGCAGCTAGCTACCAAAGTAGCGCGCATAGCCCGACCGCATTGATAAAAGGGGCAGTATAACCAGCTAGTTAGTTTGCCTCTTTTATCAATGGGGTCACGCCCAAAGTATTGAAAAGAATTATTTTTGTTCTATTTGAACGAGTTTTTGCAGCCAAATGCAACCCAACACAGAGAGAAGTCCTAAGGTGCCCATGAAAAACCAGTTGGTTTGGTAACCAAAATGTCCAATGAGTTCCAATCCAGTTTTAGAACTCGCAATATGCGCTAAACTGAAACTCATGGTAAACAAAGCCATGTAACGTCCTTTATGTCCTTTTGGGGCTCTGCTTAAAGCAAAAGAATTGGAAAAAGGAAAGATGAACATTTCCCCAAAAGTGATTATAATGATGCTTATTACGAGTATTCCCGCCCAGATATTTATCAAAAGCAGGTAAAAACTAATGGACATGAGTACGCAGCCCCAAAGGATAATTTTGAGTTTACTGATATCTTTTCTTTGGGTAAAACTGACAATTGGCATTTCCAAAAAGAAAATTAATAATCCGTTTAGCGATAGTAAAAGTCCGCTTTGAAATTCAGTTAAACCAAATTTCTCATTGTGATACAAGGGTAAAGTGGTGAAAAGTTGGAAGAACAGCATCGCTGTGGCAAAACATACAAACAGGAATATCCAGAATATTTTGTCCTTGAAAACGGAAGCAGGGATTTCGGTTCCACCATTAATTGTATTTAAATCGGCAGGTTTTTTGCGTTCTTTCACCAATAAGGCAAAAATCAAAATGGCGACGATACAAGAGCTTCCGTCTACCCAAAAAAGTCCGCTATATCCTAAATTCATGATGATTAAGCCACCCAAAGCCGGCCCTGCAGTAAAACCTAAATTTACGGCTAGTCGTACTAAAGTCAAAGCTCTGGTTCGATTTTCAGGTTTTGCATACGTGCCAAGGGAAACAAACATGGCGGGACGAAACATATCAGCTACGGTCATAATAACAAACATTCCTATACACAATCCCCAAAAAGTCGTAATGTATTGTATTATAAAAAACATGATTCCACTGGTAAATAAGCTGAAAACCATGATTTTATAGAATCCAATTTTATCAGATAATTTCCCTCCAAGCCAGGAACCCAGCATGGATCCAAAACCAAAAGCAACCATAATCCATCCCACTTGTGCGTAAGAAAATTGTAAATCTTCTTTCAAATATTTAGATAGAAAAGGCAAAACCATCGTACCGGCGCGATTGATAAAAGTTATCAAAGTAAGAATCCATACTTCTCTGGTGAATCCTCTAAAATTGTTAATGTAACGTTGGAAAGCGGTTTGGATCATATATAAAGTTATAATTTTGCAAAGGTAGAAAACTTTGTAGCGATGCGTCTTTGTTGCATTGTAACTTTTAAACTATTTTTGCATAAAATTATTTAGGACTACCCGCAAAGAAGACAAAATATTTTTTTTACCATTAAGAAATTAAGAAAATAAAGTTTTTATCCTTAGTGGACCTTAATTTCTTAATGGTTCAACGGAATAACTTTATTTTTGTATGTACCAACAAAATTTCCGATGATTATTATAGCGGAAAGTCAAAAAGATATAAATATGAGAACGCTATTTACTTTGTTTCTTTTGGTTCAATTGAATTTTGGCTTTGGCCAAGATAAATTTGATGTTTCGGCTGTTGCCAAATTTCAAAAAGTGATCAACTCGGAATATGCTGATGCAAAGACAAGCCCTTTGTCTGCGAAAGATTTGGCTGCATTCAAAGCGCTGGATTTTTATCCGATAAATGAGAAGTTCTATGTGACAGCAAAATTTGTCAGAACAAAAAAGGAAAAGCCGTTTGAAATGAAAACCACTGGGGAAAGAAAACCAATGTATGTAAAATATGGCGAAGCTCATTTTGTTTTAGATGGAAAAGATTTTAAACTGAATATTTACAGGAATATTGAGCTTTCAAAGAAAAAGGAATACAAAGACTATTTATTTTTACCGTTTTCAGATTTGACTTGCGGCACTGAAAGTTACATAGGCGGAAAATACATTGACATCAAAGTCCCTAAAGGCGAAACGATCGCTATCGATTTTAATACATCTTACAATCCGTATTGTGCTTACAGTCATAAATATTCGTGCCCAAAAGTACCTTTAGAAAACGATTTGAATATCGAAATAAAAGCCGGAGTTAAAAAATTTCACGACTAATGGAGTTCTTTAATTTACATACCCATAAATTCACGAATCAGTCCAATGTTTTGGAATTAGTCAATCAATATCCTTGGGAATTTGATGCAACGATACCGTATTATTCTATTGGAATTCATCCTTGGTTTATCGTTGAAGAACGATTAGAATCTGATTTTGAAATATTAGAGAGCAAACTTAAAGAACCAATTTGTATAGCTATAGGTGAATGCGGGCTAGACAAACGTATTGAAGTTCCAATGGAATTGCAAGTTTTGGTTTTCGAAAAGCAATTGCTTTTGGCGCAGCAATATCAAAAACCAGTAGTTATACATTGCGTTGCGGCTTTTCAGGAATTGATTGAAACTATAAAAAAATTAAAAATTACAGTTCCAATACTAATTCATGGATTTTCCAAAAGCGAACAGTTAGCAAAACAGTTGTTGGAAAACGGATTTTATATTTCGTTTGGTAAATATTTATTGCTCAATAAGGAACTAGATGCTGTTTTTAAAAGCGTTCCCAATAATCGATTTTTTTTAGAAACGGATACAGTTGAAGAAGGAATCGAAGCTGTTTATGAATTGGCAGCAAAATACAAAGGTATTTCGGTGGAAGAAATGCAGAATCTGGTGAACAGTAATTTTTTGGAAGTATTCAAGATTGAGCTATAATTGATTTAAGAATGCAGAGTAACGATTGTTGATTTCAGATTTTTGAGAACAACAAACTATAAACAATAAACTAAAAAAATAATGGCAGAATGGACAGAAAGAGCCGAACTTTTATTTAAAAAAGAAGGTTTAAATAGATTGCAAAATGCAAATATATTAGTCGTAGGACTAGGTGGTGTAGGATCTTTTGCTGCTGAATTTTTGGCAAGAGCAGGAGTGGGGAAAATGACAATTGTAGATGGTGATGTAGTTGATATTACCAATATAAACAGACAGTTACCTGCTTTACATTCTACCGTGGGACAACCCAAAGTTACTGTGGTTGGTGATCGATTAATGGATATAAATCCGGAATTGAAATTGACCCGCGTGCAGGAATTTCTTTCTCCAGAGCGCGCTTTTGAGATTGTTTCGGAGGAATTTGATTATGTTTTGGATTGCATTGATAGTGTAACTCCAAAACTGAATCTGATTATTGCAGCCAAAAGAAAAAGAGTGAAAATTATAAGCAGTATGGGTGCCGGAGGAAAGATGGAAGCTTCAAAAGTAAAGGTAACGGACATTACCAATACGGTCAATTGTTTCTTTGCAAAAACAATAAGAAGACGGTTAAAAGAATTTAAAATTGATAAATTGAAAGTCGTTTTTTCATCTGAAATTCAAGACGAAAGCAGTTTGAAAATGACCGATGGGTCCAATTTTAAAAAATCATTTTACGGGACAAATAGCTATATGCCAGGGTTATTTGGTTTATATGCGGCAGAAACGGTGATTCGATATTTACTTAAAAAAGAGTAGTTTTTTTAGTTGTCAGCTCGAAATGTCATTACCGTTAAAGATTCGTCAGTTCGAGTTGAGTAATAATTTGTGGTAGGAAATTTTTACGAAGTATCGAGAACCCTTACGTTTTGAATACTTCTAGATACAATTTTAAACATTAAAGCTATCGCATTAATGTTCAAAATTACTCGAAGTGACGGTTGAAAGTGCTTATTTAATAACCTTGGTTCGATCTATAATTAGCCAAAACTAATTGCCTTATGATTACATCTTATATTCTCATTCCCAGAAATTAATACTTAGAAACTATAGAATCTAATATTTTAAAAAAATGATACAAACCGTAATTTTTGATATGGACGGCGTAATTGTCGACACAGAGCCAGTTCATCGTTATGCTTATTTTCAGCACTTTGAAGAATTAAATATTGCAGTCACTGAAGATATCTATACTTCGTTTACCGGTTTATCGACTAGAAATGTATTTCAGAAATTGAAAGAAAGTTTTGAAATTAATCAAAAAGTTGAAGATTTAATTCAGAGAAAGCGCAGTATTTTTAATGATGCTTTTGATAGTAAAGAAGATTTAGAACTGCTGGAAGGTGTTGAAAACTTAATCAAAGAATTACACCAAAACGGGATGCAACTAATTTTGGCTTCTTCTGCTTCTAAAGTTACCATCGAGCGTGTTTTTCGTCGTTTTAAACTGCACGAATATTTTACTCATGTGGTAAGTGGTGAAGATTTTCCTAAATCAAAACCGCATCCTGCCATTTTTGAACACGCAGCCAGTTTATCGATTGCCCCAAAAGAAAATTGTATTGTAATTGAAGACAGTACGAACGGGGTCAGAGCTTCAAAAGCAGCCGGGATTTTGTGTGTGGGTTACAATAGCATTCATTCAAAAGACCAGGATTTAACGGAAGCAGATGTGGTGATTAATCATTTCAATGAATTAGGTTTTGATGCCGTTAAGAATTTAGATTCCAAATTAAGGAATAATTAACATTTGGGAATGACTGAATTTGTAAATTTGGACAACATAAAAACAGATACTATGAAAAACATTCTAATTGCATTTGCTATCATTATTGCAAACTTCACCATTGAGGCACAGGTGAAAACACCACAAGCCAGTCCAAAAGCAACGATCATTCAAACAGTTGGTTTGACCCAAGTTGAAATTAATTATTCCAGACCAAGTGCCAGAGGAAGAGCCGTTTTTGGTAATTTAATCCCTTTTGGAAAAGTGTGGAGAACTGGAGCTAATGAAAACACAACAATATCATTTAGTGATGATGTAGTTATTGATGGGAAAACTTTAAAAAAAGGAAAATATTCTTTGTTTACTGTTCCTAAAATTGAAAGTTGGGACATAATATTTTATTCTACTACTGATAATTGGGGAAATCCAGAAGAATGGAACGAAGCTAATGTAGTATTAAGAACTACCGTGAAAGAAGAAACTTTGCCAAAACCAGTTGAAACTTTTACTGTAGGAATAAGTGGTTTAGATAATAATTTTGCCTATTTAGAAATGTATTGGGAGAGTTCTTATGTTGCTTTAAAATTTGAAGTGCCTACTCAAAAAACGGCAACTGCAAGTATTGAAAAAGCATTGGGTGGACCAACTGCTGGTGATTATTTTTCTGCGGCACAATTTTTATTGCAATCAAATGGAGATGCCGCTAAAGCATTAGTTTATGTAAATAAAGCTTTAGAAATGAATCAGGAAAAACCATTTTATTATTACCGTTTAAAATCATTGATACAAGCGAAACTAGGCGATAAAAAAGGAGCTATTGAAACGGCAAAAATATCATTGGCTGCAGCTGAAAAAGCTAAAAACCCAGACTATGTAAAGATGAATAAGGAAAGCATAACAGAATGGAGTAAGAATTAATACTTTATTTCTTTAAATAAAAAAATCCCGTCTCGTTAATTTCGAGACGGGATTTTTATGTTAAATTAAACGATCAGTTTATAAAACGGGTTGCACTATATTAAATTTAAAATACTAGGCTAATGATTTTTCTTTTTTGAAAACAGTCCATTGCAATACTAACGAAATTATAATCGTTAACATTGCTCCAATGAAATTAAGCCATAGATAACCCAGTTTTTCTTCTCCGCTTGGAAAAATATAAATGGCATAATAGTAAATAATAAAAATTGTAATTTGACTGACTACTGCGCTATAAAATATAGCTTTAGAATGTACTTGTTTTATGTAAAAACCCACAAGAAAAATTCCAAGAACTGTTCCGTAGAATATGGATCCAATGATATTTACTAATTGAATCAGGTTTTCAAACAAGGTGCCAATACAAGCAAAAAGAATCGCTATAATTCCCCAAAGCAACGTAAAAAATTTCGTAGCATTCAGATAATGCCTTTCTGATTTTTCTTCTTTTAGGTTGCGTTTGTAGATGTCAATTGCAGTGGTCGACGCCAATGCATTCAGTCCTGATGCAGTTGAAGACATAGCCGCAGAAATGATTACCGCCAGTAATAACCCAATGAGTCCTTTAGGTAAATAATGCAAAATAAAGTGAAAAAATACGTAATCTTTATCGTTAGTTTCGCTACCGCTATCCGCTTTTAGAATAATTTCTTTAGCTCGGTCTCTTAAATCTTTTTCCTTATTGGATAAAGTAATTAATTCTTTTCGAAGAATTGGATTGTCATAATCTTGATTCAATTGGTCGATGTACAAAAGATTAATTACTTTTTTGTCTTCGGATAGATCGTCCAATTTTTTTTCCAGTGCATGATATTCTGCTTTAAAGGCGGATTTCTCTACTATTATTTTATTATTTGGATTAAAGTTTAATGGCACCGGATTGAATTGAAAAAAAACAAAAACCATAACCCCGGTAAGTAAAATAAAGAACTGCATAGGAACTTTTAAAAGACCGTTCATAATCAATCCCATTTGGCTTTCCCGAACAGATCTTCCTGATAAGTAACGCCCAACCTGAGATTGATCAGTACCAAAATAAGCCAAGGCGAGGAAAAACCCCCCTGTAATACCGCTCCAAAAAGTATACTTTTCTTCTGGATCTATTGAAAAACTAACAATATTCATCTTGTCATTTGCCCCGGCAATATGCAAAGCATTAGTAAAAGTCATATCATTTGGCAAGTAATGTAAAATCAGAAAAAAGGTGATTAACATTCCCGACATGATTACAAACATTTGCTGTTTCTGAGTTACGTTTACCGCTTTTGTTCCACCAGAGAAAGTATATATGATTACTAATACACCAATGATAATATTCATAATAGTAAGATTCCATCCTAACAATGCCGATAAAATAATGGCCGGTGCATAAATGGTCAGTCCAGTTCCTAATCCTCTCTGAAATAGAAAAAGTATTGCGGCTAGAGAACGGGTCTTAAGATCAAACCTTTTTTCGAGGTACTCATAAGCGGTATATACCTTGTATTTATGATAGATCGGGATAAAAGTTACACAAATAACGACCATGGCAATAGGGAGTCCAAAATAGAATTGCACAAATCCCATTCCGTCGTGATAGGCCTGTCCCGGTGTCGATAGAAAAGTGATCGCACTGGCTTGTGTTGCCATAACCGAAAGTCCGACAATATGCCAAGGGGTTTCGTTACCGCCAAGAATAAAATCTTCTACATTTTTACTTCCTTTGGTTTTCCAAGCGCCATAAATAACAATAAATAATAGTGTGACTATGAGTACAATCCAATCAAATAGTTGCATAAGTTAAGAGTATAAGTGCATTATTAGGTAAAAAATCAAAATATAGATGGCATTAACTACAAGAACCCAAGTGTAGTTTTTTTTCCAAGTTTTTATTTTTTTTGTTTCCATTTTGAATTGTTTTAATTCTTGATTTTTTGAGCAGGAATTTTTACGGGGGCTTTCAACGAAATGATGTTTGACAATAATCTAAAAGCACCTGAAACTCCTTCCGGTAATTCTCTGAAAAGACTTAAACCGGTATAAATATAATATCCTTTTCCGTACGGAGCGACTAATAATGCGCCATTTTTGGGAGTTTCTCCTTTGTCATTAGATGATAAAATAGGAGTAAAGGCTTTATCAAATTCATTAGGATAATACAATCCTTGTTCCTGTTTCCATCCTTCAAAATCCTTAGTTGTGATTTTATTTGGAGTGTTCAAAACCGGATGATTTGGAGCCAAGAAACGGACTTCAGTATTTTCCTCAGTTACCCGATCCCTTGAAATTTTCATTGGAAACGGAGCAATATTTGTGGCGACAATATCATCAGGAGTATTATATTGCACCAGCATTGTTTTTCCTTCTTTTACAAAATCAAAAAGTATGGATTGTTTATTTGCTAATTCTTGTACAGTGTTATAGGCTCTAACTCCAGTCATCACAACATCAAGATTGGCTAGTTTTCCGGGAGTTATTTCCTCGGGTTTAAGGAGTGTTACCTTGTAGCCCATTTGAGATAAACTTTTAGGCACTTCATCTCCGGCTCCCATTATGTAACCAATTCTCTCTTCATTAGTTTTTAAATCCAGTTTGATAAATTTTGCTTCAGCAGGTTTCAACACTTGTTGTTTCGTAATGTGATTGTAATCAATACTGATTTGGTCTTTATCATATCGCTTGTTATCAGCAACAGCAATGCTTTTGGCTACCGCTTCATCAATCTGATTAGGTGGAGTTACTTGAAAATAAACGATTTGTTCTGTCCCTTTTTTTTCTAAATTAAATGGAATTGATTTAGGTGCAACCACCCAGTTATTAGGTAATTCCAGAATTAAATCACCTTTTACAGCATCTTTTCCAGATTTTATTTTTACAGCTATTTCTTTATTTTTTCCATTTTTAAAAAGGGATATATTATCAAGAATACTTGTGGTTACTTCAGGAACAATATCTAAATAATTATACATTTCACCTTTTACATCATCGTTGTATTTGTAAACTACGGTGCGTTCAAACTGGATTTCAATTCCATTAATTAGGATATTAAATACGACCTTTAATTGTCGAATTATATCAGGAATTCCGATGTTTTTTTGTTCGGCTACGGTGTACATTCCAACTGTTCCTTTTTCTTTTAGCCAATACGGTTGCGTGTATTCCAAGGTTGAAGGCAATTGTAAATCGAGGTTTACCGATTTTAAAATATTAGTATCTAATACTTTATTTTGAAGCGTAGTTTTTTGTTCAGGCAAAGTGGTTAGACTTATTAATTGCATCGGAATATCGCTTCTGTTTATGGCTTCAAGTTTTAGTTTAACAGAACTGCCGGGAGTTGCTTCTTGATTTTGGGATACTGCTTCGAGATACAAACCGGAACAAGCGGCAATAATTTCTTTTATAGAAGTAGATTTTATAGTTGTCCAATGATTTTCGTCTAAAGATTGCATTATGGTATAGGCTTTAGCTAAATTTGGAATACTGGCTGAAGGATTGTTATAATCGAATTGAGAAGCTATAGTTGTCAATAATTCACCAATTGGTTTGCCTCCTTTTACACGATTCCAGCTCGTGTCGATCCCTTCAAAAATTGAAGTTTTGTTTTGCAGTGCTTCACCATTTATAAACTCTAAATATTCTGTTTCCTCGCCACGACTTCCTGTACTTCCAAAACCTTGTGACTGATGTCGGCTTCGGCTTAATGCCGCAATTTCCTGATTTGATTTGCCAACGGATGGATAATAAACGCCGGTTTGCATTTCAACTAAATTGGATTTATCTGCTGCATCAAATTTTTCTTTACTTCCGTAAAACCACCAAGAAGTATTGAAAAATTGGCGTTTGGGTTGCCACGGCTCTACTAATTGCAATTGTTCAGGAAAAACGGTTGGATTATTGGCTAAATCAAAACTTTCTGTGCTAAGTATGGCTGATGCCGTGTGATGACCATGTGTCGTTCCGGAGGAACGATGGTCAAACCGATTGATGATTACATCGGGCTGAAATTTTCTAATTGCCCAAACAATATCAGAAAGCACTTTTTGTTTGTCCCAAATTTCTAATGTTTCCTCAGGATTTTTAGAAAAACCAAAATCATTGGCACGTGAAAAAAACTGTTCTCCACCATCAATTTTTCGGGCTTCTATCAATTCTTGAGTGCGGATTACTCCTAATAATTCTCGCAATTGAGGGCCTATTAGATTTTGCCCTCCGTCACCACGAGTCAAAGATAAGTAACCGGTTCTTGCTTTTGTTTCGTTTGATAAATAGGAAATTAATCGGGTGTTTTCATCATCAGGATGGGCGGCTATATAAAGTACCGATCCTAAAAAATTAAGTTTTTGAATTTGGGCATAAATTTCAACAGAATTCAGTTTTTGGGGCTGTTGAGCGATTGTTATTTGAAAACAAAAAAGAAAAAGTATAAAGGTCTGTATATATTTATTTTGCATTTTTTTGAATTTAATTTGCAATAGCTCCAAATGTAGGAATTAATTAATTTTTTTTTGAAATGTTTTTGATTTTCTTTAAAAAAAGAAAAAGTATGTAACAAAAAAAGAGAGAACCAATCAAAGTTCTCTCTTTTTATCCTGTTTTCATGATAGACAATTAACTAGTCTCTACCATGACCACCACCATGTCCATTACCATGTCCGTTGTTACCACGTCCTTCATTTCCATGACCATTGTTACCACGTCCTTAATTTCCATGATTATCACGTCTTTGATTTGCATAGTTACCGCGATTTTCATGTTCTCTACGGTCATTATTTCGATAACCTATATTTCTTTGCGGTCTACCATGGTACCCTTTGTAATATTTCACTCTATCATTTCTGTAGTTCACATATGGTCTTGAACCATGATAATCATTCAATACTACTTTGTATCCGTTGTACAAATCATAATTTCTGTACTGTCCTGGCAAATATCTAGATCTGGTCCATCTTCCTCCATTGAAATAAATAAATTGTGTAGCTCTGATGTCATAGTAGGCTTCGACATCAGGTAAATAATAATAGTCTACTTCAGAATATCCTACAGGTCCCCATGATGGAGCTGTACCTATATTTAAACTTACTGAGACTTGTGCATGAATTGTACTTGAGGCAAAAAGGATTATTCCTAAGGCGAGTAGTTTTAATGTTTTCATTTTTCGAATTTTTAATAAGTAATCATTTTATATTAACTCTTTGTGTCAATACTTTTTCTGTAAATCCAAGAACTGTGCCAACAAATTTTAATTAACATTCATTGGGATAATTCTACTTATAAAAAAGAGAGCTCCAAAATGGAGCTCTCTTTCTTAAATATATTTTCTAAATATTAGAATTGGTATCTTAAACCCAAAGCAATATCAGAACCATAATTATTTTCATAATAACCGTTTCCACCAAATTCAGGTCTGAAATCCAAAGAGATCAATAATGGAATGTCAAAATTATATTCAATACCTATATCTCCAGCTGCAAATGCAAAAGTGTCATTATAGTGATTGTTGTTGTTATCATCATAGCTGTAGCTACCTAAACCACCACCAACACCTGCATACCAGTTGAAACCACCATCGATGTTCCAAACCCATTGGTATAATGCTGCCAATTTGATTGCATTGTCATCATAACCATTATTGTTATAGTTATTTCTGTTTCTCCAACCTAAATCTAATTCAAGTCTATTGTTTTTAGATAACCCTCTTTGATAAGAAAGTTCTCCACCAAAACCATTATTGCCTCCTAAACGTAGACCTAATGCATTTTTCGAAATATCTTGAGCCTGCGCAGTAAATGCTAATCCAACTAGCATTATTACTGATAAAATAATTTTTTTCATAAGTGATTTTTTGTTGTACAAAGATAGGTTTAAAGTCATTGAGTCAATTTACAAAATTTTTGTTAATTGTTATATAATTCCCACTTTTAGTAAGCTTTAAGATTTTTATAACGCAAAATAAAATATTTTACTTGGGAAATAGTATTGAAGCTATTAATTGATTGCTTAAAATGTCTTCCATTTCAAGCAGGTTTTCCTCTACAGGATAGTTAGCTTCAACATAACGATATAATTTCCATCGTTTTTTATTGTATTCCAATGCCGTTAAATTTTCTACCCAATCCCCTGAATTCAAATACATAGTAGAGCCATTTTTGTTTTCTTTCAGTACCATTTTAGGCTCGTGAATGTGTCCGCAAATAACATAATCGTATTTTTTTTCAATGGCTAATTCAGTGGCTGTTTTTTCAAAATCTGAAATGTGTTTGACGGCACTTTTCACACTTGCCTTTATTTTTTTAGAAAAGGAGTAAGCCTCTTTTCCTATTTTTAATAAACACCAATTTACAAATCGGTTCAAGAGGATTAAATAATCATATCCCATACCACCTAATTTTGCAATCCATTTCGAATGTTGTACAGAAGCGTCAAAAACATCTCCATGGAAAATCCACGCTTTTTTGTCGTCTAAATCCAGTATTAATTTATCTGCCAAAGTAAAATTTCCCATGTTCATATCGCTAAATTTTCGTAACATTTCATCATGATTTCCTGTTATATAATAGACCTTAGTTCCTTTGGTCGCCAAACTTATAATCTTTTGAATAATTTTTAAATGCGTTTTCGGAAAGTAGGATTTCCTAAATTGCCAGATGTCTATAATATCGCCGTTTAACACTAAAATTTTTGGTTTAATGGAAGATAGATAATTATAGAGCTCTTTAGCATGACTTCCGTAAGTTCCAAGATGTACATCAGAAATCACAACTACTTCAACTTTTCTTTTTTTCAATTGATCCTTTTTTGAATTTTAACAAATTAAGGATGTTATTATTACTTGAAATTTATTTAAAAGTTAAGAAATTGGACGATAGATTAATTTAAAGGCAATAATTATTAAAGTTTTCTTAAAAGTTTGTCCCTAAATATTGGGATAAACTTTTGAACTTTAAACTAAAATCATACATTTGTTCAAAACTAACTACAATGGCAGGAAATAGCTATGGAACCCTATTTAGAATTACAACTTTTGGAGAATCACATGGAGAAGCTTTAGGCGGAATAATAGATGGATGTCCTTCTGGAATAACGATAGATCTTGATGCAGTACAACATGAAATGTCTAGACGTAAGCCCGGACAATCAGCAATTGTTACCCAAAGAAAAGAACCGGATGACGTACAATTTCTCTCCGGAATTTTTGAAGGGAAAACTACAGGAACACCAATAGGTTTCATTATTCCAAACACCAATCAAAAATCAGACGATTACTCCCATATAAAAGATAATTACAGACCAAGTCATGCCGATTATGTTTATGAAAAAAAATATGGCGTTCGTGATTATCGTGGAGGAGGACGAAGTTCTGCTCGTGAAACTGCCAGTAGAGTTGTTGCGGGTGCCATTGCAAAACAAATGTTACCTGAAATTAAAATAAATGCATACGTATCATCTGTAGGGCCAATTTTTTTAGAAAAACCATACCAGGATTTGGATTTTTCTAAAACGGAGAATAATCCGGTTCGTTGTCCTGATGAAGCCATGGCGATAGTTATGGAGGATTATATTCGTGACATCCGAAAACAGGGAGATACCGTGGGAGGTACCGTAACCTGTGTGATTCAAAATGTGCCTATTGGTTTAGGAGAACCTGTTTTTGATAAACTTCATGCTGAATTGGGTAAAGCCATGCTTTCAATAAATGCGGTAAAAGGATTTGAGTTTGGCAGCGGTTTTTGCGGAGCTAAAATGAAAGGTAGCGAACACAACGATTTATACAATCCTGATGGAACCACTAAAACCAATCTTTCAGGCGGTATTCAAGGCGGAATCAGCAACGGGATGGACATTTATTTTCGTGTCGCTTTCAAACCTGTAGCCACTATTATGCAAAAACAAGAGTCATTGGATAATAAAGGAAATATTACAGAAATGACAGGTAAAGGTCGTCATGATCCTTGTGTTGTTCCGCGTGCAGTTCCTATTGTTGAAGCCATGGCAGCAATAGTTCTGGCAGATTTTTATTTGATAAACAAAATCTATTTAAAATAGCATTGCATACTCAGTATTTTGACGAGCTAAATCCTGAACCATAACCTTGAAATCAATTTTTACATTAATGAATACAATTACAACCAAGAAACCATCATTTTTTAAAGGCTTAACAGGTCAAATCCTAATAGCAATGTTTTTAGGTGCTGTTTTAGGAATAATCATTCATAATTCAACAGATGCAGCCACAGCCCAATCTTTTAGTGGTAAAATAAAAATGTTGGCAACCGTTTTTATTCGATTGGTCCAAATGATCATATCTCCATTAGTATTTACGACACTGGTTGTGGGAATTGCAAAATTAGGCGATATTAAGGCAGTAGGAAGAATAGGCGGGAAAGCCATGGGATGGTTTTTTACAGCCTCATTCATCTCGTTATTATTGGGAATGTTTTTTGTAAACATACTCGAACCAGGAGTTGGTCTTAATCTATCTAATGTTGATTTAGCATCAGCTTCAGAAGTTACAGCTAAAACACAAAGTTTGACTTTCGAAAATTTTATTGAGCATATTGTGCCTAAAAGTATTTTTGAAGCGATGGCTACCAATGAAATTTTACAAATTGTTATTTTTTCTATTTTCTTTGGTTTAGCAGCAGCAGCATTAGGAGATTATGTAAAGCCTGTTACAAATGCTTTAGATAAAACGTCCCACATCGTTTTAAAGATGGTAAACTATGTAATGAAGTTTGCTCCAATAGGTGTTTTTGGTGCCATTGCAGGAGTATTTGCAGTTAGAGATTTTCAGGAATTAGCCATAACCTATTTTAAATTTTTTGGTTCTTTCCTAATTGGTATTTCATCACTTTGGGTAGTATTAATATTGGTTGGTTATATTTTTCTAAAAAGCAGAATGACTGTTTTGCTCAAAAGAATTGTGAGTCCGTTAATCATTGCTTTTGGAACAACCAGCAGTGAAGCTGTTTTTCCAAAACTTACGGAGGAATTAGAACGTTTTGGAGTAAAAGACCGTATTGTTTCTTTCATGTTGCCTTTAGGTTATTCTTTCAATTTAGATGGAAGTATGATGTACATGACTTTTGCCAGTATTTTTATTGCTCAAGCCTACGGAATCGATTTAGATTTAGGAACACAAATGACCATGCTTTTAGTTCTAATGTTAACCAGTAAAGGTATTGCAGGTGTGCCAAGAGCAAGTTTAGTGGTAGTTGCCGCAACCTGTGGTATGTTTGATATTCCAATTGAAGGAATTGCATTAATTTTACCAATAGATCATTTTTGCGATATGTTTCGTAGTGCAACGAATGTTTTAGGAAATGCGTTGGCTACATCAGTTGTAGGTCAATGGGAAGCAGGTGATGAAAATGAGATGGAAACTGCAGAAATAATTTAAATATATTCTTTTAAAAAGAGCTATACAGCCCATTTGTTTTTCAAATGGGTTTTTTTGTGTCTTTTCATTAAATTTAAACTCTTCCTGCTAATATTTTGAGATTTAACAAAAGTTATAATTTATTATCGTGCTTATTTCATGGGTATTATGAAATATTTTTAAGAATATGTTTACAAATAATATTATTTTTTTATTATTATATTGTACATTTGAATCAATAAAAAACTATATATGTTCCAAATTAGAATTTTTTTATTGATAATCACACTAAACTTCATTAGTGTCAATTGTTATTCATTAACTAAACCATCCTCCAATAAAGAAATTGTTAGATTAACCAGACAAGCAGCTATTTATTATTCTAATTCTAATTTTGAAAAATCATTAGTGACTGCGAGACTTGCCTTACGTCATGCAATTAAATCCAAGGATGATAATCTTATCGCAAAGTGTTACAAAACCATTGGTGCAAATTTCGAGGAATTATCAGAATTTGACAAAGCTATTTTTTTTTACAAAAAAGGGCTTTCTTACGCTAACAACACTAATAATGATGCTATTGAATATATTATCAATAATAATTTAGGAAATATATATTGTTTTGAAAAGAAACAATATAAAAATGGAATTAATTACTATAAATCTTCATTGAAGAATTGTTACAAATTAGCAGACACCAGCAAAATAGTTGTAACAAAACTCAATATAGCATGGGCTCTTTTTGATATTGGCTTTTTTGACGAAGGCTTTCCATATTTGAAGTTTACCAATACCTATCATAAAAAATTTGGAGATGAAAGTACTATTGTAGCTTTAAATATGCTAAATGGCATGTATTATGCATCTAAAAAGGATCATAAAAATGCGGATACTTCTTTTTTAGAGGGAATTAATTTAGGGAAAAAAGGAAACGAGAAACTGGATCTATCCTATACTCATCAAGAATATTCTAAGTATTTGTTTAAAAATGGGAGCTATAAGAAAGCATATGAAAACTTAGCCCTTTATGATAAAATAACGGCTGATCTCTTGAATAAAAAGATGATTGATAAGGCAAATATGGCCGGTATTAATCTTCAGTTGGACGAATATAAAAGAGAGATTGAAAAAATTGAAACGGAAAAAGAATTGCAATTTCAAAGTTTAAGGAAATCCAAAATCATTGTCCTTTTGTTTATAATTGTTCTAAGTGTTTTATTACTTCTAATTTATACATTGCTTAAAAATAATAATTTCAAGAAAAAAATAAATACAGAGCTTTCATTTACTAATGACAAATTAATTATTGCAAAAGATAAAGCAGAAGAAGCATCAATATTAAAATCACAATTTGTCTCAACAATAAGCCATGAATTAAGAACTCCGTTGTATGGAGTGATTGGAATTACAAATATGCTCTTAGATGAACACAAAGAATTAGCAAATAGTCCACACTTGAATTCTTTGAAATTTTCAGCCAGATATTTATTGTCGTTGGTTAATGATGTTCTTCAAATTAATAAAATTGAGGAGAATAGAGTTATTCTTGAAAATTTGACATTTAATATTTCGGATGAAATAAATATGATTAAAAACTCACTTTTGTTTTTGGCCAAAAACAATAATAATATCATCCGTGTAAAAATAGCGCCTGAAATTCCTGAAAATTTAATTGGTGATAAATTAAGGCTTTCTCAAATCATTATAAATCTAGTGGGTAATGCTTTGAAATTTACTACGAATGGAGAAGTGGTAATTGAAGTAAATTTATTAAAAATAACGAATAAGTTTCATTTTATTGAATTCAAGATTAAGGATAATGGAGTAGGTATAGCCATTGAGGATCAAGATAAAATATTTGAAAAATTCGTACAAGTAGGAAGAAAAGAAGATGATTATCAAGGAACTGGTTTAGGACTGTCTATTGTTAAACGTTTGCTGAAATTGTTTGGAAGCGATATTTCTATCGAAAGTGCAGTAGGTGTTGGAACCGAATTTAACTTCACAATTGCTTTTGAATCGGACACTAATAAAACCAACGAAATAATAAATAATATTCAGGTTGATTTATCCTTAAATAAATTATTGAAGGTTTTAGTTGTTGAAGACAATAAGATCAACCAGATTGTAACTGAAAAAATCCTCAAAAAAAATAATTACACCTGCACCATTGTTGATGATGGGTTTCAAGCTTTGAAATTGCTGGAAGAAGAAGATTTTGATATTATATTCATGGACATTAATATGCCATTAATGAATGGGTTTGAGACCTCAAAAAGAATTAGGGATAAAGGGATAAAAACGCCTATTGTAGCACTTACCGCTTTTGATAAAGAAGAAATTACCGAAGAGGCTATTTCAGTTGGGATAAATGATATTATAGTTAAACCTTTTGATTCGAAAACATTGTTTAAATGTATTGACAATATGGGTTCTAAAAACTTAAGAAAAGTGAAATTATAGATTTTATTTCTAATAATAATTTCAGTGGTAATTTTTAAATTCCTTTAAAATATAAAAATCGTTAAATCAAAATGGAAAATTTAATAGTTCCAATGATTTAACGATTTTTAATTGTTGAAAATAAAATAAATATTCTATTTCTTATTTGATGGCATTTCGTTAAGGTCTAAATTTAAACTAAGATAGATTAATACCAACGTTTTTTATTCTGTTTTGAAACTTCAGATTTTCTTGACTTATGAGCACCACCACTTCGATTGGAGTTGTTTTGTTTTGCTCCAGGAGCCATTTCCGGGTTTCCTGAATGCCAGAGATAAGGATGGTCGCTTACAATTTTTACATCCACTTTTATCAGTTTTTGAATGTCTTTCCAATACGTATGCTCGTCTTTGCTGCAAAAAGAAATGGCAACTCCACCATTACCGGCACGACCGGTTCTACCAATTCGATGCACGTAGGTTTCAGGAATATTTGGTAAATCGAAATTGATAACAAATGGCAGTTGGTCAATATCAATTCCTCTGGCGGCAATATCAGTTGCTACTAAAACACCAATTTCTTTATTTTTGAAAGCATCTAAAACACGTTGTCGTGCATTTTGAGATTTGTCACCATGAATTGCTTCAGCAGCAATATTATTTTTTCGGAGTGCTTTAACAACATTATCTGCCCCGTGTTTGGTTCTTGAAAAAACCAGCACATCAGACAGATTTTCATTCTTAATTAAATGATATAATAAGTTTCTTTTTTCTGTTTTTTCAACAAAATAAACTCTTTGCTCCACGTTTTCAGCTGTAGAAGATACTGGAGAAACGTTAACAGTAACAGGATCTTTTAGAAACATTTCGGCTAATTCTCTTATAGCGATTGGCATTGTTGCAGAGAAAAGAAGTGTTTGTCTATTATTAGGTGTCAATTTCACAATTTTTTTGACATCATTTACAAATCCCATATCAAGCATTTGATCGGCTTCATCAAGAACCAAAGTATGCAAATGATCTAAATCAATAAAACCTTGCTTTACTAAATCGAGCAAACGTCCAGGAGTGGCAATCAAGACATCTACACCTTTTCTTAGTGTATCCACTTGTGGCACTTGAGAAACTCCTCCAAAAATCGTGAGTTGGACTAAGTTTGTATATTTTCCGTATTGGTCAAAATTTTGTCCAATTTGAACGGCTAATTCTCTTGTAGGCGTAATTATTAGGGCGCGAATTGGGCTTGCTTTTTTAGATGAACCTACAATTCTGTGCAATTGATGAATAATAGGAATGGCAAAAGCAGCAGTTTTTCCGGTACCGGTTTGTGCGCAACCAATCATGTCTCTACCTGATAAAACGATTGGAATAGCTTGTTCTTGTATTGGAGTTGCTTCTAAATAGCCTTGCTCAAATACGGCTCTTTGTATACTTTTTGAAAGTGAAAAATCTTCGAATAACATATTTTTAATATTAAATATCTTGTATTAAGTAAATAGATAGTGCTGCAAAGATAGTGTTATTTATCAATTAGGTTAATCGGTTATTCGTTTAACCGATTTATCGATTAAACAGTTAAACAATTTGTTGGTTCGATTTTATAAAATCAGTAACAAGATAACCAATGAGTTTCCCAATTAAATGATTGTTTTTATCTTCTCCTAAATCGGGCGCACCTTCGCAAATATGTAAATAAGTTGCATTTTTATATTTTGCGAAAAAAGAAACAAATTGGCGTAATTGTTCGACAGAGAAACCGCTCAACGTCATTGCGCTGCAGGCAATATTAGGAATAGCATCCAAATCAATTTCGATTCCGTAGAAATCATCATTTATGAATTCTAAAGCGTGTTCCATCTCTTGATTGAACTCTTTTTCCTTTCTAATATTAATACTGTCATACGTATTGTAGCGTACCCGATCTTCAATTTTTTTAATTATATCCAAAACACTTTTAGAGGTGTAGTTTTCGTGTAAACCAAAAATGAAATATTTTCTCAGAAATCCTTCTTCGAAGGCATAGGAAAAACCATTCCCGCTGTGTCGTCCCTCTAAAATTCTAAAATCGGAATGGGCATCAAAATTGATGGCATTTACCGGTTTGCCTTTGGCTAAAGCCGATCCTTTAATATTTCCGTACGAATTATTATGTCCTCCGCCAATGATTATCGGAGTTTTTCCTAATTTTACGATATTAAAAATAATATGAGAAACATCTTTATCTATTTGTGCCACTAATTGACTTAATTTGGCCCGATCATCAATGTCATTAAAATCTAAATGTTCAACATCTTTCATTTCTGTTGTGACATCTAATTGCCCTAAAACAATTAATTGATTTCCTTTGCAAAAACGGTTATGCTGGATATTTGCAATACTCTTTATAGCACTATCCCAAGCTGATGCAGCTCCTGGTCTTCCAAAATTAGCTCGGATGCCAATATCTTCGGGTATTCCAAATAAGACATATTTAGCTTCACTAGTTTTAAGAAACGCAATCGTATCAGTGTCTTTCGGCACTATTATCATTTTCTCTCCAAATTTTATTTCACCACTTCTATGGTTTGTAATTCTTGCAAGATCATTGGTTGTAAAAGGGATAATCTTTTCCATTGTTAAAAAAAAATAGTGTTAAAAATAATATAATTGTGTAAATTTACGTTATCAAGTCATTATATTACAATTTAATTATAAAAAATAAAAAATGGAAAATCAAAAAAGTAGCTCAAGTTTAAAAGCCGTTGTAGTGGTTTTAGCAGTTTTGTTAGTGGGAAGTTTGGTGTATATTTTTAAAATGACATCTGAAACAAATATTGTAAAAACAGAATTAAAGTCAACTTTAACCGAAAAGGAGACAGTAATGAAAGATTTACAAGGACTGAAATCTACTTACGATGCTGCAATAGCTGAAAACACTTCTATGTCCGATGAGTTAACTCTAGAAAGAGATAAAGTGGTGAACTTAATGAGTGATCTTAGTAAATCAAAAGGGGATGTAGCTTCTTTGGCAAAATACAGAACACAATCTATTGCTTTACAGTCAAAAATGAAAGTTATGATGGCTGAGAATGAAGGTTTGAAAAAAGAAAATACAACCTTAACTACGCAACGTGATAGTACAGTTGTGGTATTAGGAGAAGCTAAAAAATCCAATGAAGCATTAGCCGGACAAAATGAAGAATTATCTAAAGTGGTAGAAAAAGCAGCAAAATTAACTGTTTTGAATACGAGAGGTTCAGCTTATAAATTAAAAAGTTCTGGAGCAGAAGTTGCTACCGATAAAGCAAGTAGAGCGGATGTTCTTAAAATCAGTTTTACTATTGCTGAAAATCAAGTAGCGCAATCAGGGACTAAATCCTATTTTGTTCAGGTAATTGACAGCAAAAACAATGTTTTAGGAGACAAAAAAACAGAAAATTTTGGTGATAATATTCTAACATATAGTTTTGTGTCTAATGTTAATTATGAAAATAAAACAGTTGATGTTACAGAAAATTTACGTGGAAAAGACTTTCCAAAAGGGACTTATTTTGTAAACATATTTGATAAAGATCAATTGGTTTCTAAAACAAGTTTTACTTTAAAATAATAGTCTAAAGGATTCAATCAAAAAAAGAGGAACTTCCGTTCCTCTTTTTTTTATGCAAATATTTTTCCTTCTATGATTACAGTATCAATTAGATTACTGCCAAAAGCATAAGGTAATTGATAGTAAGAGGGAATAGGTTTTGTAATAATCAGATTGGCTTTTTTACCAATTGTGATACTGCCGTGGGTCTCAGAAATACCCATGGCATAGGCACCATTAAGTGTGGCCGCGTTGATGGCTTCCTCTGGAGTCATTTTCATTTTGATGCAAGCAGTTGCCACTACAAAATTCATATTTCCGGATGGAGTAGAACCTGGATTGTAATCTGTTGCCAGCGCTAAAGGAAGTCCCGCGGCAATCATTTCCCGCGCTGGAGTATATGGAATACTCAAGAAATAAGAACACGAAGGCAAAGCAACAGGCATTGTTTCTGTATTTTTTAGGGATTCAATATCTTCGGGTTTCATAATCTCTAGATGATCTACAGAAATCGCCTTGTATTTTATTCCAGCTTGAATTCCTCCAATAGAGTTGAACTGATTGACATGAATTTTTGGTTTTAAACCATATTTAATTCCGGCTTCCATGATTTGTTCCGTTTCTTCAACTGTAAAATATCCGGTTTCACAAAATGCATCTATATAATCAGCTAGTTTATTTTTGGCAATTTCAGGAAGCATTTCGTTAATGATTAAATCAATGTAGCCTTTATGGTTTGCTGCGTATTCTAATGGGAATGCATGAGCTCCCAGAAAAGTAGCTTTTATGGTTATAGGGTAATTTTGCGCTAAACGTTGAATTACGCGAAGCATTTTCAACTCTCCATCAACTGTCAATCCGTAACCTGATTTGATTTCGACAGCCCCAGTTCCTATACGCATGACTTCTTCCAGTCTATTTTTTGATTGGTCATAAATCTCCTCTTCAGTGGCTTCATTCAGTTTTTTTGCCGAATTTAAAATTCCACCGCCACGATTGGCAATCTCTTCATAAGTCAACCCATTTATTCTATCGACGAATTCTTGCTCCCTGTTCCCTGCATAAACTATATGGGTATGGCTGTCACACCAGGAAGGTAAAACCATTTTTCCGTCTGCGTCAATACACTTTTCGGGATTGATATTAGGTAAATCGTCCATTGAACCAAAATCAGAAATAAGGCCATTTTGAATTACCAAATAGGCATTTTTGATTGTTGGAAGAATCGCCATTTCAGCACCGGATACTTTCAAAATGGAAGAATCCCGAACCTGAAGTAATTCCTTGATATTGATGATTAAGGTTTTCATTTTTTATAAAATTACTCTGAAACCGTTATTTCAAACATTTTGTCCCAGTTTTTTCCGGTAACAAATATGGTTTTAGTTTTCGGGTTGTAAGCAATTCCGTTTAAATAATCTTCAGGAGTAACATTAATTAATTTTCTCAAACCTGACATATCTAAAATTCCTTCTACCGCACCATTGTTAGGATTTACAACCGCAATTGCATCTTTTTGCCATACATTGGCATAAATTTTTCCGTTAATCCATTCTAATTCATTTACAGATTTTATCTTAGAACCTCCTAAATACACATTGATATAATCAATCATTTTTTGGGTATTGGGATCCATTTTCCAGATTTTTTCTGTTTTGTCGGTTTGATAAATATATTTTCCATCATTTGTCATTCCCCAACCCTCAATATCTTTATCGTAAGCAAAGGTTTTTTCTAATTTTAATGTTTTTGCATTGTAAATAAAACCTGTTTTTTCTTCCCAAGTCAATTGATACATTTTATCATTTATAAAAGTAATCCCTTCTCCAAAATATTTGGCATCAAGATTAATTTGTTTATAAACTTTTCCTGTTCGATAATCGTATTTTCTAAAGTATGAATTGCCTTTTAATCCGGTGCTTTCATATAAAGTATCTTTATAAAATTCTAATCCTTCCGTGAAAGAGGTTGTATCGTGCGGAAACGTATTTACAATTTTGTAATTCAACAATTTTGGTTTCACATTCGAAACTAATTCGATTCTTGCTGTAGCTTCTGAGTTTTCACCTCCAAAATAAACTAAAGCTTTTAGGTTTTGGTAGCCTAATTTTTGGTCTTTTAATTCAAAAGTCAATTTTTCAAGACGTTTTTTTGAAGCTATTTTTTTATCATTGACATAATAAATAATACTGTCGACAGCCTTGTCATTAGGGTTTAAAATCGCTACTTGTAGTGACTCTTGAGGCTGATATTGTGCCTTAAAAGTAGTATTATCGATGGTAAATATAGAATTTTCGCCTTTTTTTGTATCGTTGCAACTTGCTAACGTAATTCCTAATAAAATGATAGATAGGAAGTTATAATTTTTCATAGTTTAAAATTTTAATACCCCAATATACAACGTTATTTTATAGGTGCAAAGGTATTGCGAAAATATAAAAAGTATTGTATATTTGCACCGGCAAGTCCTACACGACCAGCTCCTGCAGACTCCCCCAGGATGGGAACATAGCAAGGGTACGTGGTTGAGCGGTGCGATGTAGGTCGCTTGCCATTTTTTTTAATCTTCCAATTCGGAAGATTTTTTTTTGAATTATTTCGTACAAAAGTAGTCTTCCTTCGGGAGGATTTTTTTATTTTTGGACCTTTAGCATCATAAACATCAAGATATATCAAACAACATGAATAATAAAGTAGTTCTGATTACAGGAGGTTCATCGGGAATCGGAAAATCCATTGGTGAATTTTTGCATCATAAAGGTTTTATTGTTTATGGAACCAGCAGAAATCCGGAACGGGTTTTAAATTCGGTTTTTCCTTTAGTAGCTTTAGATGTTCGGGATACAGATTCCATTCATGCGGCTGTAGCCAAAATAATTGCGATTTCTGGAAGACTGGATGTTGTAATTAATAATGCTGGTGTTGGAATTACCGGACCATTGGAAGAAATTCCAATGCATGAAATCAAAAATAATTTTGAAACCAATTTCTTTGGGCCAATTGAAGTGATGAAAGCGGTCTTGCCACAAATGCGCACACAAAAATCGGGATTAATCATTAATGTCACTTCTATCGCAGGATATATGGGTTTGCCGTATCGAAGTATTTATTCGGCTTCAAAAGGAGCTTTAGAGTTGATAACCGAGGCATTGCGAATGGAAGTAAAGTCGTTTGGCATTCATATTACTAATGTTGCGCCGGGTGATTTTGCCACAAATATCGCTTCGGGACGTTTCCATGCGCCATTAATTACAGGTTCTGCTTATGAAATTCCTTACGGAAATACATTAAAAATGATGGATGAACATGTGGACAGCGGCAGCAATCCAAACGAAATGGCACAAGCGGTGTATAAAATTATCCAAACTCTGGAACCCGAAATTCATTACAAAGTAGGGGCTTTTATGCAAAAGTTCTCTATTGTTCTCAAAAGAGTCTTACCAGATAAAGTATATGAAAAAATGCTAATGAACCATTATAAGTTGTAATTTTGCACCGAATTTGCGTAAGGGATTGAAACGGTATCCTTTTTTATTATGCTGTGCGAAGCAAAAGCAGAAAAAAAAGATATAGTAAAAAGCCCGACCCGCAGTATTTACGGAGGGTTACGACACAATTATAAACACACAATTAAATATATAAATACTATGAAATTTTTTATTGACACGGCTAATTTAGCTCAAATTAAGGAAGCACAAGCATTAGGCGTTTTGGATGGAGTTACAACCAATCCATCATTGATGGCAAAAGAAGGAATTACTGGAAAAAACAGTATTTTGAAGCATTATGTAGATATTTGTAATCTAGTTGATGGTGATGTAAGTGCCGAAGTGAATGCTTTGGATTACGACGGAATGATTAAAGAAGGGGAAGAATTAGCTGATTTGCACGATCAAATCGTTGTAAAATTACCTATGACTAAAGAAGGAGTTATGGCTGCTAAATATTTCTCAGATAAAGGAATAAAAACGAATGTGACTTTAGTATTCTCTGCAGGACAGGCTTTATTGGCTGCTAAAGCGGGAGCTACTTATGTTTCTCCGTTTATTGGTCGTTTGGATGATGTATCTACAGACGGTTTGGCTTTGATCGAAGAAATCAGATTGATTTACGATAACTACGGTTACGAAACTCAAATTCTTGCTGCGTCTGTTCGTCACACAATGCACATTGTAAATTGTGCTAAAATTGGTGCTGATGTTATGACTGGACCACTTTCTGCAATATACGGTTTATTGAAACACCCTTTAACTGATATTGGATTAGCGCAGTTTGTTGCTGATTTCGAAAAAGGAAATAAATAGATTTAAGATTGCAGATTAACGATTTCTGATTTGAGATTTCGGTATAAACAAAAACTCCCATTATGCTTAGCAAAATGGGAGTTTTTTGGTTGGTTTGGTTTTTTGGTTTGTTATTCTATTTTGAAATTAGTGTCCTCCGCCAACTTCTATCTCATGTCCAATTCCTTGTTTTTTTAGTATTCCAATCACTTTCCAACCATAGAATGCTATAAAAGCGAAACATAAAACAGGAATGAAATAAGAATCGTGAATCCCAATAATATCGGATATTTTTCCTTGTAATGGCGGGATAATTCCACCTCCTAAAATCATCATTACTAAAAAGGCTGAGCCTTGAGAAGTGTATTTTCCTAAACCAGCGATTGCCAATGAGAAAATAGATGGCCACATGATACTTAAAAATAAACCACCACTCATAAAAGCATAGATTGCCGTTGTTCCAGTAGTGAATAAACCAATTAGCATTGCTATCATTCCCATAAGTCCAAAAATCATTAATGTTCTGGATGGATGATCTTTTCCTAAAAAGAAACCAGCGATTTGGAACAAGATTACAAATGCATAACCGTATAATGGTGTAATATCTTGACCTGAGATGGCATTTGCTCCTAAAACAACTCCAAAAGCTACGTAAGGAACTACGATAAGTAAAATTTTCTTTAATTGTGAAGATGGGTTGAATACTGAAATTGCTCCTGCCCAACGACCAATCATTAAACTTCCCCAATACATTGACATATACGGTGCTAATGCTGGACCCGCAATTTTACCAAAAGTATCCGTTTCTAATAATGATCCTAGATTACTGCCAATGGTTACTTCAACTCCTACATAAGTAAACAACGCTAACATTCCCAAAACTAGTTGTGGATATTTCATTGCTCCCCATCCTTCAGGATTTTTTTGTGCCGTAGTATTAGCGAATAGTAACCCGACAACTACAATTAATAATGTTGCAACAGTTAATCCTAAACCTAAATAATCCTTTTCTTTATTTTCTATAAAACGAGTTATAAACTCAGGATCTTCATAACGAGCAAATATATAAGCAAATATTGCTACTAAAATTACGGTAATTGCAATAAGCGTTTTCATTGCTTTGCTCGCAGGTTCAAAAGTAGAATCACTTTTTCCAGAAGGTAATTTTTTAGAAAAATAGAATAAAGCGGCAGCTAATAAGAATAAACCTCCAACAAATACATAAAGTATTCTCATGGAATCTAATGAGTTTTCTTTTTGAGCAAATTCTTCAATACTTACACCAGAAATAACTCCAAATAAAGCAAAAGAAACAACTATTGGTCCTATTGTAGTTCCAAGTGAATTGATTCCGCCCGCCAAGTTTAATCGGTTTGATGCAGTGTGTGCTTCTCCTAATGAAGCCGCGAATGGTTGTGCAGAGGTTTGTTGTAAAGAAAAACCCAGTGCCACTATAAATAAAGCGCCCAGAATAAATAAATAACTTCCTTGAGATACGGCCAAAATCATTAATAAAGCTCCAAAAGTACTGACTAATAAACCGTTGATAATTCCTTTTTTGAAACCCCAAGCATTTAAAATATCATTTTTTGCTAAGCTGCTAAATATAAAAAGGAGTAAGGCTCCTATGTAGTAAGCACCATAAAAAGCAAAATCGATAAGCTGACTTTGGAATTGGTCTAAACCAAATTTGGCTTTGCAAAAAGGGATAAAAACACCGTTTGATGCTCCTATAAATCCCCAAAAGAAGAATACCGTTATCAGTGTATAAAGAGCCGAATTATTCGACTTCGTTTGTTCTGTATTCATAGTTTTAGAATGTTTAGGGTTATTTGGGTTAAAATTAATACAAGACCGTAAATATATTTGTTAAGTAAATTAAAAAAAAATAAATTAGAATAATTTTTGTGAGAATTGTAGAATAATCACTATTTGTTATAAAAAGGCAATTTTTATCAAAATTTTTGTTGATTCAAATGAATTTTTGAAGTCGATTTATTTTAAAAGTTCCTTTTAACAAATACATGACATAAGTGATTGGAATCAATCCTACCGTTTTAAAAAAGCATATCTTTATCAATTAGTATTAAAAAGAACAAAATGAAAAGTGCTTTAGCAATTAAACCAGACATTAGTTATAAAAGTGCCGGTAAATTTGAAGAAACTAGATTTGAAAAGATTCACAACGAAATTTTCAAAAACTCAATAGAAGCTTCGGTAGTTGTTGCGCAAGAAATTGCCCACTTAATTAAGTCTAAACAGGAAAAAAACAAACCTTGTGTTTTAGGTTTAGCAACGGGCTCGTCTCCAATAAAGGTTTATGAGGAATTGGTACGAATGCACAAAGAAGATGGACTGAGCTTTAAAAATGTAATCAGTTTTAATTTGGATGAATATTATCCAATGACAAAAGAGAACAATCAGAGCTATCATTATTTCATGCACCAGCATCTCTTTAATCACATTGATATCAAACCGGAAAATATTAATATTCCAGATGGAACTGTTGCAATTGAAAACCTAAATCAATATTGTACTGATTATGAAATAAAAATAATAAATGCTGGTGGGATTGATTTTCAATTATTGGGAATTGGTCGTACTGGTCACGTAGGGTTTAATGAGCCGGGTTCCCACATTAATTCGGGAACTCGAATAATTACTTTGGATCATATTACCAGAGTTGATGCTTCCTCTGATTTTAACGGAATTGATAACGTTCCCAAAAGAGCCATTACCATGGGAGTGTCTACGATTCTGAAATCAAAAAGAATTGTATTGATGGCTTGGGGCCAAAATAAAGCAGAAATCATAAAAAGAACCATTCAGGGCGAAATCAGTTCTGAAATTCCTGCTACCTTTCTGCAAAATCATAGCAATGCAACATTTGTTCTAGATCAATCAGCAGCTTCAGAGTTAACCAGGTTTAAAACACCGTGGCTAGTTGGAGAATGCATCTGGACAGAAGAATTAAAACGTAAAGCTATTGTTTGGCTCTGCCAAGAAACAAAACAATCAATATTAAAGCTTACAGACCGCGATTACAATAACAACGGAATGTCTGATCTTTTGGCTTTAGAAGGTTGTGCGTATGATTTAAATATAAACATGTTCAATGTCTTGCAGCATACTATAACTGGATGGCCGGGAGGTAAGCATAATACGGATGATTCCAATAGACCGGAAAGAGCCATTCCTGCTAAGAAAAGAATAATCCTTTTTAGCCCGCATCCAGACGATGATGTTATTTCGATGGGAGGAACCTTTTCGAAATTAATAAAACAAGGGCATGATGTTCATGTGGTGTATCAAACCTCTGGAAACATTGCGGTGACTGATGATGAAGCTTTGAAATTTGCGGAAGTTTGCAACGATTTTGTAGGTAATAATGAAAGTAAAATCAATATTCAAGAGGTTATTGATTTTTTAAATAATAAAATCGAGAATGAAATTGATTCATTAGAAGTCCGAAAATTGAAAGGAATAATAAGACGCCGTGAATCTTATGCTGCCAGCAGATATATTGGACTAAAAGAGGAGAATATTCATTTTCTTGATATGCCTTTTTATGAAACGGGTCAAATAAAGAAAAACCCGTTAGGTCCTGAAGATATTGCCATTATTCAAGCTGTTATTGCAAAAATAAAACCCCATCAGGTTTTCGCTGCAGGAGATTTAGCAGATCCCCATGGCACCCATGAAGTTTGTCTTAATGCTATATTTGCGGCAATGAAACAACTCAAACCAGAATCCTATATGAATGATTGTTGGTTGTGGTTGTATCGTGGTGCTTGGCATGAATGGGATATTCATGAAATTGACATGGCCGTACCTTTGAGTCCAGATGAAGTTTTACTGAAACGACATGCTATTTTGTACCACCAATCGCAGAAAGACAGAGTGATGTTTCAGGGAAATGACTCCAGAGAATTTTGGGTGAGAGCAGAAGATAGGAATAAGCATACCGCTAAATTGTATGATGATTTAGGTTTAGCAGAATACGAAGCTATTGAGGCTTTTAAACGTTTTGATTATTAAAAGGAATATTAGAAACACATGAAATACATCTTAATCCTATTATTTATTCCTTTTTTGTCGAATGCACAAATAAAAGAGGAACATTTAGATCTTATGCCTTGGCCACAAAATATAGATTTGAAGGAAGGTAATTTTGCTTTAAGCAAAAGTTTTAAAGTAAATATTACAGGGAATCCCAATCCTCGAATTTTCATAGGAGCAACAAATTTTTTACGACGATTGGATGGCAGAACAGGACTGTTTCTGGAACAGGCTTTTATAACTAAAAACAATGAAGTTCCCGATGCAGAATTGCAAATTAATTGTGTTCGAAATGGGAAAGTAGGGTTAAATGAAGATGAAAGTTATCAATTAGAGATCCAGTCTAATAAAATAATGATTAATGCTACAACAGATCTTGGTGCGCTTCACGCTCTGGAAACGCTATTGCAAATGTTGCAAAATACAAGTATTTCATTTTATTTTCCAACGGCTATTATCACGGATTCACCAAGATTTACTTGGAGAGGATTAATGATAGATGCAGCAAGGCATTTTCAGCCTGTAGATGTTATTAAAAGAAATTTGGATGCAATGGCATCGATGAAAATGAATGTTTTTCACTGGCATTTAGCAGACGATCAAGGCTGGAGAATCGAAATTAAAAAGTATCCAAAACTGACAGAATTAGCTTCGGATGGGTATTTTTATACTCAGGAAGAAATCAAGTCCATTGTAAAGTATGCGGGTCAAAGAGGGATTCTTGTAATACCGGAAATAGATGTTCCGGGGCATGCTTCGGCATTACTTTCGGCTTTTCCTGAAATAGGAAGTAAAGTAAGCAATGAAGTTACCTATACAGTTGGGAGAAGGTCAGGAATTTACACACCAACCTTAGATCCGACAAATCCAAAAACATATCAGCTGTTAAGTGAGATTTTCGATGAAGTTTGTCCATTGTTTCCAGGGAACTATTTTCATATAGGCGGTGATGAAAATCAAGGAAAAGAATGGGATGCGAATCCTAAAATACAAGAATTTAAGAAGAAAAATGGATTGGCTAGCAATCATGAACTGCAGACCTATTTCACAATGAAATTGATTCCAATGTTAAAAAAACATAATAAAGAATTAATGGGCTGGGAAGAAATAATGACAAAAAACATGTCCAAAGAGGCTATAATCCATTCTTGGAAAGGCTTAAACGAAAGTGTTTCCCCAGGTGGATCTCTCATTGCTGCCGCAAAAAATGGTTACAAAACAGTTTTATCTAATGGGTATTACATAGATTTAATGCTGGGAATTCAAAGTCATTATTTGAATGATCCGATACCAAAAAACACTATTCTTACTGCTCAGGAAAAAGCAAGGATATTAGGTGGCGAAGCAACGATGTGGAGCGAATTGGTTACACCTTTGAATATTGACTCCAGAATTTGGCCACGAACAGCGGCAGTAGCGGAACGATTATGGTCTAATGAAAATGTTACCGATTTGAATAGTTTGCATAAAAGATTGAAAACAATCTCTTTTAGATTGGAAGAATTAGGTATTATGCATCTTAGAAATAAAGAGGTAATTTTAAGAAACATCTGTAATAATCAAGACTCAAAGGCATTGAGAGATTTTTCTAATGTTTGCGAACCATTGAAGGTTTATAAGCGCAACGGGGGAGGGAAAAAATACTTTATGTTTTCTCCATTGACTTTATTTGCTGATGCCTGCACAGCAGATGCTTTTGATGCGTATGATTTCGATATAGCGGTAAACAACTATTTAGAAAATAAAAACATAGAAAATCAAACTTTGGTAACTAATTTTTTTAGAAAATGGATTGCTATGGATGCAGATTTAATAAGTTTAAGTGCGAATGCTCCGCTGATTCAACCGCTTTTACCTTTATCCAAAAATCTGAAGGATATTTCGGAGCGACTTTTATTAGTTATAGAAAACAAAAAAATAGTCAATCCTGATGTACTGAATGGTTTATTAGAACAATTTAATTCCAGAAGCCCTGCCGATGTTGAAGTGGCAGTTTTAGCTAGTTTGAAAAAATTAAGTCAAGAATGAAATTTGAATAAATAATCACTAAAATTAAGGTTGGTTAGCTGCTAATTTTAAAGAAGATGGCTTTATAAAACTGTTGAATTTTCATCGAGTTTTATTGTGAATGCTATTTTAATGTTAAGCGCTATGCTACATATAAAAATTGGTATTTTTTTTGTACTTTTGCAAAAATTTTTATAAAAAATATTTATGTTAACAGTTAATAATTTATCGGTTCAGTTTGGCAAACGAATTTTGTTCGATGAAGTAAATACTACCTTCACACACGGTAATATATATGGAGTTATCGGAGCCAACGGCGCTGGAAAATCTACTTTTCTTAAAATAATTGCAGGTGAAATGGATCCTACTTCAGGACATATTCATTTGGAACCAGGAAAACGTATGTCGGTTTTGAACCAAAACCATAATATGTTTGACGAAAGCACCGTTCTTGAAACCGTAATGATGGGAAATAAAACATTGTACGCGATCAAAAAAGAAATGGATGCTTTGTATTTAGACTACAATGATAAAAATGCAGATAGAATAGGAGAGTTGCAAGTACAATTTGAGGAAATGAACGGTTGGAATGCTGACTCGGATGCCGCATCGATGTTATCAAATCTTGGAATTTCAGAAGAACACCATTACACTTTAATGGGAGATCTTGAGGGTAAAATAAAAGTTCGTGTCCTTTTGGCACAAGCGCTTTTTGGAAATCCAGATTTACTTATCATGGATGAGCCTACCAATGATTTGGATTTTGAAACCATTGCTTGGTTAGAGAATTTCTTGGCAAACTATGAAAATACAGTAATTGTAGTTTCTCACGATAGACACTTTTTAGACTCCGTTTGTACCCATATTTCTGATATTGATTTTAGTAAAATAAATCATTATTCCGGGAATTATACTTTTTGGTATGAATCAAGCCAATTAGCAGCTAAACAACGTGCGCAACAAAACAAAAAAGCAGAAGAAAAGAAACAGGAATTAGAAGAATTTATACGCCGTTTTAGTGCGAATGTGGCCAAATCAAAACAAGCTACTTCTCGTAAAAAAATGATTAGTAAGTTGAATATTTCGGATATAAAACCATCAAGCCGTCGTTATCCAGCGATTATTTTTGATCAAGAGCGTGAAGCGGGAGATCAAATCTTGAATGTGCAAAACTTGAGCGCTTCAATTGATGGAGATATTTTGTTTAAAGGAGTTGATTTGAATATGGCTAAAGGGGATAAAATTGTCCTTTTCTCAAAAGATTCACGTGCAACAACTGCATTTTACGAAATTTTGAATGGAAACCAAAAAGCGGATTCAGGTACTTTTGATTGGGGAGTTACTACAAACCAAGCCTATTTGCCAGTAGAAAATCATTCGTTTTTTGAGAGCGATTATTCACTTGTAGATTGGTTGCGTCAGTGGGTAAAAACAGAGGAAGAGCGTGATGAGGTTAATATTCGTAGTTTTCTTGGTAAAATGATTTTCTCGGGAGAGGAAGCTTTGAAAACCTGCAGAGTATTATCCGGAGGAGAAAAAGTGCGTTGTATGTTGTCTCGAATGATGATGGAACGAGCAAATGTTTTAATGCTTAATGAACCAACAAATCACTTGGACTTAGAGTCCATTACAGCTTTCAATAATTCATTGAAAAACTTCAAAGGATCTGTAATTTTTACCACTCATGATCATGAATTCTCCCAAACAGTTGCTAATCGTGTTATTGAATTGACTCCAAACGGAGCGATTGACCGTTATATGACTTTTGATGATTACCTAGATGATGAAAAAGTTCAGGAATTGAGAACTAAAATGTATACTATTTAAACAATAGTTTATCTCTATAAAAAAACGCCAACTGAGAAGTTGGCGTTTTTTGTAAATAGTAGTGTACTCCTTTTAACAAGTTCTAAATGCTGATAATATTTAATTATTTCTTACCGAAGACTTTGCTTATAATAAGGACAACAATGGCAATTATAGCAACCACGATAAAAATACCAACACCAACACCGGCTTTAAATATACCTTCTATTACTGAACAGCTTGTAAATGAAATTAACACTATCAACAGTATCAATAATCTTGTTATTTTTTTTTGCATGGGTTTTTAGTTTTTATTTACATAAAGGTACAAAATATGAGTATTGAACAGTTATATAATTTTTATAGTTTCTTGTGAAATTTCACAATTATATTAAAAATGACAATAAAATATTTGATTATAATTATCAGTCATTTTTTAAAAATAATTTTTATCCAATTATCACTCGGTATGTCTTGCCTTACAACCCATAAGCAAGAATCTTTAGAATATCTCTGGCATAAAGCGACAATGATTTCAATCTATAAATAATTTGTTTAGCTATTTTTGACCTTTATAATTAATCATAAATCGAAATTCGTATATTTGTACAACCAAACACTACACTTTACTATGAGTCAAAAAGTATTACTTACTGCAAAAGAAGTTACTATCATATTGCATCGTTTGGCCTGTCAGTTAATTGAAAAACACTTAGATTTTTCGGATACTATATTAGTTGGAATACAACCGAGAGGTGTTTTTTTAGCAGAGCGTTTAAAAGAGATATTAGAAAAAGAGTACCAAACTCCTGAAATTCAATTGGGTTATCTGGATATTACCTTTTTCAGAGATGATTTTCGCAGAACAGATAAACCATTAGAAGCAAATAAAACTAAGATAAATTTTATCGTTGAAAATAAAAAAGTCATTTTTATAGATGATGTTTTATTTACCGGTCGAAGTATAAGATCGGCTTTAACTGCTATTCAATCTTTTGGAAGACCTTCTGAAATAGAGTTGCTGGTTTTAATCGACAGACGTTTCAGCCGAAATTTACCCATACAACCCGATTATAGAGGAAGACAGGTAGATGCTATAAATAATGAGAAAGTTAAGGTGAGTTGGAAAGAAAATGAAGGTGAAGATGCCGTTTATTTGATAACAAATTAGATTTGGAATAAGTTTAAAATCTAACTATTTAAAGAACTAATAATCGTAAAAAGAAATGAAAGAATTAAGCGTAAATCATTTATTAGGTATAAAATACATCAACAAGAATGATATTGACTTAATTTTTGAAACAGCCGATCATTTTAAAGAAGTCATCAACAGACCAATAAAAAAAGTACCTTCTTTACGAGATATTACCATTGCAAACATTTTTTTCGAAAACAGTACCAGAACAAAACTTTCTTTTGAATTAGCACAAAAAAGATTATCGGCAGATGTTATTAGTTTTTCGGCAGCACAATCTTCTGTCAAAAAAGGAGAGACACTAATTGATACCGTAAATAATATCCTTTCGATGAAAGTAGATATGGTAGTCATGAGACATGCTAATCCAGGAGCCGCTTATTTCCTATCCAAAAACGTAAAGGCAAGCATAGTAAACGCAGGTGACGGAGCACATGAACACCCAACGCAAGCTTTATTAGACAGTTATTCGATTAGAGAAAAACTAGGAGAAGTGGCTGGTAAAAAAGTAGTTATTGTGGGTGATGTTTTACATTCCAGAGTAGCATTATCTAATATATACGCTTTGCAAATGCAGGGTGCAGAAGTGAAAGTATGCGGACCTAAAACATTAATTCCAAGATACATTGAATCGCTTGGAGTAACGGTGGAACCTAATTTAAGAAAAGCACTGGAATGGTGTGATGTGGCCAATATGTTGCGCGTGCAAAATGAGAGAATGGATGTAAACTATTTTCCTTCAACAAGAGAATATGCGCAGCAGTATGGAGTTGATAAAACATTATTGGATTCACTCAATAAAGAAATCGTTATCATGCACCCAGGACCTATTAATCGTGGGGTTGAAATCACAAGTGAAGTTGCTGATTCCCAACAGTCTGTAATTTTGAATCAGGTAGAAAATGGGGTAGCGATAAGGATGGCAGTTATTTATCTTTTGGCTTCAAAAATTCAGTAATTTTATTGAAAAACTTAGTAACTTAGCTATTAAAAAAAATTCGCGATTTTGCATTCTCTGAAATTAATAAAAAAATGAAAGTAGATCAAAAAACCCACACGATAACCATTAGAGACACACAAGGTGATTTTACCTCTTTTTTGATGAAAGTTACACATCAATATAAAACATTCGAAAAGCATAATCTAATTATTGATCTTTTGCTTTATAAAGACTTTTCTACAAATGACATCAAATTATTTATGCCATTATCAAAACAGCATAAAAAAGCAAAAAAATCATTTGTTGTAGTCACCTCAGATTTTGATTACAATGCAGTTCCAAGTAAATTAACGGTTGTGCCTTCGTTATTAGAAGCGAATGATATCATTGAAATGGAAGAGATTGAAAGAGATTTAGGTTTTTAAATTAATGTATTCGGTTATTTGTTTAACCGTTTAATTGATTTGAAAAATTACACAATAATTGATACACCATAACTTGAAACTAACAATTCTTGGTTGCTACGCAGCTACACCTCGCACTTTTACCAATCCCACCGCACAGATTTTAGAAATTAAAAACAGACTTTTTTTAATTGATTGTGGAGAAGGTACTCAAGTGCAATTGCGTAAAAACAAAATCAGGTTTTCAAAGATTAATCATATTTTCATTTCGCATTTGCATGGCGATCACTTTTTTGGGTTGGTCGGATTAGTGTCCACTTTTACATTATTGAATAGAACAACCGATTTGCATATTTATGGTCCAAAAGGAATTAAAGAAATCATCAAGTTACAATTGCGATTATCAAATTCCTGGACTAATTACGGCTTATTTTTTCATGAATTAGAATCTGCAGAAAGTGAAGTAATCTTTGAAGATGAAAAGGTTATGGTAAAAACCATACCATTAAAACATCGAATTTACACCAATGGTTTTTTGTTCCAAGAAAAAATAGGGGAGAGGAAACTTAATTTAGATGCTGTTCAAAATTATGAAATTGACACTTGTTATTATCAAAAAATAAAAAACGGAAAAGACATTGCCCTTGAAGACGGGAGAGTAATTGAAAATGATAAATTAACTTTTGATCCCGTTCCGGCAAAGAATTATGCTTTCTGTTCTGATACAGCGTATAATGAATCTATAATTCCAATTATTGAAAATATAAATGTTTTATACCATGAATCTACTTTTTTGCAATCAGAAGAAAATTTAGCTAAAAAAACATTGCATTCTACTGCAAAAGAAGCGGCAATGATTGCATTGAAAGCTAACGCAAAGCAATTAATTTTAGGACACTATTCCACTCGATATGAAAGTATCGAATTTTTTAAAGAAGAAGCCGAAACTATTTTTCCAGAAGTGCTTTTATCCGATGATGGAAAAAGTTTTGAGTTTTAAATACGCACATTAATTTAGGTTAAAATATTAATACGCTAACAAAAAAATCAAAAACATGGAAGATTTAAGTCATTACAGAAAATCTTATGAAAAGAGTGAGTTATTGGAATCTAATATTCCTGAAGACCCCATTAATCTTTTTAACAGGTGGTTTCATGAGGTAGAAGATTTTGGTGGAAACGAAGAAGTTAATGCCATGACTGTTGCAACTATTGGTTTAGATGGGTTTCCACGATCAAGAGTTGTACTGTTGAAAAAATTTACTGAAGAAGGATTTATATTTTATACCAATTACAATTCAGAAAAAGGGAAGGCAATTGCCGAAAACCCTAAAATATGTCTTTCTTTTTTTTGGCATACGATGGAACGCCAAGTTATTATAAAAGGAATTGCCCAAAAAACGACTGAAAAGATTTCGGATAATTATTTTGAATCCAGACCAGACGGAAGTAAATTAGGCGCTATAGTTTCCAATCAAAGCGAAGTAGTTCCTTCACGTTCTTTTTTGGAAGAAAATTTAAAACAGTTAGAAAATGATTATGAAGGAATTGTAATTCCAAGACCGGAGCATTGGGGAGGATTTTTGGTTACTCCTGTAGAAGTTGAATTTTGGCAAGGAAGACCCAATCGTTTGCATGATCGAATCAGGTATAAAAGTCAGGAAGATTTTTCTTGGAAAATTGAGCGTTTATCTCCCTAAGGTAAGAAAGCACATATTAAATTACTGATAATGTGTATTTTAACGTTTTTTTTTGTTGCGGTTAAGTATTAAAATATGTAGGTTCGCATTATATTTATAAACTCCTTAAAGAAGTTTCTTACGATCTACTTTAAACTTAATCTACTATTATTTTGAAATTTAAATCTCTTCGAGCGCTATCACTTATTGCTTTGATATTCGTAATGAATTCATGTACTGATTACACTTTTCCTGAAACTCCAACAGCTGTTGCTGCAGCAAACCCAACTACAGTTGCTCCCGTAACACCATCAGCAGTTGCTCCCGCACCAGCACCAGCACCAGCACCAGCACCAGCACCAGCTTCGTCAATAACAGTTGCAACAATATATTCTTTTAGTGCTTTAGAAGTAGAAATCATGGATTTGATAAATACTTATAGAATTAGTGTTGGCTTAAAAGCTTTAATAAAAACAAATTACATATCTTATAAGGCTGAAGACCATAACAAGTATATGATTGCCAACAACGTAATAAATCATGATGGTTTTGATGCACGTTATATAGATATTAAGAATGTTTTAAGAGCTACTGGTATGGGCGAGAATGTAGCCTTTAATTATATTTCTGCTAAGGCTGTTGTAGATGGTTGGTTGGCTAGTCCTGGTCATAAGGCAAACATTTTAGGTAATTTTACTCATTTTGGAATTTCAGTACGTCCGGATTCAGCTGGTAAAAAATATTACACCAATATTTTCGTGAAAATATAAGTTAATTTAGAGGCTGTCTTTTCCGAAAAAGATAGTCTCTTTTTTTTATAATTTAAATTCTGTATTTATTTTTTCAATGATAAGCTTTATCTAAATCCAATATTACAGTATATCTAAATTAGATTTAACACCTTGTAGCCTAGTTGTTTGGTAAGAAATATAGTATGTAGATTCCTGTTTAATTTTTACTTATAACCTAACAAAATCACTCTAAATAAACTGGTTTATTTGTTGTTAATGTAAGAAATATACATAATTAGTTGTTTTTTTAATGTAGTTCATCGATTTTATTTGGTATTTTAACGATAAAAAATGTAGTTTTAAATATTAGTATGCAAAATATTTGTTAACATATTAAAGAAGTTTGCCCCACAATCTACTTTAATCTTAAACTACTACTTTTATGAAATTAAATCTGCTCCGTACGTTATTGCTTGTTTCAGTGGTATGCATTTTGAATTCTTGTTCTTCTGATAGTGCTACATCATCTACATCAGATACTTCATCTTTAAAGGTAGCTGAATACAGTTATACTGCAACAGAATTACAAACAATGGATTTAATAAATAATCATAGAATTAGTATGGGTTTAAATCCTTTGGAAAAAATTAATCACATGTCCTATAAGTCAGAAGAACATGTCAATTATATGATTACTAATAATGTAGTCAATCATAATGATTTTGTTGCTCGTTCTGAAAATATAATAAAAGTTTTAGGTGCTAAAACCGTTAGTGAGAATATAGCATATAATTATAGTACTCCTCAAGCAGCTCTGAATGCATGGTTAGCAAGTACAGGACATAAAGAGAATATTGAAGGTAATTTTACTCATTTTGGTATTTCAATTAGAGCGAATCCAACGAATGGTAGAAAATATTACACTAACATCTTTGCAAAAATATAAGTTGAATTTTTTATTTTGGAATTAGAGGCTGTCTTCCCCAAGTCGCAGCCTCTTTTTAATTTTTACAAAGCAGTAATTATAAATTCACTTCTTCTGTTGAGTTGATGCTCTTCTTCAGTACATGTCACATTATCTGTGCATTTGTTTACGAGTTGATTTTCACCATATCCTCTTCCAGTCAACCTATTAGAATTAACTCCATTTTTGATTAACCATCCTATCGTAGATTTAACCCTTCTTTCAGATAATTCTTCATTGTATTTGAATGTTCCTCTACTATCTGTATGCGAACGGATATCCAACTTCATGGTAGGATTTTGATTTAAAACGTCTAATATTTTTTCTAAATCTAAAGCCGCCTCTTCTCTAATGTTAGATTTATCAAAATCAAAGTAAATCATTTTTATTTCAAAGCATTTACCTAAATCATCACCAATAGTCACTTTGCATTTTGCTTTTTCCAATGTGAGAGGCAAATACGTTTTTCCATTTGTTTCAGCAATAGTTGCTTTTTGTTCTTTGGTGGTGTATTCTGGTTTTTCAACTCTCACATTATAGGTTTTTCCACATTCCACCTCAAATGTATAATTCCCTTTATCATCAGAAACAGTTGTTTTAATAAGATTAAATAGACTATCATAAAGGCTGATTTTTGCATCAATGAGTGGTTCTTTTGTAACTAGATCGGTTATCTCACCATACAATAATTGCTCGCAAATTAGCCTTTTAGTTTCCAAGAATTTATAAATATCATCATATCCCTGACCGCCATCTCTATTGGAACTAAAAAAGCCTCTTCTTGATTTTGTATCAATCAAATAAGCAAAGTCATCTTTGGGAGAATTTACATCTGCACCCACATTTTTAACTTCACTGAAAGTTCCATCGGCATTTATTTTGGACATAAAAACATCCAATCCTCCAAGACCTGGATGGCCGTCTGATGCAAAATAAATCTCATTTTCATCATTTACAAATGGAAAGGTTTCTTTGCCTTCAGTATTAATTGTATTTCCGAGATTTTGCGGAGTCCCAAAACTGTCATCCTCATTAATTGTCACCTTAAATAAATCAGACTGGCCTAATGTTCCCGGCATATCCGATGCAAAATATAAAGTTTTCCCATCAGGACTTAAAGCGGGATGGGCTGTACTGTAATTGTTACTGTCAAAAGACAATTCAGTTACATTGGACCATTTATCATTCACCAAAATGGCTTTGTATATCTTTATTAAAGTAATGTCATTTCCGTCTTTCCCTTTTTTGCCATCGAGATAGTTGTTACGGGTAAAATACATTGTATTCCCATCAGCAGTAAAAACAGGAGAGGCTTCATGGAATTTTGAGTTTACGTTTTTATCAAACTTTTTAGGTCCTGCCGGAGCCATATTATTTCCTAAATCGGCAGAATACAAATTTGTAAAGGGTTGACCAGTCCATGAGTTAGTTCTGTGTCCCAAACTTCCTGTATCTCTAGCCGATGCAAAAACAATCTTGTTTGAATAGATTGCAGTTCCATAATCAGAGTATTTAGAATTGATGCCTGCATCTTCTACTTGATATCTTCCTGAATTGGCTTTGATGGCCTCTAAATAATTGGGATTTTCTTTAAAAAGTTTTCCTCTACTGTCGTTTCCTGATTTTTGAATGAATTTTTGTAACATTTCATCCGCCTTTTCATTTTGGCCTATAGAACGTAAAGATTGGGCATAGCGGTAGTAATATTCTGCTTCCAAATCAGTGTCTGCCTCCATAGCGAATAATTCACCGTACCATTTAGCGGCCTTATCCAGTTCACCATTGAAGTAATAGGCATTTCCCAATTTTTTAAACATATCAACGGATTTATATCCTTTTTCAGCCACCCTTTCATAGGTTTTTATTGCATCAACGTAGGCGTAGCTGTCATATTTTTTGTCGGCTGCAGTTACCCTTGCTTTTTGGGAGTAAATGTTAACTGAAAAAACACTTACTATTGTTATGTAAAGGAGTATAATATTTTTCATAATAATTATTTTTTAGAAGAATCGTGGAGTAATGATTTTATCTTTTTTTGATTTTTTTTAGAAGATATTGCTTCTAATTTTTGTTTTAATTTTTCCAATACTTCATTGGCTTTACCGTCTTCACCTATAAATATTAAAGACTGCGCATATTGATTATAATATTCCGGTTCTAAATCACTAGTGATTTCAAATAATTCACAATACCATTTCGCCGCTTTATCAAGTTCAGTAAATGAGTAATAGGAATTTCCTAATTTTTGAAACAGATCCACTGATTTATATCCTTTTTCCGCAATTCTTTCATAGGTTTTTAAAACATCGATGTAAGCATATTTGTCATTTACTTTATTGGTTACATAAAATTGTTCGTTTTGGGAATAAATTTTAAATGAAATAAAGCTTAGTGTTGTTATTATGTAAAGAATCATATTATTTTTCATATTAATTGATTTTAGAAGAATCTCGGAGTAATGATTTTATTGTTATTTTTAAATAATTCATAACGCAGAAATATTTCATGCGAACCGGAATTATAGTTGTTTAAATTGGTCGTTTCATGATCATAACCGTATCCTATATATAAACCTTCTGAAACTTGAAAACCAACCATAGCACTCAAAGCCGCACTCCATCTATAGGCGACTCCCACTACGAATTTATCTATAAACATAAAGTTTGCCGATACATCCGCTTGAAGAGGAGCTCCCTCAACCATTTTGGTCAATACCGCAGGTTTGAATTTAATATCATTAGTCAAGTCAAATACATAGCCTGCAATCAAGTAATAATTGATTTTTTCTTTAAAAATAGCCACTTCATTATCATCGTAACGATTAGTTTCTATAAAGTTAGGTACCGAAAACCCTACATAAGCCTTATCAGAATGTAAATAAACACCAGCACCAATATTAGGTGTGAATTTATTACTATAATCACGTAGGCTACGATCATCATCAACTGGATTCAGTCTGGAGACATCCAAATCGAATAAATTGGCAGTTACTTTGATCCCAAACGAAAGTTTAAAAGTCTCCGAAGTAGGGATGGTGTAGGACAAATCTGCGGATATAGTGTTCTCGTGTGTAGGACCTATCTTATCATTAATGACAGAGACTCCTAATCCCAAATTATTTGCATTTAATGGCGTATTTACAGATACTGCATTAGTAACCGGTGCGCCATCTAGCCCTACCCATTGGGTGCGATGTAAGGCAAAAATACTTAGCACTCCTCTTGATCCTGCATAAGCGGGATTAATATTAATGGTGTTGTACATATATTGTGTAAATTGAGCATCTTGTTGAGCAAAACTTACCATGGCTGTAAACATCAAAACGAAAGAAAATAGTTTTGTTTTCATAGTAGATATTTATTATTTTAAATTAGCTATCGAACGAATTAATAAAGAGTTCAACAGATCAAATTGATAACATTCTTAGCGTTTATCATTTTGAAGATAGGAGCAATGGATTCTATTTTAATAATAACCTGAGGACAAATGAGTCCTCAGGTGTTTAAATTTAATTATTTTGTAAGGTATAAATACCCGTCTTTTTTATTGGTCTGAATATTACCATTACCGTCTATTGAAGTATAATTCAAGATGTAAAAGTATGTTCCAGTAGGCAAACCAGAGGACTGACTTACAGTGGATCTACCTTGAGAAATACCGTTAAAAACCCTGCTTGCATTATTATAATCGGTAGTATCAAAAACCAATACTCCCCAACGATTATAAATTTCAACCGTATTGGTAGGGTAACAGTTAATATCGTCAATATTATCGATAATAAAATTTTCATTTATTCCGTCTCCATTAGGGGAGAAAGCGTTATGAACCAATACCACACCACAAGGCAACACTATACCTCCACACGTATCATCAATGGTCATGTTTACTCGAATAGTTCTAGGACAATCGGCATCAGCAATTTTATATTCGAAAACATAAGGAGGATTTTCTGGAGTTGTAATTGGAAGACCAAAAACCGTAAGTACATCTCCTTGTAAGACTGCAGCATTATTTACTGCTGTCCAAGTTCCGGTAGTAGGAGTTCCAACAGGTAATAGACTAGATAGATTGACCGTTGTCACTTCTCCATTATTACAAGCTGTGCTTGGTATTGTGACCAGACTATTTGTAACAGATACATTAACAATCTGAGTAAATGTGGATTGGTTTCCGCAAGTATCGGCTACATTCCATGTTCTCACAATTGAATAAGAGTCTTGTGTTCTGATAAAGCTTACTATGGGGAATGGTGGCTGAGGTAAAACAACAGCCGAACAATTATCTACAAAAACAAGTGCCGGTATTGGAGGAATAGCATCACAATTGACATTTACAGTTGCACTAAACTGAGTTGTAGTTGTAGGGCCAGTTGTATCCTGAACGTTTATAGTTTGGGTTGCAGTAGATGAATTTCCACAAGCATCTGTAGCGGTCCAAGTTCTGGTTACAGAATAAGAACCCGCACAAGTTCCATTAGTTTTCACATCAGCTGGAGTCAAAGTGAAAGTAGACCCACAAGCGTCAGTGGCAGTTGCTTGAGTAAACTCAGGGGTTGCAGGACAAGATATAGTTGTAGTTGCAGGCAATGGATTGATTACCGGAGCAGTTGTATCCTGAACTTTTATAGTCTGGGTCGCAGTAGATGAATTTCCACAAGCATCTGTAGCGGTCCAAGTTCTTGTTACAGAATAAGAACCCGCACAAGCACCATTGGTAGTCACATCAACTGGAGTCAATTCGATAGTAGAACCACATTCATCCGTTGCAGTTGCTTGAGTAAACTCAGGGGTTGCAGGACAAGAGATAGTTGCAGTTGCAGGCAATGGATTGATTACCGGAGCTGTGGTATCCTGAACGTTTATAGTTTGGGTTGCAGTAGATGAATTTCCACAAGCATCTGTAGCGGTCCAAGTTCTGGTTACAGAATAAGAACCCGCACAAGTTCCATTAGTTCTCAAATCAGCTGAAGTCAAAGTGAAAGTAGACCCACAAGCGTCAGCTGCAGTTGCTTGAGTAAACTCAGGGGTTGCAGAACAAGATATAGTTGCAGTTGCAGGCAATGCATTGATTACCGGAGCCGTGGTATCCTGAACGTTTATAGTCTGGGTTGCAGTCGATGAATTTCCACAAGCATCTATAGCGGTCCAAGTTCTGGTTACAGAATAAGAACCCACACAAGCACCATTGGTAGTCACATCAACCGGAGTCAATTCGATAGCAGAACCACAAGCGTCAGTTGCAGTTGCTTGAGTAAACTCAGGGGTTGCAGAACAAGATATAGTTGCAGTTGCAGGCAATGCATTGATTACCGGAGCCGTGGTATCCTGAACGTTTATAGTCTGGGTTGCAGTCGA
>NZ_JBHZPZ010000008.1:0-167277 GCF_042787345.1 Flavobacterium xylosi | reverse complement strand
AAATATTGAGGCTACACAAGGTAAACATCCAGTGAATAATCGCAAGAAGCTTCCTCTCGGTGTAACAAATATATAAAAATTAACAAAAATAAATTAGGTAATCAAGATAGTACCTAAGCTGATGGAATTAGTGGTGTTTTTTGGGGGAATTGTTTCAACCTTTTCTCATTCTCTAATTATTTGTCTTTTGTCTTTTGTCATTCCGACGAAGGAGGAATCTCATCAACTTACTTAGGGTTATGTGGTTTCTCCTTTGTCGAATGTTTTTGTGAATAAAATGTTTGTAATGATGGTCTTTGAATGATTTGTACTTTCGTCTTATTCAAAAGAATGCGAGCAATAATTTACACCATCAACAATAATCTTTTTCCATGCCACAATACAGTTGGATTGATCAGCACAATACAAAAAACGCCAGCTACGATAAGGAATTTCAAGACATTATGAAGCAATAGGAATTCTAACTTAGTATTCGATTTCCACAAGTAAAGCAGGAAAAAAATCAAGATGATGAGACAGGTATAAAAATAAATATCCATGTAACCGACATCGTAAATTTCGATTAAAACATAAACTGGAAAAATAGTTAAAATGGTCAAAACCGTGATTACTTTTTTCGAAACGGCTTCGCCATATATGTTTGGGATTGTTTGGTAACCATTGGCTAAATCTCCCTTTAGATTCTCTAAATCCTTGATCATTTCTCGAACCAGAAGTAATAGAAACAAAAAAGTGGCATGAGCGAAAATTACAGCAAGCTGACTTTTATAAATCTCAATATCGCTAAAGGAAATTTTAGTGTAATAATATAATAAGATGGCAAAAAATGGTAAAACAGCCAATAAAGCAGCTGTCAAATTCCCTATTATTGAATACTTTTTTATTTTATGGGAATAGAACCAAACGGAAAATATATAAAGTGAAAAGAATAAAAATGCACGCCAGGACACAAACATTGACATTAAGGCCACAATGAGATTAAGTGAAAAATAAACCGTAAGCTTCGTTTTCTGACTTACCAGGCGGTCAAGCATGGATTTATTCGGGCGATTAATTAAATCTTTTTTGCTGTCGTAAAAATTATTGATGATGTAACCGGAAGCAATCGTTAACGAAGATGCAAAAACAATTAGGAATAAATGTAAATCAAGCAGGATGTCCAAAGCTCTTATCTCCGGCGCAAGAATAAAAATAGCCGAAAGATACTGGGCCAATATGATAACTGGAATGTTATAGCCTCTAACGACAGAGAACAAACTTATAATTTTCATCAATAAAAGTTTGTGCTGCCTGCTTAACATTATAAGTATACGAGTTTAATTATTTAAATTCCCTTTTGGTTAGGGGTTAAAATTGATAAACCACTTCGAGTTTATAATCTTTCAGAGATAATTTTGCGCGTTCTAAATCCTCAGTAAATCCTAAGATATAACCGCCACCACCAGAACCACATAATTTCAAATAGTAATCATTGCTGTCAATTCCTTGTTGCCAAATTCCGTGAAATTGCTCTGGAATCATAGGTTTGAAATTATTCAAAACTACTTTTGATAATTTTTTGGTATTCATGAACAACGATTTCATATCACCACCCAAGAAATTTTCCACACAAGCATCGGTATGTTTTACAAACTGATTTTTCAACATGGCACGGAATCCTTTGTCTTTCAGGTTTTCCATAAAAATATTAACCATCGGAGCCGTTTCGCCTACAATTCCTGAATCTAACAAGAATACCGCACCTTTTCCGTCAAAACTTTGATTAGGAATTCCCGTTGCTTGAATATTGTCTTTAGAATTGATAAGAATTGGAATACTCAAATAACTGTTTAAAGGATCTAAACCAGAACTTTTTCCGTGGAAAAAACTCTCCATTTGAGAAAATATATTTTTTAATTGTAATAATTTTTCACGTGTTAAATTCTCCAGAACCGTGATTTTATTTTGGGCATATTTATCGTAAATAGCGGCAACTAATGCTCCACTGCTTCCTACTCCGTATCCTTGCGGAATACTGGAATCGAAATACATTCCGGTTTCTATATCATTTTTTAAAGTTACTAAATCAAAAGTAACTAAGTCAGATTGCTCGTTTTGCAATGTTTCTAAGTAAACAAGGAAACGTTTCAAATTCCCATTTGATTTGATAGCCTCATCAGATGGATTCTCCTCTTTTTTTAACGCGCCGTTATAAAAATTATAAGGAATGGACAATCCTTTTGAATCACGGATAATTCCGTATTCTCCAAAGAGTAATATTTTTGAATAAAATAAGGGTCCTTTCATATGATGTTGGTAATTAGCAATTTGGGATTGGTAATTTGGTTTTGAATACTTTTAAAAATCGACGATATCACCGCGATTTTCCTTTTGTATTACGATATTGATTTTTTCTTGTTGCTCAGGAGTTAATTTTTCCCAAGCTTCTTTTTTCTCTGACTTCAAAATATCTTTTACAGCTTCTATTATAGCTTTGTCATCAGTTTCTAATAACATTTTTATCAATTCTAATTTTTCAGATTGAACATCCATGATTTCAACTATTTAAAAATAAAGGTATTAAAAATTATTCAATTCTCAACGGCTCCATTTCCAATTTGGTCACAAATGTACTGACGATTTTGGCAATAGCCAACTAATTCGTCCTTAATAAATTGTAATACTTCTGGTTTATCCTTATTTGGATATAAAACATGCACATTTGCTCCTGCATCCAATGTGAAACAAACAGGAATTTTTGTGTCGTTTCTAAATTTCCAGATGGCATTAATGATTTCCAAAGTGTTGGGTTTCATCAGTATGAAATATGGCATTGAAGTCATCATCATGGCATGCAAAGTCAAGGCTTCGCTTTCTATAATTTTGATAAATTCCTCTAAATTTCCGTTTTCAAAAATGGTAATTAGTTTATCTAAGTTTTCATGTGCTTGCGCAAATCGCCTTTCGGCAAAAGGATGGTCGTGCATCAAATCGTGCCCAACGGTACTCGAAACCTGTTTTTCACCTTTATCAACTAGTAAAATAGTGTCTTGGTAATTCTTAAAATTAGCATGAATAGCATTTGTATATTCCACTCCAAATAAATCTGAACTTCCGGAGATATTCTTGTGGTTTCCCCAAACTACAACTTGTCCTTTGATGCTACGGCAAGCACTACCGGAACCCAAGCGTGCTAACAAAGCCCCTTTTTGATAGAAATAATCGTCCGTCATTTCCGGGTTTAACGCTTTTTCTAAACTCATCAAGTTCATTGCCAAAGCCGCCATTCCTGATGCTGAAGAAGCAATTCCGGAACTGTGCGGAAAGGTATTTTCCGTATCAATCGTGAAATGATAGTCTTTCAAAAATGGCAAATAGATTTCAATTCGTTCCAAGAATTTTTGGATTTTAGGTTTGAAATCTTCTTTTGGTTTTCCTTCAAAAAGTAAATCAAAGGAAAATGTACCGTCGTTTTGTTTTTTGGCGAAAGCCAATTTAGTTATCGTTTTACAATTATTCAACGTAAAACTCACCGAAGGATTGGCTGGAATCTGATTGTCTTTTTTCCCCCAATATTTTACCAAAGCAATATTACTGGGCGCACTCCATTTGAAATTGCCTTGCTCTACGGACTGTGAATACTTTTTTGGAATAAAATCGTTTGCTGTAAACATGAATAATAAAATTTACGCAAAGATACTTTTTTTGGTTTACTCTTTGTTTTGTTTATTTAGCGATTTGTACTAAAGTTTTGACTAAATTTGGACAACATTAGAAAATAGTATTATGACTAAGATTACTCGAATTTTAACGATGGTTGTAACCTGTCTTGCAATTGGTTATTTGTCAGGAATGGTTACCCGTTCTGCAATTGTTACTTGGTACCCAACTTTGATAAAACCTAGTTTTAATCCACCCAATTGGATTTTTGCACCCGTTTGGAGTATGCTTTATATTATGATGGGTGTTGCTGCAGGATTAGTGTGGAACCGGATCGAATTTGAAAAAGAGATCGTAAAAAAAGCGTTGGTTTTCTTTGCGATACAATTGGCATTAAATGCGTTGTGGTCTTATTTGTTCTTTGGATTGCACAACCCGATGCTGGCCGGTTTAGAGATTATCGTGTTGTGGTTAATGATTTATGAAACCTATATTCAGTTTTCTAAAATCAATAGAATCGCAGGGTATTTATTCATTCCTTATTTGGCTTGGGTAAGTTTTGCTGCCGTTTTGAATGGAAGTATTTGGTGGCTCAATAAGTAGTTGGCAGTTTTCAGTCGCAGTGATCAGTTTATTTGGTGATTAAAAATTAATTTTTTTTGAAGTCTCATAACTTCTTAAATTCAATATTCTTGGACGTTAAAAAATCCATCATCGATAAAATATTGCTGTTTTCGATTAATGTTTTCGATTTAGGATCGGCATCACAAAATTGAAGGAAAAGAGGTATTTCATCTGGTTTTAATTTTAAAGTTTCGATATAAAACTTCTGATCACAGCTGCTTTTTGCCAATGCTGTGAATTCAATTGTTGGGGGACTAATTTTGATTTTTTCTTTTTCTTTTATGAATAAACCTAAAATCATGCCGCCAATTCGCATGAAATCCATTCCGTTTTCAATACTACCATTGTAAACCCCCGTTTTTAAACTTCTTGCGGATTTCTCTAACGCATATTTGTCAAGCTTCCCTTGTTCATAACCTTTGTCTATACTTAATTTAATAGAAGGCATTTTTGTAATTACTACTTCCTCTAATTGTTCTGGCTTAAGGATTAATGAAACAATAAGATTGTTTTGGTCAATGGTTTTTTTATCCACCATAATTTTTTTGATATCATGGTTTCTTGAAACAAAAAGGAGCGCATCACCTGATTTTACCAATATAGAAAATTCCCCCGCTGCATTTGTAATTGTAGTTTTTTTAGAATTAAAATTAGCCACTTCAACTTTTCCCACAGGAAATTGTTCGTGCAAAACTTTGCCGCTAATTAATTTATCGGTTTGTGAGAAACCAGATTGAAATACAAAAAACAGTAATGCGAGAGAAAAGTAGATTTTTATCATTCGTAATATTTTGATTACAAACATATTCAAATCATTCTGTGAAAATCAAAACAGAATAATAAATTCATGTTAATCAAAAACTAAAGTTCTCTTAATTAAAGTTTTGCAATATAGTGATTTGGTCTAAACGGCTTTCGCCACAATAAATCCGCTAGTCCAAGCATTTTGAAAGTTAAATCCTCCGGTAATCGCATCAATATTGACGATTTCACCTGCAAAATATAAGTTTTGATGCAGTTTGCTTTCCATGGTTTTGAAATTGATTTCTTTTAAATCAATTCCACCGGCAGTCACAAATTCTTCTTTAAACGTACTTTTTCCGTTGACTTGAAAAGTCCCATTCGTTAATTGATTCGCTAGATTTTGCAATTGAATTTTGGACAAATCAGCCCATTTTGTCTCCACTTCAATTCCGGAAGCGAGCACTAAACTTTCCCATAATCTATTGGTTAATTCGAATGGGGATTTCTTGGAAACTGATTTCTTCGCGTGTTCTTGTTTTAAGTCTTTTAGCTTTTTCTCGACATCTTCTTTGTCAGCATCATTCAGCCAATTGATAAAAATGGTGAACTGATAATTTTTGTCATGCAAGATTCGTGCCCCCCAAGCGGAGAGTTTCAAAATCGCCGGACCGCTCATTCCCCAATGGGTGATTAACAAAGGTCCGGTTGAAGTGAGTTTGGTGTCTTTTACTTTTACCGTGACTTGAGCTGCGACGCCAGGTAATTCTTTTATTCGGGAGTCTTTGATGTTGAAAGTGAATAGGGAGGGAACCGGACTGACAACAACGTGTCCAAAGGTCTGTAACATTTCCCAAATTTTAGGATTGCTTCCTGTAGCCAAAATCAGTTTTTCGGCAAGGTAATTTTCATTTTGGGTTTCTACTTTCCATAACGTGTCTCTCTTGAAAATCGATTGCACACTTTGTCCCGTAAGTACTGCGATTCCTAGTTTTTGAGTAGCCGTCAAGAAACAATCAATAATCGTTTGTGAAGAATTCGAAACGGGAAACATGCGTCCGTCCCCTTCAATTTTTAATTCTACGCCATGATTCTCGAACCATTCAATCGTATCGCCGGAGCAAAACTGATGAAAAGGACCGCGTAATTCTTTTTCGCCACGCGGATAAAATTTCACTAATTCGTTCGGTTCAAAAATAGCGTGCGTCACGTTGCATCGTCCGCCGCCGGAAATACGAACTTTATTCAGCACTTCTGCACCGCGTTCTAAAATTGCGACTTTGAGTTTTGGGTTTCTCTCCACAATATTTATTGCCGTAAAAAAACCTGCCGCGCCACCGCCTACTATTATTATATCGAAATTCTGGTTCATATTCTATTTGGGAAATCAGTGATGATTCCGTTTACGTTGAATGTTTTTATTTTTTGAATGTCTTCCAATTCATTGATGGTCCAAGGAAAAACTTGCAATCCTTTTTCCTGCATTTGTGCCGTGTTGTCTTTTGTCAATAAATGAAAATGCGGGTGAATTGATTTCGCTTGAATGAATTTGGCGAAAGCCAAAGCCAACTCTAAATCGGTTTCCGTTAAAACGCCAATTGGAATTTTATCATTTAAAAACGCCACTTGCTGCAGTGCATTCCAATCAAAACTGGAAATTAAAAACCGGTCGTATTTCCAGTCTTTTTTAGTAACATACTTTTCAATTAGTGAAACTACTTTATCTGTTGCTTCATAACTTTTGAGTTCAATATTGATAAAACAGTCTTGGTTTACCAAATCAAAAACCGCTGCCAGCGTTGGAATTTTATGCTTACCATCAATATGAAAAGTATTCAATTCGCGCAAAGATAATGCATTTACAAAACCTTTTCCACTGGTTGTTCTATCAATTGTTTCATCATGAATAACCATTAATTCCCCATCAGCACTCAAATGCACGTCGAGTTCAATGCCGTCCACTTGCATGCCTAACGCTTTTTGGAACGAAACTAATGTGTTCTCTGGTTCATATCCTTTTGCGCCACGATGTCCAATTTTTAGCATTGTCTTTTATTTTTTGGTAAAGGTAAACATAAAAAAAACGCCTTCATTTCTAAAGGCGTTTGGATTAAATTATTTTGAAAGTTATTTTTTCGATTCTAATAAAACAATATCAAATTCAGAATCAATACTTACTTTTCCATTTAAAACGGTTGCTTCCTTTGCAGAGTATGCATCTCTTACTTTGGTTCCATCTTTAAAAACAGATCCTACCGAAAGTTCTTTGGCTCCAATAGCTAAATCCAATCCAATTACAACATTATCCGAATAATCGCCTTTAGAAAAAGTTCTGGAATAAGTATACGGTTGAGTCGAAATTTTCTTGTGGATTCCCGCACCCACTGAAGGATGATTTCTTCTGAATTGGCCCAATTTCTGCCAATGTAACAACGTTTTTTGTGTTGCTGGGTTTGATTTAATGTCGTCCCAATTCATCAGCGAACGCAATGTTGCATCGCCTTGAGTGCCTTCAACTACTAAAGAACGAGCGCTTTCATCACCATAATACACTTGAGATAATCCAGGACTGAGTAATAATTTTGTTCCTGCTTCTTTGCTTTTTGTTCTTTTAGCATCAAATGGTCCGCCGTCATCATGCGAAGACAAATAGTTTAAAACACTGTATCCTTTCAAGTCATTGTTTAACTTGTCAGAATACTTGGAAAATATAAATTCATAGTCTTTTTGTGCATCCCATTTAAATTCGAAATTGATCATATTATTGAAGCCATTTTGATAATAGTTGACTTTTTTATCTCCAAAATCAAAAATTTGTCCGCCACTGATTCCATAATTGTAAACTTCGGCAATCGTGTAAAAAGCATTGTTGTCCAATACTTTTGTCGGATTGTTTTTCTTCCAATTTGTGAAAGCGTAATCACATTGGGTCTTGAAATCGGCCCAAACGGTTTCGTCGGTATGTTTTACAGTGTCCCCTCTATAACCGTCAATTCCATAATCTGCAATATAATCCGTCAACCATTTGATGATGTAATATTTTGGCGCTTTTGGATAACCGGTACGGGCGAAAAACGCGTCCAATTCTTTTATTTCTTGGTCGTAACGTCCTTCTTTTTTCCATTTTTCGATTAAAAAAGGTGGTAAATCCACATTTTGATTGCTCTCGGTTTTTACATCGGGAAGATTAGAAACGAGCGTACAAGCAGTTGTGTTTTCAAAAGATTTGTAATCGCAATTTGGTCCCATTCTCACCCAGTCATTTGGCCAAACCGTATCTTCAGCAGTTACGGGTCCGGTATGATTGATCACACCATCAAGAACGATTCTTATTCCGTGTGTATGTGCTTTTTGAACTAATGCGGCTAAATCTTCTTTTGTTCCAAAGTTAGGATCTAAATTCGTCCAGTCTCTAGCCCAATACCCATGGAAACCATAGCTTAATCCCGTTCCTTCATCAACTCCGTCGTGAATTTGTTCTACTATTGGTGTAAACCAAATAGCATTGATTCCTAATTTATCAAAATAGCCTTCGTCAATTTTTTTCGAAATTCCTTTGATATCTCCACCTTCAAAACCACGAAGTTTCCCCGCCGTTCTGGTTCTCTTTAGCGTGACGTCATTAGAGGTGTCTCCGTTATTGAAACGATCGGTCATCAGGAAATATAAATTGGCACCTTCCCAAACGAAAGGTGTTTTGTTACTCTCAGCAATCGTTTTTGTGCTGGAACAACTGCTTAAAATTGTAATGGTTAATAGTAAAAGTGGGATTGAATATTTTTTCATTTTTTTTAGTATTAAATGATTTGTTTTTTTTTGAAACATATAAGGCATGTAAGTTCATTTAAGTTTAAAGATTAGTTCTTCTTCTTTTAAACTCTTTTTTTCTTAAATGCCTTATATGGTTTAAATTATTTTAACTCTAAAATCAAAGTCGATTTAGGTTCTATTATTATTTCGTTTGTAACGTCAAATGTAAGTTCAGAAATTACATCTTTTCCGGTTTTAAAGTCTTTGATGTTTTCTTTGAAACGGTCGGTTTTTACCGTTTTTGTTTCGTTGCTGTTGTTCATTAAAACCATTACCGTTTCATTCGAGTTGTATCTAAAATAAACGTAAACATTGTTCTCTGGAATGTAATGTGTCATTTTTCCAAAATGTACCGCCGCTTTTGTTTTTCTCCAATTGAATAATTTAGAAGTAAAATCAAAATATTCAGTTTGTCCAGGAGTTCTTCCTTCTTTGATAAAAACGTTATTCTCATCACCTTCCCAACCGCCAGGAAAATCTTGACGAATATCAGCATCACCGTTGTCTTTGTCACCGGCCATTCCTATTTCGCTTCCATAATACAATTGTGGAATCCCGCGAACGGTAGCCAGCAAGCTCATTGCCATTTTGTATTTTCTGATGTCGTTTGCGCACGTTTGATTGAATCGATTGGTATCGTGATTTTCGACAAAAATCAACATGTTGTTACTATTTGGATATAGAAAATCATTCGTAAAATTGTCATACATTTTGACCATTCCTTTGTCCCACGTTCCTTCGTCTTCATTGAAAGCTTTGCTGGTTGCTTCATATAATGTAAAATCCATTACACTTGGTAAATACGGATTGTAATTTTGTATTTCAGCTATTTTACTGTCTTTTTGCCAATAGGCCATTTGCGCTTGGCTTTGCATCCAAATTTCCCCTACAATATTAAAATTTGGATATTCATCGGTAATGGATTTTGTCCATGTTGCGATTCCTTTTGGGTCGGAATAATTATAAGTGTCAACTCTGAAACCATCTAAATCAGCGTATTCAATCCACCAAATCGCATTTTGAATCAGGTATTTTAAAGTCAAAGGATTCTTTAAATTTAAATCGGGCATCGAAGGAACAAACCAACCGTCTATCGCAATTTTTTTATCAATTTCTGAAGCGTTTGTGTCGTGGATAACCGTTCTTTTATGATTGGTTTGGGTGTAAGTTTCGAATTGATTAATCCATTCTTTTGTTGGTAAATCCTTTATCATCCAATGTTCAATTCCCCAATGATTCACCACATAGTCCATCACCAGTTTCATGTCTCTTTTATGCATTTCGGCAGCCAATCGAACATAATCAGCATTAGTCCCAAAGCGGGGATCTATTTTGTAAACATCGGATTGTCCGTAAGTATGATAAGAATGTTTAGGATCGTTATCTTCGCAAAGCGGCGTGCTCCAAATGGTGGTTGCGCCTAAGGACGATATGTAATCCAGGTTTTTTATAATTCCTTCAATATCTCCACCGTGTCTTCCGCCGGGTAATTCCCGATTGTATTTTTCTTGGGTCGAATTTTCGCTGTCGTTATTCCTGTTTCCATTAGCGAAGCGGTCCGGCATCAATAAATACATCATATCCGAAGAAGCAAAGCTTTTGCGTTTCGCAGAATTTTCTCTTCTTTTCTTCAGAGAATATTTTTGTGTAAACGATTCTTTATTTTTGTTTTTAAAAGTAAAAATCAAATCGGTTGCCGGCACTTTTTTCGTGTCAATAGTGATGAAAATATAGTTAGGGTTTTCTGTTCGGGTAACGTTTGTGATTTTTATTGCATTAGATACTGAAACTTGGTATTCTGCTATGTTTTTACCGTAAAACAGAATTTGCAATTCCGGATTTTTCATACCCGCATACCAAAAAGGAGGTTCGATCCTTTGAATTTGAGCGTTTAATGATAAAGACATAAAGAAAAGGAATAAGGTTATTTTTTTTAGAAAGCTCCTATTTATGAAAGGAAATGTACCAATTTTATTCATTATTATATACTTTTTAGTGATATTAAATTTGCGGTAGCAGAAAACTAAATTTTAAAAACTGTTGGTAATTAAACAATCCCAATTTTCATTGGGATTGTCTGTGAGCCTGCGAGGCCTCTTATTAAATGATAGAATTGACTACAAGTTCCAACAATTAATTTACTTCTACGGATACTGATTTATTGGCCAAAACAACGATTGCCTTTCCGTTGACAACTATTGACAGATCTTTTTGACCATCGATTGAAAATGAAGTTTGTTCATGAGTAATATCGACTTTCAAAATTTGGTTTCTGAAATTGATTTTAAACGAATAACCGTTCCATTCTTTCGGTATTTTTGGAGAAAAATGAAGTTTATCTTCTTTAATTCTCATTCCACCAAAACCTTCTACGATGCTCATCCAAGTTCCAGCCATCGAGGTGATATGACAACCTTCTTCCACTTCTTTGTTATAATCATCTAAATCAAGACGTGAAGTTCTCAAATAGAACGTGTACGCCATATCCATTTTGTCTAATAAAGCGGCTTGGATTGAGTGTACGCAAGGCGAAAGTGAACTTTCATGAACCGTAAATGATTCGTAGAATTCAAAATTGTTTTTTAGTTCTTCCTTCGAAAAATGATCTTCAAAGAAATAGAAACACTGTAAAACATCGGCTTGTTTGATATAAGGAGAACGCAAAATTCTGTCCCAAGACCATTTTTGGTTGATTGGTCTTTGGCTTCTGTCTAAATCAGCTACTCGAACTAAATCTTTATCCAAGAATCCGTCTTGTTGCAAGTACACATTATGTTCTTCCGAAAAAGGGAAGTACATATTATCGGCAACTTTTTTCCAAGACTGTAATTCCGAATCCGAAATTTTCACTTTTTCCGAAATTCTTTTGTGATCCGATGGATATTCTAACGATACTTTTTGAATCTGTTCGTACGTATAATCCAAACACCATTTTGCGATATAATTGGTATAGAAATTATTGTTTACGTTGTTCTCATATTCGTTTGGACCCGTAACGCCAAGAATTACATATTGGTTTAAATTAGTTGAGAAATTGGCTCTTTGATGCCAGAAACGTGCAATTCCTATTAATACTTCCAGTCCTTTTTCAGGAATGTAACTGTAATCGCCGGTGTATCTGTAAAAGTTATAAATGGCAAATGCAATAGCTCCATTTCTATGAATTTCTTCAAATGTGATTTCCCATTCGTTATGGCATTCTTCTCCATTCATGGTTACCATTGGGTACAAAGCTGCACCGTTTGTAAATCCTAATTTCACAGCGTTTTCAATGGCCTTGTCCAATTGATTGTAACGGTACGTCAATAAGTTTCTTGCAACTTCCTGGTCTTTGGTAGCCATGTAAAATGGAATGCAATAGGCTTCAGTATCCCAATATGTAGATCCGCCATATTTTTCACCGGTGAATCCTTTTGGTCCAATATTTAAACGAGAATCTTTTCCTAAATAGGTCTGATTTAACTGAAATATATTGAAACGAATTCCTTGTTGCGCTTTTACATCACCATCAATTGTAATGTCTGACATTTCCCAAATTTTTGCCCAAGCATCAATTTGATCTTGTAGCATTTGGTCGTATCCTTTTGCCAATGCTGTTTGGATCACTTTTTCGGCAGCAGTTTGCGTATTAGTATGGTTCAAAGAAACGGTATAACCACCAGTTTTTTGGATAGATGATTTTTGGCCTTGCCCCACAACGACCTCATAACTAAACTGAATTTTGTCTGTGGTTGCATCAATATTGGAAGGAGAAATACTTGTTTTTTCGCCATTAATCAAAATGCTATTCTGCATAAAAGTGGTTACTTTAAAATGCGTTTTGAATGTTTGTGCAGTTACAAAAGCTTCGTTTGCTGAATTTTTAACATCAAGAGGTTCCCAAAATTTTTCTTCCCAGTTGGCATCTTCATTGGTTACGCCAGCATCGATATAAGGTTTGTAAATTATTTTAGCATCCTTGTTTAAAGGCGTGATTTCATAATTAATGATTCCAACTTCATCTAAAATTATCGATAGGAAACGACGGATATTTACTGAAATTTCAGTTCCGTTTTTTAGAGTTGCCTCAAAAGAACGGTGATACCAGCCTTCTTTCATATTTAATTCCCGACGAAAGTTTTTGACCTCTGAACAGGTATTCAAATCTAAGTTTTCACCGTTGATTTCGATTTCAATTCCAATCCAATTTGGCGCATTCAGAACTTTGGCAAAATATTCAGGATATCCATTTTTCCACCAGCCCACTTTGGTTTTGTCAGGATAATATATTCCGGCAATATAACTTCCTTGAAATGTTTCACCGCTATAATTTTCTTCAAAATTTGCACGTTGTCCCATCGCTCCGTTACCAATGCTGAAAAGACTCTCAGATGATTTTACGCTCTCTACATCAAATCCTTCTTCAATGATCGACCAATTGTCAGGTTTTATATAATCTTGATTCATTCTTTACTTTTGTTTAAAGTTTAAAAAGTTTACCGTTTAGAAGTTTACCGTTGTTGAATTTTAGTTCTGTTTTTCTAACCTGTTGCTTCTCGTTTCTTTTTATTCTATCTTTTTATTTTCTAATTAATTCTTCTATAAAATCGGTGTCTATTTCTGTAAAGTCTTTGAAGATGTATTTTGCTTCATTTAAAATCGAAGCTTCACCAATTCCTACGCTTGTCATTTTTCCGATATTGGCGGCTTGTACACCAGCTACTGAATCTTCAAAAACGATAGCATTTTCTGGACTTATATTTAATAGTTTAGCCGCAATCAGAAAAACTTCCGGATCTGGTTTAGCATTAGTGACATCATTTCCATCTACAACAACATTGAAATAAGATAATATTCCAGTTTTCTCGAGAATTGGCCTCGCATTTTTACTTGCTGAACCTAAAGCGATAGGTTGGTTTTTTTCTTTTAAAAATTTTAAAATTTTATATACACCCGGAAGAATTTCACTTTCATCCATATCTACCAAATAGGTTAGATAATCATCGTTTTTTTGAATTAACCATTTGTTTTTGTCTTCTTGTGAAGCTTCAACTTTGCCTAATTCTAAAATTATGTCTAAGGAGCGCACTCGACTAACTCCTTTCAAGAGTTCGTTGTGTTCGAGTGTGAAATCAATATTTAATTCTTTTGCAATTTTTTGCCAAGCCAGAAAATGGTATTTAGCGGTGTCAACAATAACTCCGTCAAGGTCGAAGATGAATGCTTTTTTATTCATTTATTATAATTTTTGATTCGTCATTAATGGTAAGAGCAATAATTCCGGCAAGAATCATTGAAGCTCCGCCAATCAAAAGCGCATATATAGGTTCGTTATTAAAAAATTTAGAAACTAAAAATCCTAAAATGGATGCAGCAACTAATTGTGGAATTACAATAAAGAAGTTGAAAACTCCCATGTAATATCCCATTTTGTTAGAAGGTAATGAACCTGATAACATGGCATACGGTATTGATAAAATACTAGCCCAAGCAATTCCGACACCAATCATTGGAAGCCATTCCATAGTGAAAGTGGTTGGTTCTTTTATGAAATAAACAGATATAAGACCAAGTCCACCACAAACTAATGCCGCAAAATGGGTGAATTTTCTGCTGGTATATTTGGCTAATAATGGTAGTAGAAAAGAAGCGATTGCAGCAATTAAATTATAATTAGCAAACATTTCGCCTACTTGATTTGCTCCGGTATTGTATGCCTCAGATGTAGTATCTGTTGTACCGTAAATGTGTTGGGTAACGGCAAGGGTGGTATAAATCCACATAGAGAAAAGCGCAAACCAAGAAAAGAATTGAACCCAAGCCAATTGTTTCATGATTTTTGGCATAAACTGAAAATCATTCATAATGGTCACAAATCCATTTTCAGTATTATTTGTTTTTTGCATTAATCCGGAAACTAACATTGCCAATCCGCCCAAACCAATAAGTCCAAGTGATAAGACGTATAAATCTTTCTTTAAATCAAATTGATAGATGACTAACGAAAACAAAACACTGACAATTAGAAACGAGATTCCTTTTGTGAGATGTGATTTTGCATTAGATGCAAACCAATCAGCAGAATGCTCTTCTTTTATAAAAGAGGCTTCTTTGTGTTTTTCAAAAGCGTCTAATTCTTCCGGGGAGTATTCTTTGGAAGTGATAACGGTCCATAGAACAGTTATGATAAATGCGATTCCACCGAAATAAAAGGAGTATTTCACTGAATCAGGAATTATGCCAAGAGGTGCTGTGTTTTGAACTCCTAAATGAGTAAAAATTAAAGGCAGTTTTGAAGCGAAATAAGCACCAATACCAATGAAAAAACTTTGCATGGCAAATCCCATGGTGCGTTGCTTTTCTGGAAGATTATCTCCAACAAAAGCACGAAATGGTTCCATAGAAACGTTGATAGAAGCATCCATGATCCAAAGCATTCCTGCTGCAAACCATAAAAAGGGGGAATTAGGCATTACAAATAAGGCTGCCGAAGCTAAAATTGCACCTGCTAAAAAATAAGGTTTTCTTCGCCCTAATTTTGTCCAGGTTCTATCTGAGAAATAGCCAATAATTGGTTGAATAATTAATCCTGTCAAAGGAGCAGCAACCCATAAAATTGGGATGTCGTCAATATTAGCCCCTAAAGTCTGAAATATTCTACTGACATTCGAGTTTTGCAAAGCAAAACCCATTTGAATTCCCAGAAATCCGAAACTCATGTTCCAAATTTGCCAGAAACTTAATTTACGCTTTTCCATTATCGTAATTTAAAAAATTGATACGATAAGCGCTATGCTTATCAAAACTTGTCTTATTTTCGAAGTAAAAGAAAAAGCTTTGATTGGGTAAATATAAAAATATATTTTAAATTTTTGTTTTTTAGAAACAAATAAAAAGAAACATTTTCAACTACAAGGTTGTAGTAATGAATATAATATAGGATTTCTGCTGTTTGTCTTAAAAATAGTCGCAGTTTTCTGTCGCAGTTTTCAGAAAGCAACTGAAAATTGTGACTAAAAACGGATAAAGTCTAAGAAGTAGATTCTCTCTCTATTAAATGAGTTTCAATTACTTCGGTTTTATAATTTTCTTCCTCTTCATCCTCACCGTGTTCCGATTCTAACCTGTCAATCAGCATTCTTGCGGCTTTGTTTCCCATTTTTATTCCGCTTTGACTCACCGTTGTAATAGTAGGAGTGGAATATTTTGAAATAATTCCATCAGTAAAGGCGATTACAGCTAGGTCTTTTGGGACATTCAGGCCTATTTTGTTGGCAGTTTTAATACAGGTTACGGCAAAAAGTTCATTAACTGCAAAAACAGCATCAATGGCTTTGTCTTCCAGTAATTTTCCAATGGTGATTTCGCAATTGTCTACGTTTTCAATTTTAATGATTAGATTTTCATCAAAAGGGATATCGTTGTCCAATAATGCTTTTATATATCCATCCGTTCGGAGCTTGCCTACACTGACATAATCAACGGTGGTCACCAGAGCTATTTTCTTTCTTCCTTTGTCAATCAAGCTTTGAACCGCTTCATAGGCAGAAAGTTTATCGTCGATGATGACCTTGTCGCAAAGAATTTCGTTAGTAACTCTGTCAAACATTACCACTGGCATTCCTTGATCAATTACTTCGGTAATATGGTGAAAATCACCTTTGAACTGGGTTTCTTTAGAAAGTGACATGATGAATCCGTCGATACTTCCGTTAGCAAGCATTTCCATATTAAGAACTTCTTTGTCAAAAGAATCGTCTGACAGGCAGATAAGTACGCTATATCCGTTTTCGTTTGCAACCTGTTCGATTCCATTAATGACGGTGGAGAAAAAATGATGAACAATTTCAGGTATGATAATCCCTATGGTTTTTGTTTTTCGATTCTTTAAACTCAGGGCAATATTATTGGGTTTGTAATTGTAAAATTTGGCGAAAGCCTGCACTTTTAATCTGGTATCTTCTCCAATTTCTAAGCTATTTCTTAAAGATTTTGAAACCGTAGAAATCGAAACGTCAAGTTCTTTGGCAATTTGTTTAAGCGTTACCTTCCTTTTCATAATTGTAAAATTGATAATAATTGTTTTCGTAATAAAGATATGATTTGTTTTTATTAATGGCAATTTAACCCTTAAATAATTAGATAATAAAGAAAGTTTTCAACACTATCACGTTTTCGTAAACCAAATCGAATGGCTCTTTGTCGGGAGTAACAAAATTTACATAAATTTAACATTCGAAGTAAAATTAAAAGTTAAAAACACAACCAAATTTCAAATTAATTTAAACAAAAAGTATGAAAACAATTTATAAAAAGTTGTTATTTTTATTACTGCTACTGCCTCTTAGTATTCTGGCTCAGAATACTGTAAATGGATCTGTTCTTGATAAAGTGTCAGGACAGCCAATTCCAGGAGTAAATGTAAATGTACAAGGTGCCGCAAATGGTGTTTCGACAGATTTTGACGGAAAATTTCAATTATCAAATGTTAAGAAAGGGGACAAGATCGTATTTTCTTTCATTGGATATAAGGCTTCTGTCGTTAATTATGATTCTCAAAAATCATTAACTGTCTCTTTAGAAGAAGATGAAAATTTATTAAAAGAGGTAGTTGTACAAGTAGGTTACGGTACCGTTAAGAAAAAAGATGCAACGGGTGCAGTAACCGTATTGACAACTAAAGATTTTAATAAAGGAGCCAATGTAACAGCTGAAAACTTGCTTAACGGAAGAGTTGCGGGTGTTACTGTTAATACAAGCGGTGCGCCAGGTTCGGGTTCTCAAATTAGAATTCGTGGAGGTTCTTCTTTATTTGCAAGCAATGACCCATTAATTGTAATCGATGGTTTGCCTATTGAAAATAATTCAGACAAAAATTACGGTTCTACATCAATTTTAGCTTCATTAAACCCAAGTACTATTGAGTCGATGACTGTTTTAAAAGATGCTTCGGCAACTGCTATTTATGGATCTCGTGCTTCTAATGGGGTAATTATTATTACTACCAAAAAAGGAGGAAAAAAACTTTCTGTAGATTATAATTTTCAGTATGGAAGTGGTAAAATAGATAAAACAGTTGATGTATTTGATGCAGCTGCTTTTAGAACTATAATCGCAGAAAAAAGACCTGGAGATGTTTCGAAATTAGGTACAGCAAATACTGATTGGCAAAATGCAATCTACAGAAAAACAGATTTTGTGGATAATAATATCTCATTAAGAGGTAATCTATTTAATAGTATTCCAACTCGTCTTACGGTAGGTAATACGTATCAGGAAGGTTTGCGATTGACTAATGTGTTTAATAGAAATACGGTTGGATTGGCTTTAAATCCATCTTATTTTGAGGATCATTTAAAGTTAAAATTGAATGCAAATTACTCAAATGAGAACAATAGATTTGCGGAAAGTGTTGAAAGTAGTGCGCTTCGTTTTGACCCAACACAACCTGTATATGATCCAACTTCGATATATGGTGGTTTTTTTGAATACTATGACCATAGTAATGGAAGATTAACTTCTCAAACGCCAAGAAATCCTGTGGCTCAATTAATGCAAACGTTTGATACTGGGGAAAATAATCGATTTTTTGGAAATTTCGAGGTAGATTATAAATTTCATTTCTTCCCGGCTTTACGAGCAGTTGTAAATGCAGGTTTTGATCAGGCAGATGGCGAAAGAACCAAATTGGCTTCAAATACAGCAGCTAGTTCGGGTACAAATAATGACATTCCTTACGGAACGGATGAATTTTCCAGAAGTATGAGAAAAAACAGATTGTTAGACACTTATTTAGTGTATAACAAAACATTTGATAAATTGGTTTTTGATGCAACTGCGGGTTATTCTTACCAAAAGTGGGATTCGGATAACTATCAATCAGGAAATTTTAAAGATCCAAATTTACCAACTGGTTTAACAGGTTTTCCAAAAATAAATGTAGATTATGATAGAGTAAATATTGGCTTTTTTGGAAGAACCAATTTAAATTTCAATGATAAATATTTAATGACTTTATCTTATAGAAGAGATGGTTCTTCTCGATTCGACAAAGACAATAGATGGGCAAATTTCCCTGCAGCAGCATTTGCTTGGAAAATAAAAGAAGACCTTTTTAATGACAGTAAAACAATTTCCGATTTCAAATTAAGATTAGGTTGGGGTATTACCGGACAACAAGAAATTGGAAATAACAATGATTATTTGCAGCAATATAATTTAGGAAGCGGAAGTTCACAATATTACTTTGGTGCTGTTGCCTTGCCAATTGCAGTTTCTGCAAGACAAAGTTCAAATTTAAAATGGGAAGAAACTACAACCTATAATGCAGGTTTAGATTTCGGACTTTATGACAACCGAGTTTCGGGTAGTGTTGAAGTCTTTTACAAAGATTCAAAAGATTTGTTAGCCGATGTTGCAACAGCAGACGGTAGTAACTTCTCAAACAGATCTTGGCAAAATATTGGAAGTTTTACAACCAAAGGAGTTGAATTAGGTTTAAGTGCTGATGTTGTAAAAAATGAAGATTTTAATTGGAATCTTAGCGTTAATGCAACTGCTTTCGAAAGAAAAATCACAAAATTAAGTTCTGATTTTATTAGAACCGGAGATAATCTGGCAGGAACAGGAACGCAAGGTCAAGTGCATAGAGTTGGTTACGCACCAAGTTCTTTCTTATTGTACAAACAATTATATGATACAGCCGGAAAACCGATTGAAGGTGCTTATGCAGATTTGGATGGCGATGGAATTATCAACTCAAATGATAAATATATTTATAAAAATCCTGATCCTAAAGCAACTTTCGGATTAGCATCAACTATCAATTATAAAAACCTTGATTTTTCTTTCAATTTACGCGCAAGTGTTGGCAACAGAGTTTTTAATGCAGTTAATGCAAGTAGAGCGCAATACGATCTATTAACAACCGGTGGTACGGTTGGGAATATTCCAACATCAGTTTTGGACACTAATTTTAATACAACATCGAATGTAGTTTTATCGGATATGTTTGTTGAAAACGCTTCGTTTTTAAGAATGGATAACATTACATTAGGATACACTTTCCCGAAATGGTTAGAAGGTAAGGCTTCATTACGTTTGTTTGCAGGTATGCAAAATGTTTTTGTTATTTCAGATTATTCTGGTTTAGATCCGGAAATTGCTAACAATGGTGTTGATAATACCATTTACCCAAGACAACGCTCAATTTTAGGTGGAGTAAATGTTAAATTTTAATAATTAGATTATGAAAAAAATAAATTTTATATACATACTATTTGCTTTCGTCGCATTACAATCGTGCACAAGTGATTTAGATGTAGTAGCTGAAGACACCAAAATTAATACGCCGGAGCAATTGTTTTCTACACCGTTAGGGTACAAACAAGCATTGGCTGGAGTTTATGGTAATCTTAGCCTAACAGGCACAGGAGATGCAGGTTCATCGTTTTTGCAGGGAATTGATGCAGGAACAAGCCAGTTTGGAAGATGTATGTGGTACTTGCAAGACTTAACTACTGACGAAGTGGTTTGGACGTATGAGAATGATGAAGGTACCGCTGAATTGCAAAGAAATACTTGGACATCTGCTAATCCTATTTTATTGGGGATGTTTAGTAGAACGATGGCTGAAGTGGCTCTTGCTAATGACTTTTTAAGACAATCTACTCCAGAACTGTTAAGTTCAAGAGGTATTACCGGTACTGCTGATGTTGCCGAAATCAATTTTTATAGAAACGAAGTAAGAGTTTTAAGAGCTTTTGCATACTATAATATGATGGATTTGTTTGGTAAGGCACCTTTTGTTACAGAAAGTGATCCTTTGAATTTCAAGGGACCTCAATACGACAGAAAACAGTTGTTTACTTTTATTGAGACAGAATTGAATGCCGTAATTCCTAATTTAAAAGCTGCAAGAGCCAATGAATATGGTAGATTAGACAAGGCGATGGCTCAGATGATTTTGGCCAAGATGTATTTGAATGCTGAAGTGTATATTGGAGCGCCAAAATATGCAGAATGTATGGCTAAATGTTCCGATGTTATTGGTGGTGGATATACGTTAAATGCAAAATATTTAAACAACTTTAAAGCCGATAATCACACCTCTTCTGAAATGATTTTTACATTACAGTCTGATGGGGTTAAAACTCAAAATTACGGTGCAACAACCGTAATGATAAACGGACAAGTAGGTTCTCTTGAAGGGAACGGAGCAGAATTTGGTGTTGGCGGTTGGGGTGGAGCCTTGAGACTTAGAAAACAGTTTGTTGAAAAGTTTGATGGTGCAAAATTTGTATCGGATACAAGAAAAACATACACTACATCGGGTACAAGAACGCTGGAAATCGCAAGTTTAACAAATGCAGCTCAAGGGTATATTTTACATAAATATTCAAACAAAACTGCCGCTGGAGTTGCTGGTGTAAATTCAACATTTGTAGATACTGATTTTCCTTTGTTCAGATTGGCAGACGCTTATTTAATGTATGCAGAAGCGCAAATGAGAAAAGACGGTGCTACAAATGCGGGAACAAGTACAAATACAACCCCACAATCATTAAAATATATTAATGATTTAAGAGAAAGAGCTAATAATGGTTCGACTTCTGCAAATGTGGCTAAAGGCGATGTAAATCTTGATTTCATCATAGACGAAAGATCTAGAGAACTACACTGGGAAGGTCACAGAAGACAAGACTTAATCCGATTTAATAAATACGGAGGAGGAAACTATAACTGGGCTTGGAAAGGAAATATTGCAAATGGTACTTCAATTAGTGTTGACAAGAATGTGTTTCCATTACCAACCGCTTCTATCTCGGCTAATCCAAATTTAACACAAAATACAGGATATTAATAAATAATTTTATTTAGATAAATATGAAAAATTCAATTAAATATTTAATAGCTTTTATAAGTCTGATATCCTTGTCTTGTGCAAACGATGTGGAAGATGTGCAAGCTGTTACGGCTGATTCAAGTTTTAAATTACTTACGCCGACTTCAGATTTTAATCTTGTTCTTGACGGAGCTAAATTAAATGATTTAGCAACTACTTTTGTATGGAATGATCCTGCAAATGCTACAGGTACTACGATCACTTATACAGTGCAAGCGGCTAAAGCAGGTACTAATTTTGCGACTCCGGTAGTAATAGGTACAACAACCAATCATTATTTAGATGCTACCGTTGGTAAATTAGATGCAACAGCAAAAAGTTTAGGATTACCTGCTCTTATTGAAGGTCAAATGGAAGTTCGTATCAAAAGTAGTGGTACTGCAGAAACTTCAAATTTTTATACCTTAAAAGTAACTCCATACCTGCCAAATTGGGGTATTATTGGAGGTGCTACTCCACTTGGTTGGGACAAAAGCACAGATATGACTTTTAATCCTATAAATGGCACTTATTCAATTTCATTAGCTTTAACAACTGGTGAATTTAAATTTAGATTAGATAATGCCTGGACAACCAATTATGGAGACACTGGAAATAATCTTTCATTAGAAGCTGGCGGGGATAATATTCCTGTAACAGCGGGTAATTATACTATTGTAGCTAATTTTACAACCAAAACTTACACCATCACACCCATAACAAACGCTTGGGGTATAATTGGAGATGCTACAACAACAGGTTGGGGTTCTGACACGCTTTTGGATTACAATTCCACAACCAATAAGTATTCTATTATTATGAAAATGAAATTGGGATCATTCAAATTTAGATTAAATCACGATTGGGGTACTAATTATGGTGATGATGGAAATAATTTGTCATTAGATAACGGAGGTTCCAACATTGCTATTACAGATGCGGGTACTTATTATATTACTGTTGATTTTACAGGATTGACTTATACAATTAAAAAATTATAATTTAAAAGATATAAAAATGAAAAATATAATTAGATTTCTAATTGCTTTTATCAGTATTTCTGCAATATCTTGTACGGATGATGTTGAAGACAGAGAAGCTGTAAGTATAAATACTGCTCCAACTCTAAAAACACCGTCTACAGGTTTTGATTTAGTACTGGATAAAAACAAACCAAATGATCTTGCTACCACTGTAGTTTGGGATTATGCGGTATACAGTGGGACTTCCACTATAGTTACCTATAGTATTGAGTTTGCAGCTGCAGGAACAAAATTTGCAAAGCCTACCGTTGTAGCTACCAGCACAAATAAATTTAAAAATTTTACTGTAAATGAGTTGAATTCTGCTGCATTAAGTGCCGGTTTTGCTCCGTTTCTTAAGAGCTCAGTAGATGTACGTGTATTATCTACAGTGGGTACAACAGGAAGTTTATCGCAACCATCAAACTCTTATACCATAAAATTAACACCATATCCGGCATGGCCTAACTGGGGAATTATTGGTAGTGCTACCCCTACAGGATGGGACGCTGACACTAATTTGGATTACGATTTGGCAACCAAAAAGTATTCAATCACGATGCCCTTGACGGCAGGTGGTGAGTTTAAATTTAGATTGGATGATGGTTGGGCAGATAATTTTGGTGATGACGGGAATAATTTGACGTTAGATGCTGGTGGAGCTAATATTCCAGTTGCTGTGACAGGAACTTATAAAATTGTTGTCGATTTTGCAGCAAAAACATATACCATTACAAAAGTATAATTAGTTTATAATTACCGTAAAAGGGCTATTTTTTAATAGCCCTTTTTTTATAAAACCAAAAGTTATGAAAAAAACTATTCTCTTATTTTTGTTTTTCTTGTCAATAGTAGTTTCTGCTCAGCAGCAAACGGTTACTTATACAATTAATCCAAGTCCTTTTGAAGAGACAACATCAATCACTATTACCATTAATGGGAATAGTGTAAATGAAACGGCTTGGGGAGTTTCTGGAAATTCTTTATATATGTGGGCATGGGCCTTTGAGATAAATGACACAACCCAAAAAGGGACCCCACTGAATGGTTCTTGGACTGCTTCTGACGAAGCGAGTAAATTCACCTATAATGTGGGTAATGATACTTATACAAAAACGATTACGCCCACAACTTATTACAATACGACAGGAATAGGTAAAATAGGTTTTTTGATAAAAGCCAAAGATGGAACTGGAGACAAAAAATCACAAGATATTTTAGCTGAAGTCGGGGCTTTTCAAGTAAATCTAACAGCTCCTTTACAAAACAGCTCCACTATAATCGCCTCCAGCGGAAGTCTTTCTATAGCTGCCACCAACACCAATGGCGTGGCGAGTTACAACTTAAAATCGAATGGGGTAAGTATCAATACTAATCCGAGTACTTCCAGCTATTCCTTCAATCAAACCAACATTAAAGACATCCAAAACTATGAATTGGAAGTAACTCAGGGAACTACTATAGTTACCAAAAAATTTACTGCAATCATTAATCCAGGAGCCGTTTCAGAAGCAATCCCAATGGGATTATTGGATGGAATCAATTATAATACTTCCGATGTTGCAAAAGCAACTTTAGTTTTAGACGCTCCGTTAAAGGATTTCGTATACGTCGCAGGTAGTTTCAACAGCTGGCAACCGGATGCGAGCTATGCCATGAAAAAGGATCCTGGTTCTGGCAAGTTTTGGTTGGAATTAACCGGATTGACGTCTGGTGCAAATTATACCTATCAGTATTGGGTGGTGGACGCAACGCCAATTGCGGGAACACCATCTCTGGTAAAAACGGCCGATCCCTATTCGACTCTTGTTCTGTCACCATTTGATGATCCCGGGATTCCAGTGATCAATTATCCAAATCTTCCGGCGTATCCTGCAGGTCAGGAAAGAGAAGTTACCGTATTACAAACGGGAAAAGCCGCTTATACTTGGAGTAGTGCCACAACAAATTTTGTTAAGCCTGTTAAGGAAAAATTAGTGGTTTATGAATTGTTGGTTCGCGATTTTGACGCCAACAGAAGCTACCAGGACTTGATTAATAAAATTGATTATTTCAAAAATTTGAAAATAAATGCAATTGAATTAATGCCCGTGATGGAATATGAAGGCAATGAAAGTTGGGGATACAATACCTCTTTTCACATGGCTTTAGATAAATTCTACGGTACTTCTGATAAGTTAAAAGAGTTTGTGGATTCATGCCATCAAAACGGAATTGCCGTTATCCTTGATGTCGCTTTAAATCACGCTTTTGGAAGAAATCCGATGCTTCGTATGTGGATGAATGATCCTGATGGCGATGGATGGGGTTCTCCTTCAACTGAAAACCCTTATTTTAATACAACAGCTATGCACAGTTATAGTGTTGGGGAAGATTTTAATCATCAACAGCCCAGAACACAAAATTATGTGCAACGTGTGATTAAGCAATGGGTAGAAGAATATAAAATTGATGGCTTCCGTTGGGATTTAACCAAAGGTTTTACCCAAAATTGTCCTGCTAATGTTGCTGGTGGTCAAGAAAACTGTACAGGTAGCAAACAACAAGATAGAGTAGATGTATTGCGAAAATATGCCGATTATTCATGGAGCTTAGATCCAAATCATTATGTTATTTTCGAACACTTAGGCGGAAATGATGAAGAGCAACAATGGGCAAATTACAGACTTAATGAGACGCCAAGTAAAGGAGTGATGATGTGGGGAATAATGACTCAGCAGTACAACAATCTGACTAAAGGCTATGCGGCCAATATTTCTGGAATGAACTCCACAAGCAGAGGATTTACTGCACACCGATTGATGGGGTATTCCGAGAGTCATGATGAGGAGCGTCTGATGTATAATAATGTACAATCTGGAAACAATACAACTGCGGACCATAATGTAAGAACACTAAATGTAGCTTTATCCAGAATGTCAGCTTTGGGCGCTGTCTCTTTGTTGGTTCCCGGCCCTAAAATGATTTGGCAGTTTGGAGAACTGGGTTGGGAATCTTCTATCTTCACTTGTAATAACGGAACTGTAAATACTCCTACTGATGCTGCTTCAGGCGATTGTAAGTTGGACACTAAGCCACAACCGCAATGGGTAAATAATTGGTTAGGAGACACCAATAGAAATAAAATTTATAACGATTGGGCAAAGATGATTACAATGAAATCTGTTGAATCGGTATTTTCGGGAACTGCGACCATTGCCAATACAAGTTCACTGTATCCAAATATAAAAATCACAAACTCTGCTTTGGCGTCAAGCCAACTTAAAGATGTTTTGATCTTGGCTAATTTTAATGTAACCGCACAAAATGTAGCAACTGGATTTCCTTACACCGGTGAGTGGTACAATTTGATGGATAATACTTCTATCAATGTGATTAGTACGTCAGCCTCAATTACTTTGCAACCGGGCGAATTTAAAATTTATGGAAATAAAACGGCATCTTTGGCAATAGCAGATTACGAAAAATCACCAACGGTTTTGTTGTATCCAAATCCAGCGTCCAATTATTTTACTTTAAATAAAACTACTTCTAAAGTACAGATTTTTTCAATCAGTGGACAATTGGTAAAAAGTTTTGATGCAAATCAATCCGAAGGACATCAATTTATAATTAGTGATTTGAATCAAGGTCTTTATATCGTAAAAGCGTATAGTGAGAATAATGAGGTTCAGGTGATGAAGTTCATTAAGAAATAATACGGTTTGTTTGTTTGTTTGTTTGTTTGTTTTGATTTTTGAAAGGCTGTCCCTAAAAGGACAGCTTTTTTTGTATAAAAAAACTGCTCCATAAAGGAAGCAGTTTTTAACAAATTAAGACAACTAAAAAGAATTAAATTTTACCATCTTTGATTTCATCTACAATTTCTGGATTCAACAACGTTGAGGTATCACCAAAATTAGAATAATCCCCTTCGGCTATCTTACGCAAAATTCTACGCATGATTTTACCGGAACGTGTTTTTGGCAAACCAGAAACAAACTGTATTTTATCCAGTTTTGCAATTGGTCCTATGTGATCGGATATGTGTTGGTTTATCTCTTTGCTAAGGTTTTCTCTATCACGATACTCTCCAGTTTCTTTTAAAATTACAAAACCATACAAGGCATTTCCTTTGATGTCATGTGGGAAACCAACAATGGCTGATTCCGCAACTGCCGGGTGTTCATTGATGGCATCTTCTATTGGTGCAGTTCCCAGATTATGTCCTGAAACAATAACGACGTCATCTACACGACCTGTAATTCTATAATACCCAACTTCATCACGTAAAGCACCATCACCAGTAAAATATTTACCTGGAAAGGCAGAGAAATAGGTGTCTTTGTACCGTTGGTGGTCTCCCCAAATGGTTCTTGCAATTCCCGGCCAGGGAAATTTAATACACAAGCTTCCCGTAACCTGATTTCCTTCTATTTCGTTGCGTCTTTCATCCATTAAAACAGGCTGAATTCCCGGTAAGGGAAGTGAAGCGTAAGTTGGTTTTGTTGGGGTTACAAAAGCGATTGGTGAAATCATAATTCCTCCGGTTTCGGTTTGCCACCACGTGTCAACTACCGGACATTTTTTGTCTCCTACGTGGTTGTTGTACCAGTGCCAGGCTTCCTCGTTGATAGGTTCTCCTACGGAACCTATAACTTTCAAAGAGGTTAGTTGGTAGCGTTGTACGTATTCGATGCTCTCTTTTGCCAAAGCTCTAATGGCAGTTGGAGCAGTATAAAACTGAGTTACTTTGTGCTTTTCGATAGTTTGCCAAAAACGACTAAAATCAGGATAGGAGGGAACTCCTTCAAAAATTACCGTCGTGGCTCCATTCAATAACGGACCGTAAACAATGTAGGAATGTCCGGTAATCCAACCAATATCAGCAGTACACCAAAAAATGTCATTTTCTTCATAGCTAAAAACATTCTTGAAAGTATAAGCAGTATAAACCATATAACCAGCCGTAGTATGCACCATTCCTTTTGGTTTTCCGGTTGAACCCGAAGTATAAAGAATAAACAAAGGATCTTCAGCATCCATGATTTCAGCAACATTATTATCTGATGCTTGGTCTAAAAGAGGTTGCAGCCATTGGTCACGACCTTCTTTCATTTTTACGGAAGTATTTGTTCTTTTAACCACTAATACGTTCGAAACTCCAGGACAAGAGTTCAATGCATCGTCAATTATTCCTTTTAAATCAATCGTTTTATTACCACGATAACCACCATCTGATGTGATGACCATTTTGCAATCACTGTCGTTAATTCTGGTAGCAACAGCAGAAGCCGAGAATCCCGCAAAAACAACCGAGTGGATAGCTCCAATTCTGGCGCAAGCCAAAGTGGTAATGGCTAATTCAGGAATCATTGGTAAATAAATGCAAACACGATCTCCTTTTTTTACGCCTTGCTCCCGTAAAACATTCGCCATTTTGCAAACGCGTTGGTGCAATTCGTTATACGAAATGTGTAATGCTTCTTCATTGGGATCATTCGGTTCAAAAATGATGGCAGTTTTATCTCCTTTTTTAGCAAGATGTCTGTCAATGCAGTTTTTAGTGATGTTTACTTTAGCGTCAACAAACCATTTTATTTCGGCTTCTGCCATATTAAAATCGACCACTTTTTCCCATTGTTGGTACCAAGTGAAATTTTCGGAAGCAATTTTGTCCCAGAATTTTTTTGGTTCGCGAACTGATTTTTTGTATTCTTTAAAGTATTCTTCTAAGGTGTTAATTTTATAGCGACTCATAGTTATGATATTTTCTTATTTAGTATTATAAACTCCGATTTCATATTTTTTCAAAACAGCAATTATTTCATCAACAATGGATTCATCATCAATGGTGGATGGAATTTGGAATTCCTCGCCATCGGTAATGCTGCGCATCAGTTTTCGCAGGATTTTCCCCGAGCGTGTTTTTGGTAATCGCTTTACAATCACTACATTTCTCAATGAAGCAACTGCCCCAATTTGGTGTCGAACCAGTTTAATGATTTCTTGTTCCAATTGATAATGTTCGATTTCATCCCCTGATTTGGTTACCACCAAAGCCAAAGGAATTTGCCCTTTCAACTCATCTTGAATTCCAATAACGGCACATTCAGCCACGGAATGATGGGAAGCAACAACTTCCTCCATTTCCGCCGTTGACAATCGATGTCCCGCTACATTTATCACATCATCCGTTCTTCCGGTGATGAAAATGTAACCGTCTTCATCTTTATAACCACCATCTCCAGACAAATAATAACCGTCAAATTTGCTGAAATAACCCGCTTTGAAACGTGCTTCGTTTTCCCAAATGCCTAGCATATTTCCAGGAGGCAACGGCAGTTTTACAACCACTAAGCCTTCTTCATTTGCATTTAATTCTTCACCGTTTTCATTAAAAATCCGAATATCATATCCGCAAACTGCTTTTGTGGCTGAACCGGATTTGACTGGCATTTTTTCAATACCAAGGGAATTGGCAATCATTGGCCAGCCCGATTCTGTTTGCCACCAATGGTCAATTACAGGAATAGGAATGTGCTGTTGGTACCATTGCAGTGTGGCATTGTCACAACGTTCTCCCGCCAAAAATTGATTTTTAAGATGGCTTAAATCATATTGTTTGATGAATTCTCCGTCTGGATCTTCTTTTTTGATGGCTCTAATGGCGGTTGGAGCCGTAAACATGGTGCCTACTTTATGCTCTGAAATAATTCTCCAAAACGTACTCGCATCCGGAGTTTTTATGGGTTTGCCTTCAAAAATTATGGTTGTATTTCGGTTTAATAACGGTCCGTAAAGAATGTAGCTGTGACCCACTGCCCATCCCATATCCGATGCTGCCCAAAAAGTCTCGTCTTCTTTTACATTGTAAATGTATTTCATTGAAAATTTCAATGCCACGGCATATCCTCCGGTATCTCTAACAATTCCTTTTGGTTTTCCCGTAGTTCCCGAAGTGTACAAAATATACAACGGATGATTCGAATGCAAAGGAACACAAGGTGTTTCTTCCGAACCGTAAACCAAGGCATCATAATCAACATCATATTTTTTAAACGGAACTCTTGCTCCTAATTTTCTGTTGAAAACAATGACTTTTTTTGGTCTGTGTGAAGCTAATTCGATTGCTTCATCCACTAACGGCTTGTAGGCGATTAATCGGTCAATTTCAATTCCCGAAGAGGCGGTTAGGATAACTCTCGGTTTGCAATCATCAATCCGAATAGCCAATTCATGTGGTGCAAATCCGCCAAAAACGACCGAATGTGTCACGCCAATTCTAGCACACGCAAGCATTGCAAAAGCTGCTTGCGGAATCATTGGCATATAAATAATTGCGGTGTTGCCTTTCTTTAAACCAAGCGAGAGCATTCCTCCGGCAAGTTTTGCCACCTCTGTTTTTACTTCAAAAAAAGTGTATTTTTTTACCGTTTGTGTGACCGGTGAATCATAAATAAGAGCCACCTGATCTCCATAACCATCTTGAATATGCTTGTCTAATGCCAAGTAACAGATGTTTAATTCTCCGTCTTTGTACCAAACCGGATAGCCGTTTTCATCTTTTGATAAAATAGCTTCCGGTTTATTATACCATTCAATCTCCATCGCTTGTTCTTTCCAGAAAGCTTCAGGTTGATCGATGCTGTTAGTATAAAAATCTTTGTAATTCATTTTGTTGTTGGTTGTTTATAGTTTAAAAAAGTCGCGCAATGAAGTTGAAATCGAATAACTTAAATCAATCCCTGGACCTGTTCGACCAATTTTTTGACCGAAAAAGGCTTGAGTACATATAAATTTGCACCTAATGAAAGTCCTTTTTCAATATCTTTTTCTTTGTTTTTTGCCGTTAGGAAAATGACTCTGCAATTTTGCAGTCGAGGATCTTTTTTAATTTGTTCCAATGTTGCGTAGCCATCAACCATGGGCATCATCACATCCAGAATGATCACATCCGGAAGTTGGTTCTTCAGAATTTCTAAGGCTTCTTGTCCGTCTCGTGCAATGAAAACTTCAAAATTGTTCTTTTTGAATGTGTATTCAAGTGACATGACAATATTTGGTTCGTCATCTACAATTAAAATTTTTTTCATTTTTTAATAATTTTCAGTAGTATTATAATTGGGTAGAGTAAAAATAAATGTTGCTCCATTTGTCTCCGTGTTATCCGCCCAAATTTTTCCTTTATGATGTTCTATAATCTGTTTGCAAATGGCCAATCCTAAACCGCTTCCGATTGGTTTTTTTACATTTTGATTTCGGGATTGATAAAATTTATCAAAAATGGCTTCAAAATCTTCTTCCTTAATTCCTTTGCCATTATTATGGATTCGGACTTCAACAACCTCTTTTTTCTCTTTTATTTTGATGCTGATTTTTCCATCTGTTTCGGAACTGAACTTTATGGCATTTGATAACAAATTGTAAATGACCTGAATGATTCGTTCTTCATCATAGAATGCTTTTATTTCTTTTGCAGCTTCATCGAATTCAATGCTTATTTTTTTATTTTTAATCAATTGCTTTAATGAAAGCAACGTTTTTTCAACGGTTTTGGAAATGTTATTTTTCGAAAGATAGATTTTTTGTTTTCCGGTTTCGAATTTTTCCAAATCCAGTATTTTGTCTATCAAACGATTCAAACGATCCGATTCAGAAATGATATTTTGCAAGAACTGTTTTCTTAGTTCTTCCGGAATATCGTCGTCATCATGAAGGATTTCGCTTGCAGCTCGAATGGCAGTTATTGGTGTTCGTAACTCATGGGTAACTGTGTCTAGAAATTCGTCTTTTTGAATGTCTTTGTTGACCAATTCCTGATTGGCATTTTTCAGTTGAATGGATATTTTTTTTAATTCGTTGGAGGTATCTGTTAGTTTCTTGTTGATAATAATGTTCTCTTTGGATTCTTCGAGAATTCGTAACACTTCAGTCAGGCTTATTTTATCTTCTTTTACGACGCTTGATATTAAAATTTTGGCGGAAGCCGTACCAATATGTCCTGTCAATAAATTCTCGGCAAACTTTATAAATCGGGCATCGGCCGTGGTGATGTTTTTATCAATATTGTATTTTAAATTGAAAATATTCATGGCTCTTTTGGTTCTTTCTTCTCCAAGAAATCGCTGCAACACTTTTTGAATATCAGAAATATAAGCGGTTCCTTTCCATACAAAAGCGTTTTCGTGATTGGTGATGTATTTGTCAATATCGACAAACATTTCGGCATAATTGCGTTCTCTGTAATTGCCTTTGAAACTCACTGAAACTGCAGAATAACTCAGGATATTAATTAATAAGCTCCAAAATACAGCGTGCGGAATAGGATCTAAATAATCCAATCCAAATAGTTGAAAAGGCTTTAGCAATTCAATTCCCCAAGGTCCTTCCTGAATAAATAGACTCGTTGATTTTGTGATTCCAATAGCGTACGGAATTAGCAACGTGTAAAAACAGGTTAAAAACCCAAGAATAATACCAGTTACCGCACCATATCTAGAGCCTCTTTTCCAGAATAATGCACCAAAAAAGGAAGGAGCCAGTTGGGCTATAACGACAAAGGAAACCAATCCGATGGAAACTAAAGAATAGTCCAAAATGAAAATTCTATAGATGGCATACGCCAAAATGATAAGAGAAAAAATCCCTATTTTTCTACTGTTTACAATTCGTTTGCTGTTTTTTACCTGTGAAGAATTTTCTAGTGAACCAATGAAGCCATACGGAATTAGTAAGTTGTTGCTCAGCATCGTGGCGAGCGCAATTGAAGATACAATAATCATTGAAATGGCTGCTGAAAATCCGCCCAAAAAAACCATCACCGTCATTACATTATTGTTAAATAACTGTGGAATCAGCAGTGAATAGGTATCTGCATTATGATCTTTGCCATCAAAAAGAATATTACCTCCCCAAGCAATAGGGAATACAAAAAGGTTGAAAAGTAGCAGGTACAACGGGAAAAGCCAAATCGCAGTTCGAATGTGGGTTTCTTTATTGTTCTCGACAATCGCAGTGTGGAATTGTCTTGGCAAAAGGAAAATAGCAAACATGGATAGAATGCAAAGAAAAAACCAATTGATTCCGTTTGTAATGCCGCCAATCGTATTTTTTTTATCGAAATCTTTCAGGACAGCCGCTTTTTGATAAATGTCATCAAAACCGTCAAAAACAAAATAGGTAACATAAATCCCTACGATCAAAAAGAAAACTAACTTCAAAATAGATTCCATGGCTACTGCAGTTACGATTCCGCGTCTTTTCTCGGAAGCATCTACGTATTTAGTGCCATAATAGGATGCAAATAAAGCCAGCGCCATACAAACATAAGTGGTTGTATCAGTGAAAATATTGTCACCCGATTGTGTTTTTGTAACAATATGGAAGGTGTCTGAAATTGATTTTAACTGTAAAGATATATAAGGTAAAATACCAACAATGCAAATCGTAGTTACTAAAGCTCCCAGAAATCTACTGTTTCCGTATCGTAAAGAAATAAAATCGGCAATACTGGAGATTTTATTTACCCTCGAAATTCGGATAATTTTCTTAAGAATGATCATCCACGTTGGGATAATTAATATGGGACCTAAATAAATGGGTAAATAACTCAAACCAGATTCTGCAGCAACACCAATACTTCCGTAATAGGTCCAGGCTGTACAGTATACGGCTAATGAAAGGGAATAGATGTAGGGATTATTTGTCCATTTAGAATGGCTTCTTTTTTCGGACCAATAGGCAATGTAAAAAAGAATAGATAAATAAAGCAACAATATTAATAAAAGTCCTATGCTATTCATAATATCGTTTTATGATTAGATAGGAAGTAGCAATTGAAAATAACCAAGCCGAGAAGATATAAATATAGATTATTGGGAATCCAAAAAGCGGTTTAGAACTGTCAAATAAAAGCAAAAGAGGTATGTTCAAAGCTAATAGCATTAGCATTGAAAGGATAACCAACTTTTGTTCATGTCTCTTTTTCATAAGAAAATGCAGTTTGCTTTGCAGCGGAATGTGCTTTCGTTTTATATAGATTCTGTATTCGAATCTGTGTTTTTTATTTAAAAAATAAACAATCTCTGCAAAAACATGTAGAGATTGTCTATTTTGGTAATGGTTTGGTTAACTGTCTTTTTCATCGTAATCTCCCATTAAGGAGAAGTACCCAAAGGTTCCCAATCCTAAAACAATTAATGGGGTTAGTATAAAGAGTATAATTATTCCGAAAACTAAGTCTTCTTGTTTTCCGGACATCAATTTTGGTAATCCAAATGTGAAGATGCAAAAATAGGCTGCGGCAGCTGCTAATGCAATCCAAACTAGTCCTAATATTCTTTTTATCTGATTCATATGTTGATATTTATTGTTTTTTAGCGGTCATATGTAATTCGCATATCATCATTGGTATTTGCAACCCAATTGCAGTGATGCTCATTTCATAGCTGCGTTTTTATTCGTGAGCGTTTTTATCTTTATTTTTAATGTAAACCATTCCAACTACAAAACTGACTGAAGCAATAATAATTGGATACCAAAGTCCTTCAAGATAAAATTCCGGATGGCCTAGGTCTTTCGCATTGGTAACAAAATAGGTTGAAATAGCAGGAAGCAGTCCCCCAAAGATTCCATTTCCTACGTGGTATGGCAATGACATGGATGTGTACCTGATTTTTACCGGGAACATTTCAACTAAGAATGCGGCAATAGGACCGTAAACCATAGTCACGAAGATCACTTGTATGAATACTAAAAATATTAAAGTCCAATTGTCACTAGAATTAATTTTTACAGTTGTTTTAGTGTCAACCTTCGCTTTACCATCCACCACGATTGCTACACCGTTTTCTAAATGTACGGTTTTTATTTCTTGAAAAGTAGTTCCATCCACATACTCTTTGCTGGTAGTGTAGATTGAATCCATAGTCTGTTTTTTGGTTTCCTTTAATTCAGCCAGTATAGTTGTTTTTTCCACCATTTCAGTTTTGTTTTTTACTGATGTGGTTTCGTACATTTGTTTGTAGATAGGTCTGTATAATAAGATAGCCAATAACATTCCGCCCATCATAATGTATTTTCTACCTACCTTATCACTCAACCAACCAAAAAACACGAAAAATGGGGTTCCAAGAATTAAAGCAACTCCTAATAAAGTATCCACTTGAGATGAGTCAATGGACATTACTGTTTTCATGAAATTCATGGCGTAAAACTGACCAGTATACCAAACAACACCTTGTCCCATTGTAGCTCCAAATAAAGCCAGTAATACAAATTTCATATTGTATCGATTTCCAAAACTTTCTTTCAAAGGATTTGTACTTGTTTTTCCTTCGCTTTTAGCTTTGGCGAAAACAGGTGATTCATCCATGTTTTTTCTAATCAAATACGAAACTCCAACCATAACTATGGATAACCAAAACGGAACTCTCCATCCCCATTCATCAAATTGTTCTGGTGTTAAGATATTTCTTGTAGCAAGAATAACCATCAATGAGATGAATAAACCCACCGTTGCCGTAGTTTGAATCCACGAAGTCCAGTATCCTCTTTGTCCTACTGGCGCATGTTCGGCAACGTAAGTCGCTGCTCCACCATATTCACCACCCAGTGCAAGACCTTGAAGCAAACGAAGAATTAATACTAATAAAGGCGCCATGAATCCAATGGTTTCATAACTAGGGATACAACCTATTAAGAACGTGGCGCCACCCATTAACAAAAGCGTAACCATGAACGTGTATTTTCTGCCAATTAAATCTCCTAATCTGCCGAAGAAAAGGGCTCCGAAAGGACGAACTACGAATCCGGCTGCGAACGTTGCCAAGGTGGATAAGAAAGCTGCTGTAGGATTATCTGAAGGGAAAAATTTTGTTGAAATGACAACGGCTAAACTTCCAAAGATGTAGAAATCATACCATTCGATCATTGTACCCATTGAGGATGCGGAAATGACTTTCCAAATTCCTTTTGTTGATTTATTACTCATTTATTATTTAGTTTTTGGTTGGTTTATAGATAAATTTGAAGTTGTACTACGAAGTCTCCTAATGATCCTGAGCGGTTTGTTAGAGAGGTGTATACGGGTCTAGTTGAATATTGTGCCGTTATTTTGGCATGGTGCCCATCTAAGAAAAAGTTAGATCCTACATCAAACTGTGTGCTTGATTGTTCCAAAGCATCAAAGTTTTTATAGGTAACAGCACCAAAAGGCTGGATACGAATTTTAGGTTTCGCTTCTTTACATGGCAATAAAACACCTGCTTGTGTGTACCAAATATTTCCAGATCCCATCGTTGGCTGTGCATTTCCAGCTCCCGCTATAGCTCTACTCCCTGTGAAATTTGGATCTACTGAGCCAATGTTCATAATCCCAACATTACGCAAATAATTAGGACCAAAATCATAATCATATAGGACACTGTAACCTGTAACGGCCATTTTGTTTTCTTTTTTTCCAATTGGCATATCAAGAAAAACATCGGCAGAGAAAAGTTTGATATCATGTTTGTTGATCGTGCTGTTTACAGAAGTTTTTGTGGCATCAGGCGCAGTGTAAAAACCAGCACCAATGTTGAATACTTTTTTAGTTCCTAAATAGCTGCCTACTTTAAAAGGCAATACATTGGCTTCTTGATCTAAAAACTGGTATTCGAAATAACCGGCCTTAGACCATTTTGTCATACCACTGTTATCTACAGCTACGGCATTCGATGCATTCGTGGTGTTGGTAGGTATTAAGTTGGTAGCATAAGGTTTGTTGTAACTAACGCGGTATTCTAGTTTGCCATATTTCCCTTTAGCAAATAAACCCACTTGTCTGGCAAACTGATCAGAGTTTTCAATTAGTGGCCAGTTAAAAATTGGTGCGTCTATGGTTAAGAAGTTTAGCGTTGAAGCCATCGTTAGTCTAGACAATCCCATGTAGTAGTGCAATCCAGCACCGAGGGTGAAACTAAATTTTTTATCTTTTTCTGGTAAAACAACTGCATATTCATTCCAGGCATCGTGAAAAAATAAACCAGGTTTTTTTCCGGCACCATAGCCACCAGTACCTGAGGTTCCTGCTGCGCCACCGTTAATAAAAGTTTGGTTGTTGATTCCAAAATGGGTTAAGATCATGTATCTTTTGGATACTTGTGCATAAGCTAGAAAACGCAAACGGCGATTACCAATGTCTGTTGCAGTTGAAGTTGCTTCGCCACCAATCATTGTTCCTGGATTCATCTGAGCGGAACGCATCCAGATCTGGTTCCATGCAATTACACGCATGAATTTGGAACCGTCTTCGTTCAGGTTAAATTTCAATCCAGCTCCATAGTCAGTAGAGCCTTGTGAAAAACCTTTTAGCGACAATAATAAAACTGCCGCTACAATAAAAATTTTTTTCATAAATAAAATTGTGGTTTTTAAATGGTTGGTTAATTAAGTGCCAAATTCTAATTTTTTGTTTATAAAAAAAATTAAGTTATATATATGTGTAAAGTGATATAGTTAGTCTTTAAAACGCTCCCATTTTATAAGCATAAACTTATCTCCAAGCTCTGTGATAATCATTCCTGCTCCGGATAATTGGTCTTTGTTTTTAAGGTATTCAATAAGTTCTAAATGGCTTAATATCTTGTAAGTAGGATGGTAGTTGGCATGGGATGGTTTTTTTATGTTAAATGTTTTAACCCAGTTGCTTACCGTGACATGGGAAACCCCGATAATGCGCTCTATTTCGCGATAGCTCAAACCCTCCAGGTACAGCTGCAGTGCTTTGGTGACATAGTAATCGTCTATTTTTTTTCCGATTTTATTTACAGTGAAAAAATACTTGCAATTTTTGCATAAATACCTTTGTTTGCGGTTGATTACGCCACTTTTCACGATGTGGTCATTTTGACATTTCGGACAGGTTAAAAGTTCCATGTATATAAATTTTGCATAAATATAGTAATTTAGCAATTATTATTTTTAGGATTTCATAAAAAAACATAAAAATAGTTACGAAAGCCTTATTTTTATTGGCAAAACTATCAGATATTGCTAAAAGCAAGCTGGTTTTTTAAATGGATTTCTCAACTTGTAAAGGCTGCGATTGTTTAATAATTAGGTTGTTTTTTAAATACGATGGATTGTATCCCCTAAATTGGGTTTCATCGGTTGAAGTCTTTTATATCCCAAAAATAAAAAAGGGTTTAGCTTTTTTCAAAGACTAAACCCTTTCCTTTATGTTCTACTAATGTAGATTTTTTTAAATACGATTATAAATTTTAATCGACTCGTTTTAAAATTTCACCGTTTGGATGCACTACTAATTTACGCACTTCATTATTTTTTTTAATTTTAAGATGATATTGTTTCTTGATAACATCACCATCTTCCTGAGTGTATAGAAACTTGTCGTTGATAATTTGCCAGCCCGGGAACTCTTTATAAATGGAATAAATCACTTTGCTGGGAAGTTTGACGTTTTTATAGTTTTCTACAACACGTGTTAGTTTTCCATTTCCATTATAGGTTGCTGCCAAAGAGCCATTTGTGGTTGCCATCGTCACTAAATAACTATCAAAACCTTCGTAATCTTTCCCCAGATTATAGCTAATAAATTGCTCTTGCATTCCTCTGACACTTGCGTCAGGATTTTTGTCGGTTAAATAAACAGAGAAATCTTTTCCGGCACTTCGAATTACCACTTCGGGTAATTGTTCTAATTTAAGACTTTCTTCTTCTGTATCACTATCATTCTTGTCTTGGGAATAAGAAATAGTGATAGACCCTAAAAAAAACAAAATTATAATAAATGATTTCATGACTTTCTTTATTTAATATTAAATCACTAATCTTTAATACTAAAATAAATTATAAGGCCTTTGATTTTCCTCCCCTTTCTGTTTTGTTAATTTATTTTATTTCTTAATAAATTGTTGTACGAATAGTTCTGATTTACATTTAATAACATTTGTTTGCTTTAGTAAAATTATGTTTTTTAGTTAGGGAATACAGTTAATGAAATCCATTTTTTCTGTTAAAAAGAACTAGATAGTGTTGCTTTTTTTTAATAGGATTAGTGGGTCGTAGACGAAAAATCGAAATTATGACTGTCCGCTAAAAGGATCCCGATTATTTTGCACTGTCATCAACAATGAGATTAAGAGTCAATGTTGTCAAAATAATCTTAAAAGAAATTACTGAATGTCGCAAATGCCAATTGATGTCTTTATTTCTCATTGTTAAAACAAGAAAAAGCCAGCATCTCTGAACCTCTTAACCTCACTGTTTAAAGATTATAATGTTTTCGTTGTTAAATTCAATATTTACGTAGGTTTAACAAGAGTTTTTGTGAGGTTTAATTTTAATAAAGCTATTGAAATGGTTTTTGGAGTAACGGCGGGTCATACAGAAATTTGACTTGCAAAAAAGACTGGTTTTTTATCGCTTTAAATGAAGAGATAAAAAAGTAGTAAAAGGAAAATCTTATTAAGATTTGCAGGGTTTAGATTTACTAATATTCATGTTTAATTTTTATAGCTCTAAAGGTTTTGGAGTTGATCTGGTTTTGGACTTGATCCATAAATAATATAAAGACGATGCATTTTTGGAAGGGTTTAAAAACAAAAAACCCGAATCCCGAAGCGTCGGGGCTATTCGGGTTTGGTGGTACCTCCAGTACTGTCCCGACGCTTCGGGATCGGGAGAACCAGGGGCACATGTTATTTTCTTTTAGATAGAATGTCTTTCAAAATAGCGTGGTTAATAATAATTTTTTCGATAAAAATTCTACTTTTCATTTTCTTAATTAATTTTTCAAGAAAAGTGGCTTCTTCTCTGTTCGAGCAATTTAACAGTAAAACTAATTCCCAGTCATTAGCAATTTTTGTAAATGAATCTGAGTAGGAATGTTGGTTGTGTTTTATTATTCTTTCATCAATATTATGTGTTTCTCCGATATAGAATTTATTAGCTGATTTTGAATAAAGAATATAAAGATGATGCATTTTTGGGAGGGTTTAAAAACAAAAAACCCGAATATTTCTATTCGGGTTTCGTGGTACCTCCAGGGATCGAACCAGGGACACATGGATTTTCAGTCCATTGCTCTACCATCTGAGCTAAGGTACCGTTCTTATTGCGGGTGCAAATATAGGATGATTTTTAGTATATCCAAAACATTTTTTTAAAAAAATCAATTCGTACCTTCGCAACATCAAAATGTAAATTATGATTCTAACGGTTGATATAGGAAATACCAGAATTAAAGGTGCTGTTTTTGAGGGTAGTACTCAAATCGATACTTTTTTTTTCACTAAAAATGATTTCCAAAAAAAAATCAAAAATATTTTAAAAACGCACCAAAAAATAACTCATTTGGTGGTTGCATCTGTTGGGGATGTCGAAAAAGAGTCTTTTTTGGAATTTAAAAAGGAGCTAAATGTTCATTTTATATCCCACCAGGATCCTTTTCCTTTTTTGAACGACTATGAAACCCCTCAGACTTTAGGAATTGACCGAATGGTTCTTGCTGCCGGAGCGACACTCCAATTTCCTAATCAAAACAGATTAGTTATTGATGCGGGAACCTGTGTTACTTTTGATTTTATAGATGATAAAAACAAGTATCATGGTGGCGCAATTGCTCCGGGATTGCGATTGCGGTATGAATCCTTGCATCATTTCACGGCAAAATTGCCTTTGTTAACCTTGGAAAACCCTAAAGATTTAATTGGGAAATCAACTTCGGAATCAATTCATTCCGGAGTAGTAAATGGTTTGGTTTATGAGATTGACGGTTTCATAGATGAATATAGAGCACGGTATTCAAATTTTATAATAATTTTAACGGGTGGAGATACAGATTTTTTGGCTAAACGATTAAAAAATACCATATTTGCCAATTCAAATTTTCTTTTGGAGAGTTTGAACCAAACATTTCAATATAAAATCAAAAATGATTAAAAAAATTATAATAAGCGCGTGCTTGCTTTTGTCACTTGTGTCCTTCGCTCAAGAAGGAACTTCATCACCTTACTCTTTTTACGGAATTGGCGACATAAGATTTAAAGGAACGCTTGAAAATCGTTCTATGGCAGGAGTTGCAGTCGAGCAGGATAGTATTCACATTAATTTAGAAAACCCAGCCAGTTATGCAAGTCTAAAACGTACGACCTTTGCAATGGGCGGTACTTATGGGACAAGAACTTTGAAAACTAACACGGAATCAACAAATACGCGCAGAACTACTTTGGATTATTTGGCTATCGGTTTGCCTTTAGGTAAATTCGGATTGGGTTTTGGATTAATTCCATATTCTTCTGTAGGATATAAGATTGAAAAACTATCCTCAGAAGTTGGCGAAACAAACAAACGTTTAAGCGGAACTGGTGGTCTTAATAAAGCGTTTTTAGGAATTGGTTACGAAATTGCCCCTCATTTTAGTATTGGTGCTGATGTAAATTATAATTTTGGTAAAATTGAAACCAATAGTTTAGAAATTATTACAAATATTCCTACAGGTACCCGTGAATTGAATGCTGCAGAGTTGTCTGGAGTGAATTTTAATATCGGAACGATGTACCAGACTAAAATAAACAAAAAACTCTCTTTGTACAGTAGCTTAAATTATACTATAGAAGGTAATTTGACTTCTAAAAACACAAGAAATATATCAACGGTGATTTATAATTCAAATTTTGATTTAGCTGTTGTAGATACATATGGGGATCAAAAATCACAATCTGATGTAAAATATCCAAGCAAAATATCATTTGGTTTGGGAATTGGCGAATCTAAAAAATGGCTTTTAGGCGGGAAAATCGCGTATCAAAAAACTTCTGGACAAGAGAATGCCTATAATAAAGCGGATAATGTGGGTTATGGAAGATTTGGAAGTGTAAGTCTTGGAGGATATTACATTCCCAACTATAACTCATTTTCAAATTATGCTAAAAGAATTGTTTACAGAGGTGGGCTTAAATATGAAAAAACAGGCTTGATGGTTAATTCAGAGTCTATAAATGACATGGGCTTAACGCTTGGAGTTGGTTTGCCTATAACAGGTAGTTTTTCAAATGTAAATTTCGGTTTTGAAATGGGTAAAAAAGGGACAACAAATGCAAATTTGGTTCAGGAAAATTATGCTAATTTCAGTGTGAGTTTTTCACTTAATGATAAATGGTTCGATAAAAGAAAATTCGACTAGAACTTCATAAGTAAATTTAACCACATTGCTTTGTCAAGAACAGTATATGACTTTACTAAAAAAATATAAAATATTTCCAGTAGTCACAGTTTTTGCTGTGACTCTGTTTTTTGGTTGTGAAAGCAATTTTAAAGAAGTCCAAAAAATTAATTTCTCCGACTTTGTTCCCGGTGGTGATGCCGATAATGTAAATTTAAAATATACCGATTCAGGATTGATTAAATCAATTTTGGTTAGTCCAAAAATGCTAGATTTTTCGAATGTTGATTTTCCTTTTACCGAATTTCCAAAAGGAATAGATGTAACTTTATATGATAATAAAGCAAAAAGAACCTTTATAACGGCAAATTATGCGGTTTCCTATAAGTTGACGAATATTATTGATTTGCAGGGAAAAGTAAAAATTAAATCGGAGAACGGGCAGATGCTGGAAACCGAACAGTTGTATTACGACCAAAAAAACGAATGGTTTTTTACCGAGAAAAAATTTAAATTAACAGACCTTAAAGGTTCCTCGAACGGGCAAGGCATCGATTTCAGTAAAGATTTCAAAGTGATTAATTCGCAGAGAATCACTGGTGAATTCCAATCTGCCGAATAATTTTATAAATTCTAATTATGACTTACTTAAAATACGTACCCTATTTTTATTTGGTTTTTGCTGTCTTTTTTATCTATGACGGGGTCACAAAATTCAATGATCCTACTGCAACACCATGGTTGAGTTTTGGGATTGCGGTAGTGGCAGTATTTATGTTTTTCTTCCGAATGAAATTTGGAAAAAAATTTGAAGACCGAAGCAAAAAATCCTAAATTATGGAAATTAGTATCATAATATTGTGTTTAATACTATGTGCCTTTTTTTCAGGAATGGAAATTGCTTTCATTTCTTCCAATAAGATTTATCTTGAAATAGAGAAAAAACAAGATAATTTTCTCTCTAGAATCCTTACTAAACTTACCGAAAAGCCCTCTAAATTTATTGCCGCCATGCTTATTGGAAATAATATTGCATTAGTGATATATGGGTTTTTTATGGGCGAGTTATTGATGCGCTGGATCGAATCCTTTGGTTATCATCTTTCCAGTTTAATAGATTTATTAATTCAAACTATTCTTTCCACACTAATAGTTCTGATTACTGCCGAGTTTTTGCCTAAAGTATTCTTCCAGATTTATGCCAATACGTTAATACGGATTTTTGCTGTTCCGGCTTATGCTTTTTATGTTTTATTCTATTTTGTTTCTAGCTTTTTTATCTGGGTTTCCGATTTTGTTTTGAAAAAATTCTTCAAAACCGAAGGCGATCAGGTGCAGATTTATTTCAGTAAAGTGGAGCTTGGGAATTACATAACAGAGCAAATGAGTACTGTTGAGGATAATGAAGAAGTGGATTCAGAAATACAAATGTTTCAAAATGCTTTAGAGTTTTCCGGAGTAAAAGCGAGGGATGTGATGAGTCCCAGAACTGAAATCGTTGCGATAGATTTATACGATTCTATCGATGAATTGAACAAACTGTTCATTGAAACCGGGTATTCAAAAATTGTGGTTTATGAAAACTCTTTAGATGATATTGTGGGTTATGTACATTCGTTTGATTTATTCAAAAAACCCGGCAGTATCAAGGAAATCGTGATTTCAGTAGAGTTTGTGCCGGAAACAATCTACATCAAAGACGCGATGAATTTACTGACCAAAAAGCGAAAAAGTGTAGCAGTTGTTTTGGATGAGTATGGCGGAACTTCGGGAATCATTACGATAGAAGATATTGTTGAAGAGCTTTTCGGGGAAATCGAAGACGAACACGATTCAGAAGAGGAATTAATTGAAAAGGAATTAGGGGATGACACTTACCTTTTTTCGGCTCGATTTGATGTGGAATATATAAATCAAACCTATAAACTTCATATTCCGGAAAGAGATTCTTATGGAACACTCGGTGGTTTTATAGTTGATTTCACCAAAGAAATTCCTCAAAAAGGGTCTGTAATTACCATTGGAACCTTTCATTTCGTCATAGAAGAGGCCACAAATAAGAAAATAGAATTAGTTAAAATGGCGGTGCGAGAGTAGTTTTTTTTATAAAATTGAAAATTCTTGCAAAATAAAACGCTACTAGTATAATTATTAATTAGATAATTGTATTTTCGCAAACTGAATATAAAAATTAACAACAATAGAAATGGCAGTTTTAGCAAAAATTAGACAACGTTCCGCTTTATTGATAGCAGTTATTGCACTTGCATTATTTGCATTTATAATACAAGATCTTATCGGTAAAGGTGGCTTTGGTCAAAGTACCAAAGATGTAGGTAGTATCAATGGAAAAGATATTGCATTCGAAGATTTTAGAATCAAAGTAAGCAATGTTGAGAAAAGTGGTGAAGGTATCACTTCAACAGCAGCAGCAAACAGAGTTTGGGATCAGGAAGTTTCTATAGCTTTATTGTCTTCAGAATTTGAGAAATTAGGATTGCGAGTTGGTGAAAAACACATACTTGAAATTTTAAAATCAGATGAAAATATTGGAAAAAATCCATTGTTCTTAAATGCAGCAGGGATGTTTGATATTGCTAAATTTAAAGAATATTTTAAATCAAATCCAGCACAGGCTCAATATTTGAAAGACAGAGAGAAAGATGCGGAGTTGAATGCGAAATATCAAATCTACAACACTTTGATTAAAGCGGGTATTTATACTACTGAAAGCGAAGGAAAAATGAAATATGAAATGGAAGCCAACAAAGTAAATTTTGCTTACGTTGCTGGTTTGTATTCTACCATTAAGGACAGTGATGTAAAAGTGACTGATGCTGAAATTGTAGATTTCATGAAGAAAAACGAAAAGAAATTCAAAGCTGACGAATCACGTGAAGTGGAATATGTTTTGATTGAAGATAAAGCTTCGAAAGAAGACGAAAATGAGGTTAAATCTAAAATAAACGGATTGTTATCCGGAAGAGTAGTGTACAATCAGGCAACTGGTAAAAATGATACTTTGTCAGGATTCAGAAATGCGACTAATACAATTGAGTTTGTGAATTCAAATTCTGATGTTCCTTACGATTCAACTTATATTGCTAAAAAAGATTTGCCGGCAGTTGATGCAGATAGATTATTCAATCTTGCTGCAGGTGAAGTGTACGGTCCTTATATGTTTGGAAAATACTACTGTATTTCTAAATCAATGGGTATGAAATCAGGAGTAAATGCAAAAGCAAGCCATATTTTGATTAGCTATGAAGGAACACAAGTTCCTAACAAAAAAGAGAAAAGAACTAAAGAAGAAGCTAAAGCTAAAGCAGAATCTATCTTGGCTCAAGTGAATGCAAATCCAGATAGTTTCTTGATGTTGGCTTTCACCAATTCAGATGATTCTTCAGCGCAACAAGGTGGTGATCTAGGTTATTTTGGTCCAAACCAAATGGTAAAACCGTTTAATGATTTCGTTTTCAATAACTCAATCGGAAACGTTGGGTTAGTAGAAACTCCATTCGGTTTTCATATTATCAAAATCACGGATAAACAAGACGGAATTCGTTTAGCAACTGTTGCTCAAAAAATTGAAGCTTCAGAAACAACTTCAGACAAAATATTTACACAAGCGACTAAATTTGAAATGGACGCAACGGATAAAGATTTTGGTAAAATTGCAAAAGACATGAAACTTACGGTAGCTGCTCCAGTTACTTTGAAAGCAATGGACGAGAGTTTTGGTCCTTTAGGGAATCAAAGATCTATCGTTAGATGGGCGTTTGAAGATGGTGCTAAAGTTGGTGCTGTAAAAAGATTTGAAGTGGCTAATTTAGGACATGTAATTGCAAAACTTAAAAATGTTGACAAATCTGGTTTGGTAACCGTTACGTTAGCGAGACCTTATGTGGAGCCAATTCTTAAAAACAAGAAAAAAGCGGAATTGATCAAAGCTAAAATGACAGGTTCTTCACTGGAAGCGATCTCAAAAGCTACTGGTGCTAAGGTTCAACAAGCAACTGGTTTAACTATGGAAAATCCAATGTTAATGGGTGCAGGTCAAGAGCCTAAAGTTGTAGGAAATGCATTTGCATTAGCTGCAAACAAGCTATCTGCTCCTATTGAAGGAAATACTGGAGTTTATGTTGTGAAAAACAGCAGCACAGTAAAAGCGCCGGCTATGAAAAATCATGCTCTATATGTAGCTAAATTGAAAGCACAAAACGCTTCTGATGTGAACAGAGTTATTCCGGCTTTGAAAAGTAGTGCTAAAATTGAAGACAACAGAAAACAATTCAATTACTAATATTTTATAAGTAATTAATTCAAATAGAAATCCCGATACATTTTTAGTGTATCGGGATTTTGTTTTTTATATAGTTTTGTTTGAAAGCCTGAGCGGAATTTAAGATGATAATTTAATAGTAGAATTAGAGTAATATCATTTCATCATAAGGAATAATTGTACCATATCCCTTTGAGGCAAAATAGTTGGTTGGGTTTTCATCCGTAATTGCCATAACAAAATCTCCTCCCCAAGCGCCAAGGCTTTTGATTGAGCCATTAAAATCAGGAAACAAAGATTCCTTTGCGGTTTTTATTTCTAAGATGTTACTCATGTCAGTCTCGTGTTTTTCTATTGCTGAGGCAAATGATTTAAGAGTTGTTGCCTTCAAAGCTTCAAAAGTTAATTTGTCGTTTGAAGCAATTGTTCTGGCCAAATTGTGTTTTTTATTGATGTTGTATGATGTTATTGCGGCTTTACTGCTTTGCTTTTTGTTGAGATATACAAAATAGAGGTCTTTAGTAAATGAAGGATTAAAGACAACTTTTTCAACATTCGGTTTTCCTTGTTCTAAATGATATAAGATGGGAGTGTCGTTTTGTGCGCAGGCAATGTCATAACCGCTTCCTCCAAAACTGTTTTTAAGCAACACAAAAGCATCAATTTGCAGCCATTGGGCAATGTTGTTGATCAAAGTAGACGAGGTGCCTAAACCCCAACTTTTAGGAAACCCAAGTTCAGTGGTAATTGTGTATCCTTTTGAATTAGTAATGAAATCGGGATTTAATACAAAAGCTTCGTGTAAAATAGCGATTAATGTTGATTTAACGGAGTCGCTTTCTGAATTTCTTTCTTTCGAAATATCCGAAAATGAAATGATGTCTTCAAACCAAATGCTACCGTTGGAGTCGTAACTTTTCCATTGTATTTCTTGATTGGTTCCTTTTTCCACGATTAAATTTTGTCCGAATTTTGTGGGTAAAGCAAAGGCTTTAGCACCATCCAGAACAAGATATTCGCCTGTGACTAAAAGTTTTCCGTTACTGTAGAATGTTTGTTTCATTATTCTTGTTTTAATCTCTGTCAGGGTTCTTAACCCTTACAGAGATGTCGAAAATCAATGTTATTTTCTTAAGTTTTCAATAAAGTCAACAACGGCACTATGGGAAACAACATGGTGTTTGAAATGCTTTCGTATCAAAACGCGTTCCTTGTCGTTGGCTTCAAACTGATTGATGATATTGTTTAGATGCATTTTCATGTGTCCTTCCTGAATTCCCGTTGTTGTCAGGGAACGCAAAGCGGCAAAATTTTGAGCTAAACCGGCAACGGCCACGATCTGCATTAATTCCTTGGCGGATGGTTTTTTCAGCATTTCTAATGAGAATTTCACTAAAGGATGTAAGGATGTTAGTCCGCCAACTGTGCCTAAAGCTAAAGGAATTTCCAGCCAAAACGTAAAAATGCCATTCTCAATTTTTGCATGTGACAAACTGGAATATTTTCCTTTTCGAGAAGCATAAGCGTGAATTCCCGCTTCGACAGCGCGGAAATCATTTCCCGTAGCAAGAACCACGGCATCGATTCCGTTCATGATTCCTTTGTTGTGGGTTACGGCACGATAAGGTTCGACCTCGGCGATTTGAACGGCTTGAACGAATTTCTCTGCAAATTCTTGCGGATTTGAAATATGTTTCTCTTTTAACTCTTCAATCGGGCAGGAAACTTCAGCTCGAACAATACAATTAGGAACATAATTGGACAGAATACTCATCACAACTTGAATGTCCTTTTCAGTTTCTGAAAATAATTCATAAATGGAAGCTTCTTCTTTTAATGTTTTGGCAAATTGCTCCAAACAAGAATTAATAAAATTCGCACCCATACTGTCTTTGGTTTCAAAAGTAGCATGAAGTTGGTAATAATTGGGAAGCAAATCGGTTTTGTCGTTTAAAACAATATCGAGAATTCCGCCACCACGTTTTTGCATATTTTTGGTAATGCTTTCCGTTTCGGTAAAAAAGACAGCTTTGGTTTGAGCAAAAAACAAGTTGAGTTTTGATACATCACCGTTATAAATAAAGTGGACTTGACCAATTTTTTCGGTATTAATAACTGTAGCTTTAAATCCGCCACGAGTAGACCAGAATTTAGCCGTTTTTGATGCCGCAGCAACTACAGAACTCTCTTCAATAGCCATGGGAATAGCGCTGTATTTGCCGTTAATTAAGAAATTTGGAGCAACTCCTAACGGAATATAGAAATTGGTGATTGTGTTTTCGATGAATTCATCGTGTAGTTGTTGTGTTTTTTCGTCCGAATTCCAATAGTTTTTGAGCAATGCGATTGCTTCTGTTGGTGTGGAAAAGTATTCGTTGGCAATCCAGTTTATTTTTTCTTCTTTGGATAATTTAGAAAATCCCGTTACTGCATTATTCATTCTCAATAGATTATGTGATGTTGAGTCGCAAAGATACGGTTTTAGCTCTTTTATTTGGTCTGAATTGTATTCATTAAGTCGTTGTTTTTTATATTACTTTTTACATTTAACATATAAAATAGCCATTAATTGTAATTTTTTCACTAAAATTGACGGTTTTTATCTTTAAATCTATAGTATGAGTTTCAGTAGAGTTACAGTCTTACTTTTATTTGTGTGTTTTACTGTTTTTGGACAGCAAAAAATCACAGTTGATGAAATTTTTAATGGCACTTTTCGTGCTAAAGGAATGGATGAATTGCAGTCTATGAAGTTGACGAATCAATATTCAGTTTTGAATTTTGATCAAGCCTCCAAAAGCATGCAAATTGATTTATATGATTTTGCTACCTTGAAAAAAATTGCTGTTTTAATCGACACCAAAAATCATAAGGAATTGCCTGTGATTGACAGTTACACATTTGATTCCTCTGAAAAAATGATTTTGTTGGCTTGCAATACCAATCAAATTTTCCGTCATTCTTTTACAGCGGATTATTATTTATATAACATTGCAACCAAACAATTAAAGAAATTGTTTGATTTTCAGGTGCAGGAGCCAACTTTTTCGCCTGATGGAAAAAAGATAGCTTACGCTAAAGAAAACAACTTATATGTATACGATTTAGCTTCCAATCAATCGGCTCCAATTACTAGTGACGGAAAGAAAAATGCGATTATAAACGGGATTACGGATTGGGTTTATGAAGAAGAATTTGCATTTGTAAAAGCATTTGACTGGAGTGCTGACAGTAAAAAATTGGCTTACATTCGTTTTGACGAAAGTCAGGTTCCGGAATTTTCTATGTCAATCTTTCACAAAGATTTGTACCCAACTGTTGAAACATTCAAATACCCAAAAGCAGGGGAAAAAAACTCATTGGTTTCGTTACATATTTATGATGTAACTGCCAACGCAACCAAAGAAGTTAATTTAGGAAACTACAATGATTTTTATATTGCAAGAATGAAATGGACAAACAACTCTAATGTATTGTCAGCGCAGGTATTGAATCGTCATCAGGATAATTTAGATATATTGTTTATTGATGGAAATTCAGGAACTGCAAAAGTGGTTTTAAATGAAAGAGATAAGGCGTATGTGGATGTAACCGATAATTTAACTTTTCTGAAAGACAATAGTTTTATTTGGACCAGTGAGAAAGACGGTTTCAACCATATTTATTTATATGATAAAAATGGAAAACTGAAAAAACAAGTTACCAAAGGAAAATGGGAAGTGACTAATTATTATGGATTTGACGAAAAAACCAATACTGTTTTTTATCAATCAGTCGAGAATGGTTCTATCAACAGAGATGTTTATAGAATAGGTCTTGACGGAAAAAATAAAGTGCGTTTGTCTGCTAATGTTGGAACAAACGGAGCTACTTTCAGTCCCAATTTCCAATATTATATCAATACATTTTCTAGCGCATCTCAACCAGCGACTTATACATTGAATGAGGCTAAAAGCGGAAAACAAGTTCAGGTTATCGAAGACAATGAAGCATTAGCCTCAAAACTGAAAGGATATAATTTGCCTTCAAAAGAGTTTTTTGTTTTAAAAACAGAAAAAGGGAATGAGCTAAACGCTTGGATGATTAAGCCAAAAGATTTTGATGCAACAAAAAAATATCCTGTTTTTATGTTTCAGTATTCCGGTCCAGGTTCACAACAGGTAAATAATGATTGGAATGATTCTAATGATTATTGGTTTATGATGCTTGCCCAACAAGGCTATATTGTGGCTTGTGTTGATGGTCGCGGAACGGGTTTTAAAGGTGCCGATTTTAAAAAAATTACCCAAAAACAATTGGGGAAATACGAACTGGAAGATCAGATTGATGCAGCGAAAGTTTTTGGAAGCTATGCTTATGTTGATAACTCAAGGATTGGTATTTTTGGATGGAGTTTTGGCGGATATATGTCGTCAAACTGTCTTTTCAGAGGAAATGATATTTTCAAAATGGCTATTGCCGTTGCTCCGGTAACAAATTGGAGATTTTATGACAGTATTTATACCGAAAGATACATGCAAACGCCACAGGAAAACGCTAGTGGATATGATGAAAATTCCCCAATAAATCATGTAGAAAAACTTAAAGGGAAGTTTTTGTTGATACACGGTTCTGCAGATGATAATGTGCATGTGCAAAATTCCATGCAAATGATGGAAGCCCTGATTCAGTCCAACAAACAATTTGATTCTCAAATCTATCCTGATAAAAACCACGGAATTTATGGTGGTAAAACCAGAATCCAATTGTATAATAAAATTACTAACTTTATTAAAGTAAATTTATAACACCACTTTATGACAAACGACTCATCGAATAAAAAAGAATTTTTTGGACATCCAAGAGCACTTTTTATATTGTTTTTTACCGAAATGTGGGAACGCTTCTCCTTTTATGGAATGAAAGCCTTGTTGATTTTTTATCTGACAAAATACCATTTGTTTTCGGATACTTCAGGGAATTTACTGATTGGAAGCTACGCTGCTTTGGTGTATGCAGTACCCGTTTTAGGTGGTTTTATTGCGGATCGCTATCTGGGATTTAGAAAAGCGATTGTTTTTGGAGGTATAATGCTTGTGTTAGGTCATTTAGGAATGGCTTATGAAGGGAATGCCGCCACACAATCCATGACTGGCGAGATTACACGAGACGAAACCGCCTTGCAAATATTTTATTTTTCATTATCCTTAATAATTGTCGGAGTTGGTTTTCTAAAAGCCAATATCTCTTCATTAGTTGGAGAATTGTATGAAACGGGTGATAAAAGAAGGGATTCTGGATTCACTTTGTTTTATATGGGAATCAACTTAGGTTCCTTTTTGGCTACGCTAATTTGTGTTTGGCTGGGAGAAACGTACGGTTGGAGTTATGGTTTTGGTGCAGCTGGAGTCGGAATGTTTTTTGGATTGGTGACTTTTATTTCCGGTAGAAAATTATTGATGGGAAAGGGCGAAACAAATAACGCCTCATTCTTAGAGAAAAAATCGTTTGGACTTAAAAATGAATGGTTAATTTATATGGGAAGCGTATTGTCAACATTGTTGTTTTGGCAAATGGTTCAAAATCATGATGCGGTTTCATGGGCTTTAAAAATTGCAGGTGGTATTTCCTTTATTTATATTGTTTACTATGCTATCACACAGTTAGACGGAAAAGCACGTCATCAATTGATTGCTTTAACCATTCTGATTGTATTTACAATTGTGTTCTGGGCATTGTTTGAACAGGCTTATACCTCTATGAATTTATTTGCTGACAGGATTTTAGACCGAACTATATTTGGTTATGAAGTTTCTGCCGGACAGTTCTTAAGTTTTAATGCCTTATTTATAATTTTGCTAGCTCCAGTTTTTGCTTGGATATGGCCAAAATTAGGAAAATACAACCCGAATACAGCGGTAAAATTTGCTTTAGCATTAGCTTTAGTTGGTTTAGGTTTTGGAGCTTTAGTTATGGGAATAAATCTTTCTGGCGCAGGAAAAGTAGCGGCAATATGGCTAATATTAGCTTATTTTTTGCATACCTGTGGAGAATTGAGTTTGTCACCAGTAGGACTTTCTGCAGTGACTAAATTATCCCCGGCAAAAATCGTTGGGTTCATGATGGGCGTTTGGTTTTTGGCAACAGCCAGTTCCGAATTTATTGCTTCCATTTTAGCTAATATTGCTTCTGTTGATACTTCAAATGGTACAGCACCAGATTTGAACTTAGCAAAACAGAGTTACTTAGTGCTTTTTGAATATTTATTTTATACAGGACTTGGTTTCGGATTACTACTATTAGTACTTTCTCCAATAATCAAAAAATTAATGCACGGAGTAGATAAAGAATTAAATAATTAATAATATGAGTGAAAATACTACAGATCAATTTTTTAAAAGTACCGTTTTAGGGCATCCAGCGGGATTATTCGTTTTATTCTTCACAGAGATGTGGGAGCGATTCTCATTCTACGGAATGCGTTCATTATTAATATTATTCTTAACGACGTCCCTTACGGACGGCGGTTGGGAATGGAGTCGAGAAAATGCTTCGGCTTTATTTGGTTCTTATGTTGGTCTGGTTTATTTATCAACGATGCTAGGGGGATATTTTGCTGATAAAGTGATTGGTTTTCGATGGGCAGTTGTTGTAGGTGCAATTTTAATGACGCTGGGACACGCTTCTATGGCAGTTGAAACGGAATTCTCCATTTATTTGGGATTGATTTTATTAGTTTTTGGAAATGGTTTTTTCAAACCAAACATGACTTCGATCGTATCTGAAATGTATAAAGACCGTCCGGAGAAAAAGGATGGAGCTTATACTTTATTTTATATGGGAGTAAATGCAGGAGCTTTCTTCGGAATATTACTTTGTGGCTACTTAGGAGAAAAAGTGGGATGGAGTTATGGTTTTGGTCTTGCTGGAATTTTTATGTTCTTTGGAATGTTACAGTTTTGGTTGTCTCAAAATATTTTTGGCGACATTGGTTTAAAACCAAACAAAGAAAGCAAAGCAAAAGCAGAGGCTTTAGATACGGATAAAAGAAATCCTTTTTCGCCAATACAGTTAGCAGCAATTGCATTTTCATCATTAATAGCTTTATTGTGGCTTATAAATGACCCAGCTTCCAAAATATCTGGAGGGAAAGTAAATATTTTTTCATTTCTTGGAGAAAAGGGTAATTCTATTGCTATAGTTTCAGCGCTGGTTGTATTTATTATATTGTTAATTTATAGATTCACCCAATATTCTAAAATTACTAAAGAAAAATTAATAGCAGTTACATTCTTCGCGTTTCTGACTATTTTCTTTTGGGCCATTTTCGAACAATCGCCAAACAGTTTAACCATTTTTGCGAATGATTATACGGATCGAGTTTTAACAGGTAATTGGAGTGTGGTGTTTTTAGTGATGAATTCATTGATTACTATTTTGCCATTAGTGATTATCACTTGGGTATTGATTTTATTATTCAAACAAACTTTTAAATTTTATGCTATTGCAAATATGATATTAAGTGTAAGTTTTATCATTATCTGGGCAATAGCAATATGGATGTTGGCCAAAGATTATTACACCGCGGGATATTTATCATTGTCAGATGATACATTGCAGGCTTTAAAAATTGATAAAGTAACCACTGCATTGACCGAAGTTCCGGCAACTTGGTTCTCTACCTTAAATTCATTGTTTATTATTTCATTAGCACCATTGTTTTCTAAATGGTGGGAAAGTAAATACAATCCTTCTGCCAATTTAAAATACGGAATTGGTATGGGATTATTGGCCCTTGGTATGGCTTGTGTTGCTTTTGGTGCAAGTGGTATTGAGGCTGGAGCAAAAACAGCTTCGGTTAGCATGATTTGGTTGATTCTAGTGTATCTTTTCCATACCATGGCCGAACTGTGTATCTCGCCGGTAGGTTTGTCTTATGTGAGTAAATTAGTTCCTGCAAGAATGATTGCATTTATGTTTGGAGTTTGGTATCTTGCAGTGGCAATTGGGATGAAAGGAGCAGGTATGTTTGGGGAAAATATTGATAAAATCGCCAACGAGCATGGATTGAGTTATTTCTTCTGGATGTTAGCAATAATATCAATTGTAGTTGCGTTGTTCTCTATTTTGATGGGGCCTGTAATTAAGAAATTAATGCATGGTGTTCGATAAATTTTAGGCATTGTTTTTGATTTTAAATTTTAAATTAAAATATATGAAAAAGATACTACTACTTACGATGTTGGTTTTTGGATGTTTCGCCATGCAAGCACAAGAGCTAAAATGGCACACCGATGTTAAGGAAGCAATTGCCATAGGTAATAAAGAGAAAAAACCTTTGTTGATGTTTTTCACAGGAAGCGATTGGTGTGGATGGTGCATAAGACTACAAAAAGAAGTTTTAAAAACCCCTGAGTTTGAAAAATGGGCAAAGGCAAATGTGATTCTGGTAGAGTTAGATTATCCAAGGAGAACGCCTCAAACGCCTGAAATTAAAGCACAAAACAGTGAGTTGCAGCAAGCTTTTTCAATCCAAGGTTTTCCAACAATTTGTTTCGCCAATGGAACCAATAAAGACGGAAAAGTCAATTTTGAAGGTTTAGGAACTACAGGATATGTTGCTGGAGGTCCTGCGGCTTGGCTCGAAGTGGCAAATGGAATTCTGAAAAAGAAATAGTTTTTAATCCAATTTATAGAATCCCTTTTCACCAGTTGCGTGAAAAGGGATTTTTTGTTTCATACAAGTCGCCTTCCATAATTTCTGAATTGTTTTATAGTTCGATGCATCAGCGAGAACTATTCTGGGTTTTACAGTCTGAAATAGTCGCTCCAGATTTATTTTTGGAGATTGTGTCAGTAGCAAAATATCTGGCTTTGTATTTTTTGGGTACATCCCCAAACTATCCAAAATCAGAATTTTTCTTCCGTTGAAAAAGGCAATGTTTTGAATTCTTTTTTTTGTTTTTAACTTACTGAAATTACCAACCAGATAAGAGTTTAGTATGGTGTTTTTTCTGGAAATTTTTAAAATGCTGTCATTTGCGTATAAACTGACATCATTGCCATTCCGCTCCGTAATCAGCGTATTTCTTTTCAAATTGAATATAACCAATTCTTGTTGGTTTTGAACGCTGTATCGAGTATGCAAAAATGATATTTGCATTATGATAATGGTAATTAAGACTAGGGTCAATTTATTAAAATTTGGTTTTTTAAACCAAATTATTAATGCAATGAGGAACAAGTAACTACTAGTTAAAAGTGAATAATTAAAGGAGATGTTATGGATTATAAATTGTTCCAGGGACGCAATCGAATTTATTATTTTATTTAAATAATAGATGCTCCATTCCAAAGGTTTGGCAAGAAAACTAGGTACATAACCGAATGCTGCCAAAACCATAACCAAAACGCCCAAAACCATGATAATACTAAGTAGCGGTATAATTACTAAATTAGTCACGAAGAACAATCCGGGGAATTGATGGAAGTAATAAATGCTTAAAGGTAAAGTGCCAATTTGTGCCGCAAAGGAAACCGTCAGAATATCCCAAATGTATTTTGCAATCTTATTTTTTGGTAACCAAAGGGATGCTAAAAGAGGTTGCAGCCAAATAATAAAAAATAAAGCAATATAGCTTAATTGAAATCCAACATCAAATAGAAAGGAAGGTTCGAAAAGTAATATGATCAAAACGGAAACCAGCAAAGTATGATAAATGTTATCACCTCTTCGCAAATGATTTCCAATGGCAACAAACGAAAACATAGTGACAGAACGCACGACGGATGGCGCCAGACCGGCAATTACTCCGAAAATAAACAATGAGGCGAGAATAATTAATAGCTTGATAAAGGAGCCTCTTTTTGTGTTGGGTAAAGGTTTTAGAATAAACGTTACAAAAAGCAATATAAATCCAATATGCAATCCTGAAACCGACAATATATGTACAGCGCCAGCGTACTGATAATCCCGAATAATTTCAGGAGAAATATCTTGTTGCTGACCCAAAATTAGAGCAATAGCGACATTTAATTCTGTTTTATTAAATTTGCTTTTCTCTAAGTTGTCAATGATTTTAGATCTTAATTTGGACGTATAATACCAAATATTCTTCTCCATTTTAGTGCTTATTCGAATTTCGTCGGCGTCAGCATACAGTTGTGCAAAGATTTGTTTGTTTTCGAGATATTTACTGTAGTCAAATTGGTTAGGATTATTTGGAGGATTGTTTTCCTGCAAAGTACTTCTGATTTGTAAAATAGTGCCTATCTCAAATTTATGGTTTAAGCTGTCTTTATGAACATTCAGGATTACTCTGCCTGAACTTTTCGAATGGTCCACACGGTTTACAGTAGCTATATAACGGTCATTAAAATTAGAACTTTTTAATTTTTCTCGAAGCGTTATGGTAAGTAGGTGGGGTTTTTCAAAAATGGAGTTGTAATGGATGTAATTATTTTTTTGGTAATAATCATTATGTGTAATTTGTGTGGTAATGCCAATAAAAAAGGAAAGTAAACCAGTGGCGAAACCAAAATATAAAGGGCGAATGAGATTTTTTCCTGATAAGAAATAGGTAATTGCCAAGGCTAAAAAAGAAATTGCTAGTAAAGAAAATACGGTTTGTGGATTGGGCTTTAAGTAAAAAGCCGCAATTATGCCTAGAACAAAACCGAATGTTATTCTCGCTAAAGGGAATTGTAGCACTTTCATGTTTCTAAAGTACAATATTTTTAGTAAGAAATAACCTTGTATTTTTTAAAAATAATTTGGGGGCTTTAATTTATGATTAGTTATTTGTTATAAAATTCTATTTAGCTGAGCAAATGTTCTCTGATAATAAGGCTCTTTTGTTGAGGAAATAATCACTCCTTTTGAGGTCGAGGCATGTATGAATTTTATTTCGTCATCATTGACTTCAATCACCATTCCTACATGATTGATTTTAGATTTACTATTCGTTTTAAAAAAGATTAAATCACCTTTTTTAGCTTCTTCTCGATATCGATTTACAATTGTTCCTAATTTTGATTGTTCGTAAGAGGAGCGGGGAAGAGTTATGTTGTAGGAGCTAAAGATAGAGCATATTAAACCAGAACAGTCAAAACCAGCATTTGTAGTGCCTGCATATTTATATTGAACTCCGATATGTTCTGTGGCGGTATCGATTAATTCTTCAATCAATCGGCTTGTTTTTCTTTTTTCTGATTTAGTGAGATTTTCTTTTTTCGAAGTAATAATTGCAGATGTTGGTTTGCAGGCAGTAAAAAAGAGAAGTATTAAAAAAATATATAGTAAATATTTCAAAAGATTTAATTTTTTGTAAAATTCAAAGAGTTAATAAACTGCCGAAATTACTGTAAATCAGCAACAATCAATTTTGCTGTTTTTTCACTCGCACCAATTCCGCCAAGTTTCTCTTCTAATAACTCATATTCTTTTAAAATAGTACTTCGATGATGGGATTCCAGTATTTTTTTTAATTCCTCTCGAATGCGTTTCGTAGAACAGTCTTCCTGAATTAATTCCGTTACCACTTCTTTATCCATGATCAAATTGACTAAAGAAATATATTTAAGTGTTACAATACGTTTAGCAATTTGGTAAGAGGCCCAGCTGCCTTTATAGCACACAACTTCCGGAACTTTGAAAAGTGCTGTTTCTAATGTCGCCGTACCTGAAGTAACTAACGCGGCAGTCGAATTTTGCAACAAATCATAGGTTTTATTCGATATAAACTTTATGTTTTCATTTGAAATGAAATTTTCATAAAATGAATATTCTTGACTTGGCGCGCCAGCAATCACAAATTGATAATCCGGAAAATCATTCACCACGCTAAGCATCACCGATAACATTTTTGTAATTTCTTGTTGTCGGCTACCCGGCAAAAGAGCGATGATGGGTTTTTCGTTTAATTGATTTTCTTTTCTAAAAACTGTAGCGTCTATTGGCGTTTGGTTATGAATGGCGTCAATCAACGGATGGCCAACAAATTCAACAGGAAAATGATGTTTATCTTCGTAAAAACTTTTTTCGAAAGGCAAAATCACATACATTTTATCGATGTCACGTTTGATTTCGGTGATTCGGCTTTCTTTCCAGGCCCAGATTTGCGGAGAAATATAGTAGTGGTTTTTGAAGCCACATTCTTTTGACCATTTTGCAATTCGTAAATTGAAACCAGGATAATCTATAAAAATAATTACATCAGGTTGAAAGCTTGTGATGTCATTTTTACATATTTTGATGTTATTCAAAATAGTTTTCAAATTAAAAATCACTTCCACAAAGCCCATAAAAGCCAATGCGCGGTAATGTTTTACCAACGTTCCACCAACATTTTGCATTAGATCGCCACCCCAAAACCGAATGTCAGCATGAGGATCTTCTTGGTAAAGTGCTTTCATCAAATTGGAACCATGTAAATCGCCTGAAGCCTCTCCTGCTATGATGTAGTATTTCATGTTTTATGTTGTGTTTGGAGTCCTTAATTTTACAATAGTGGATCTCAAATCAGAATTATTTTTAACTAAATAAAGGTATAAATTATCACTTTTCCTAAACAAACAAAGAGACAAGTGTCAGAATTATAACTGCTAAAACGACACCACGTGCCATTAGTTCTTTATTTAATTTTAGTAAAATTGCAAAAGCTACCAAATCAAGTATGGATCCGAGTGTGATTAATTTACCCAGTTTTCCCTCAAATTTCATAACCTGTACGCCACCCAAAAAGGTGTAATCAGTAAAAAAAGTGATAAAAATGAAGCTTCCAAGTATTGAAGCTAAAATACCTATTATGAATCCAGTTAACAAATCTATTTTATTCATTCCAATTCCAGGTATTAAGTTGTTGAGTGGCATGATGCGCTGTTAAATCAAACTGCACAGGAACAACAGAAATATATCCGTTTTTCAATGCCCATTCATCAGTGTCTTCTCCATGGTCTTGGTTTACAAATTCTCCGGTAAGCCAATAATAATCTCTGCCTTGCGGGGTTTTACGTTTGTCGAATTTTTCCATCCAAATGGCTTTAGCCTGACGGCAAATTTTGATTCCCTGGATGTCTTTTTCTTTCAATTTTGGAAAATTTACATTCAAAACGACTCCTTCAGGCAGTTTGTTTTCAAGAACTTCCAATGTGATTTTTCGGATAAAAGGCTTTATGTCTTCAAAATTTGCATTCCAGTCAAAATCTAATAATGAAAATCCAATGGCTTGAATTCCTTCTATGCCAGCTTCAATAGCAGCGCTCATGGTTCCGGAGTAGATGACATTTATAGAAGAGTTAGAACCGTGATTAACACCAGATACGCACAAATCAGGTTTTCTTTTCAGAATTTCACTGACAGCAAATTTCACGCAATCCACAGGAGTGCCAGAGCAACTGTATTCTGTAATTAGTTCGCCTTCTTTTGAAATTTTATTTAAATATAATGTGTCGTTTATGGTAATTCCGTGACCAGTAGCGCTTTGTGGCGAGTCAGGCGCGACAACGATTACTTCTCCTATTTCTGCCATAACGGCTATTAATGCCCTAAGTCCCGGAGCAGAAATGCCATCGTCATTTGTAACTAATATTAAAGGTTTGGAGTGTTTTGTCATTTTATGTTTTCAAGAAAGGATTTCTAATTAAATATTTAAAGAACAAATGTAGTCACACAAAACCGTATTTTATAAACAAAGAATATAAAATTTAGTAACTTGATTTCTTAAACCCAAAACAAAAAAACAAATTTTATATCTTTAACAAAAAATTATGCAGCGCTTGTTAACGTTGGCATGGTTTTTACCGTAATTTAGGCTAAAAATTGATGAATACTATTATTGACTATATGAAAAGAAATTATAAACTACTTCTTATTGTTGCGTGTGTTTCGATATCGCTATTTGCGTTCAAAATTAATGCATCAAAAGATACAGATCCCGAAAAAGATAAATTGCTTTTAGAGCTTTTAACCTTTGTAATCCAAAGAGAACATTACAATCCTGCAACTATAGATGACACCTTTTCTAAAGGTATTTATAAAGATTATATAGAGGCTTTAGATCCTTCTAAACGATTTTTCTTGCAATCGGATATTGATGAGTTTTCAAAATATGAAACTCAGCTAGATGATCAAATATTAAATAAAGATTTAACTTTTTTCGATATTACCTATGATCGTTTAATGAATAGAATGGAGGAAAGTAAAGGAATCTATAAAGACATTTTGAGTCATCCTTTTGACTATAATGTTGATGAGAGTTTTAATACGGACTATGAAAAAGCACCTTACGCAAAGGATAGTAAGGAACTTACAGATAAATGGCGTAAGCAAATTAAATTGTCGACGCTTTCTTCAATAACGGATCGTTTAAAAATCCAAGAAAACAAAAAGAATGGGATTGTTGTAGCTAAAGATTCTTCGAATGTTTTAGGACAAGAAGAGAAGCTTAAACTTGACGTAGTTAATCCGCAAAAAGATAAAACTGCTTTAGCTTCAGACAATGATAAACCAAAAACAATTGAACAACTAGAAAAAGAAACTAGAGAAAGTGCCGTAAAATCATTAGATGAATATTTTGGTTTTATGAATGATTTAGATAGAAATGATTGGTTCTCTGTGTATATTAATTCTATTACAGCTCGTTTTGATCCACATACTAATTACTTTGCTCCTGAAGAAAAAGAGCGTTTTGACGTAAGTATCAGTGGAAAATTAGAAGGGATTGGAGCGCGTCTTCAAAAGAAAAATGATTTTACTGAAATTTCAGAACTTATTTCTGGCGGACCGGCTTGGAGAGGAAAACAACTTGAGGCGGGAGATTTAGTAATGAAAGTGGCCCAAGGAAATGAAGAAGCGGTAGATGTTGTTGGGATGCGTCTTGATGATGTTGTTAAAAAAATTAAAGGACCTAAAGGGACTGAAGTACGTCTTACCGTGAAAAAAGTAGATGGGACAATTAAAATTATTTCTATAACCAGAGATATTGTAGAAATTGAAGAGACCTACGCTAAATCAAGCGTTGTTAATAAAAACGGATTGAAATACGGAGTTATTTACCTTCCAAAGTTTTATATTGATTTTGAAAATAAAGATGGTAGAGATGCCGGAAAAGATATTGCTAAGGAAGTGGAACGTTTAAAAGCAGCCGGAGTAAACGGTATTGTATTAGATGTTCGTGATGACGGTGGCGGATCATTATCTACTGTTGTTGATATTGCTGGATTATTTATTGAACAAGGTCCAATAGTGCAAATTAAATCAGCAGGAAAGAAAAAAGAAGTCTTATATGATAGAGACAAAAAAATTGAATGGGACGGTCCACTAGTAATCATGGTAAACAGTTTTTCAGCTTCAGCCTCTGAGATTTTGGCAGCTGCAATTCAAGATTATAAAAGAGGGATTATCATTGGAAGTAAGCAAACGTATGGTAAAGGAACGGTGCAAAATGTAAGAGATTTAAATCAATTTGTCCGTAATAGTGCCGTTGGAGATTTAGGTGCAATAAAAACAACCACTCAAAAATTCTACAGAATAAATGGGGGTTCAACACAACTTGAAGGAGTAAGCAGTGATATTGTTATGCCGGATAGATATGCTTATTTGAAAATGGGTGAGCGTGATGTTGACAATGCTATGCCTTGGGACAAAATTGACCCCGCTGCCTATACTGTTTGGAACAAAAACGCTAATTTTAATCAGGCAATTGCGAACAGTAAAAAAAGAATTGCACAAAGTTCCCAATTTCAATTGATTGAGGAAAATGCAAAATGGATAGACAGCAGAAGTGCCGATAATATCTATAGTTTGAATTTGGATAAATTTAAAATTGCTCAAAATGCAATTGAAGAAAAAGCGAAAAAGTACAAACCGCTTTCCACTTATAAAAACACCCTTAAGTTCACTTCATTGCCTTATGAAATTGACGAGGTTAATAAGGATCTAACTTTAAAAGAGAAAAGAGACAGATGGCATGAAGCTCTAGCAAAGGATATTTATGTGGAAGAAGCATTAAATGTTTTAGATGATTTGCAATCAAAAAGTATTGTAAAGAAAGTTATTCCCGCTAAATTAAAAAAAGGGAAACTAGCTAAATCATAATCCGATATGTTTTAATTAACATGTAAATCTTAAATACTAAAAAGCGCCTCAGAAAAAGTAAAATTTTTTTGAAGCGCTTTTTTAGTATGGAGTATAGTATTCTTTTTTAGATTGTAAATCTTTAATTATATGTTTGTGATTCCTCTGATAAGCCAATAATATGATTTCGTGGTTTATCTTGATCACAGGGATAGATTTTTCCCAAATAGTGAATTAAAAGCTGGGGTCGTAATTAGCCCTGATAGCAATGGAAAGCTTTTGAGGGCACGTTTATTAGTTTTTATATTTTTTCAAAGCGACCAAAGGAAGCTCTTGAAAAAATAAATAAAAACTATAACGAGGCGAAAAACTTGAAATGAATAGCAGGATTTAGCTCCTGATACTTAATTCGGTTTACCATTCATTGACTTTATTGGCGTCCATTTTTATAAAAATAAACAATAAGATAGTGAATCCCCAAAGTCCGGAACCTCCATAAGAAAAGAAAGGAAGAGGGACACCTATGGTTGGGAAAATGCCCACGACCATAGCAATATTCACAAAGAAATGAATGAATAGAATTCCAGCTACACAATAGCCATAGACTCTGCTGAATTTGGTTTTTTGCCTTTCAGCAAGGTATATTATTCTTAGAAATAAGCCGGCAAAAAGTCCAATAACTGCCAGTGAACCTATAAATCCCCATTCTTCGCCTACTGTTGTAAATATATAGTCGGTGTGTTGTTCCGGGACAAAACCTCCTTTAGTTTGAGTGCCTTCAAGAAATCCTTTTCCAAACCATCCGCCTGATCCAATTGCAATTTCAGATTGATTTGTATTATAGCCAATCCCTTTCAAGTCTACACTTTTACCTAATAAAATATTAAAACGATCTCTATGGTGTTGTTTAAAAACATTTTCAAAAACATAATTTACTGATAAAACAAAGCCTGACATCAGAACAAAAAGAATGCTGCTCAATAGTATATTTCGATCCCCTAATCTAGATTTGAAATGGACAATAATTAGTACTAATAGCGCAATTAAGATTACATATTGTGGTTGCAATATTAATGTTAATACAAATAATAAAATGGTAATGAAACCGGTCCAGACATACCAAGATGGAAGGCCTTCTCGATATAATACGATAATAAAGATGCTGTATATTAAGGCGCTTCCGGGGTCAGGTTGAGGTAAAATAAGCATGACCGGCAATAAAACGATGGCTAATGCCTGGATTTGCCGATTAACATCCTTTAAATTAATTTGACTGTCACTTAAATATTTGGCTAATGCCAATGCCGTAGCTGCCTTTGCAAATTCAGAAGGTTGAAGTGTAAAACTTCCAATGCCATACCAACAGCGTTGTCCCGCAATTGTCTTACCAAAAACAAATAAACCGGCTAACGATAATAGAGAGATTCCAAAAATGATACTGGCATACTTTTCATAAAATTTCCCGTCTACTGACAGAACTATAAATATTAAAGGAATTGTCAATACAATAAAGATAAGCTGCTTCTCAGAAGTTCCTTCCATAGAGGACAAGGATGAAGAGTAAATGTTTAACCATCCCATTATTACTAAAGCAATATAGATGATTACACAGATCCAATCAAGATTGTTCTTTACACTTTGGTTTTTCATTTGAGATATTGGATATTAATTTTCTTGAGTGGTATCTACTTTTATAATTGGAACAACTACCTTTTTTTTATTTTTAATTGAATCTTGAATCCTCAACTGTAATTTGACTGCTTCCGAAAGCCCGCCTAACTTGGCATATCGACCTTGTAAACTTGTTTCAAGTACACGTGTCTCTAAATCGGTTCTTGTGATTTTTTTTCTAAGGTATTTTTCTATCATTAAACTGGCAATTGGACCTGCTATCGCAGCTCCATAACCTCCGTTTTCAACTAATATGGCTATGGCAATTTTTGGGTTGTCTTTTGGTGCAAATGCCACAAATATAGAATGGTCTTCCATTTTTGTTCTTACTCCGTTGATTTTAGCAAAATTTTCTGCTGTCCCCGTTTTACCGCAAATATCGATCCCGTCAACTCGTAGAGCAAACGCAGTTCCTTGGTTGTACACATCAAATAAACCGCTGATCATGGGTTGGTAATACTTTTTATCGATTGTGGTAACGTGTTTTGTTGTAAATTTTTTGTCGATTTTATGACCTTCAATTTTTTTGATGATGTGAGGCGTGTAATAATAACCTTCATTAGCAACCGTTGCCATCATATTGGCCAATTGAATTGGCGTCATCAAAACTTCTCCTTGCCCGATGGCATTCGATATAATTGTTGTCCCTCGCCAGCCACCGTTGGGATAAACTTTTTTGTATGTTTTTGAATTTGGAATGTTACCTTTTTTTCCGGTAGGTAAATCATATCCCATAAATTGTCCCAATCCAAAGCTTTTGATGTGATTGCTCCAAACATCCACTGCATACGCTGGTTTTGCGTATTTACCAATGGTTCGCAAGTAGACATTCGAAAAATATGCATTGCAAGATCTAAAAATACCATTATGTAATTGTACAGATCCAAAAATTTTACAATGACATTTCTGGAATCGACCACGACCGTAACTAAAACCACCATAACAGGAGTAAGTAGTTTTCTCATTTACAACACCTTCCTGTAGTCCAACAAGTCCGGTCAGTATCTTAAACGGGGATCCTGGAGGGTATTCGGCCAGTAAGCCTCTGTCATATAGTGGTTTTGCGATGGAGTCGCGATATAAAACGGTATAGTTTTTTGATCGTTGTCTCCCTACTAATATTGACGGGTCATAGGATGGCGCTGTTACGAGGGCAAGTATTTCTCCGGTTTTAGGTTCGATAGCAACAATTCCACCTCTTTTATTAATCATTAATTGTTCCCCGAACTTTTGAAGCTCAGCATCAATAGTAAGATTTATATCTTCTCCCTGAACAGCGACAGTGTCATATCTTCCTTCTTTATAGGAGCCAATTTCTCTGTTGTATTTGTCTTTTTGAAAATATTTGACCCCTTTTATTCCGCGTAAAATGTCTTCGTAACTTTCTTCAACACCTTGTCTTCCAATTAAATCACCGCTGTTGTAATAAGGGTTTTTCGCAACTAATTTTTCATTTACTTGTGTTATAAATCCAAAGACATTGGCGCCAAAATCGACTTCATAGTCCCGTAAAGAACGTTTTTGAAAGTAGAAACCTTCAAATTTTCTAATTTTTTCTTGAAATGCTGCAAATTCGCTTTTGTTTAATTGGGGTAAAAAAACGGAAGGTAATCTTGGACTATATATTTTGGCTTTTGCCATTCTTTTTAAGAAATCCTCTTTGGTAATAGCAAGTAATTGACAAAATTCTGTTGTATCAATTTTTTTTACATCTCTTGGGATAACCATGATGTCATAAGAAGCCTGATTGGCAACTAATAATTTGCCATTTCTATCGTAAATATAACCTCTTTCGGGATAGTCATATTTTATTTTGATTGCATTATTGTCTGACTTTAATTTGAAGGAATCATCAATAAATTGCAAATAAAATATCCGAATCACCAGCAATAACGCTGCAACAATGATTAAAGAAGGCAGCAATACTTTTCTCATCTTTTGTTTGGCTTAATAAGATAAATTATTATAATACAAATTAGTAATGTAAACACGGTACTTAATAGTGTTCTCAGTAATATGTCTAAAATAAAGCTAAACTGAAAAGCTTCTAAAATAAATAAGGTAAAATGATGGATTACAACAGAAAGTAATGTAAAGGAGAATCGTTCTGGCGTTAAAACATCATTTAATTTAATAGTTTGGTATTCATAACTCAAACCGAAAGAAAATTTAAAAATAAAGGGTCTAAAATAAGCGAGAACTAAACATGCAGTTGTGTGTATACCACCCGAATTAGAAAACATATCCATGATAATTCCAAGCAGGAAACTGGCTATTAATAAACCAGATTTATTTCCATTTACGGGATATAATATTATGAAAAGTATGTACGGAAATGGACTTATATAGCCCAAAAAATTCATATTATTGAAAATAATAATTTGGACTGCCAATAACAGAACGAAGCGAAAAATATTGACTAACAAAGTGCTATTCATTTTTTTCTTTTTTTTCTAAATTAATAAGTTCTTCACGATTCTTACTTTTTATGATATATACATGACCTAAATTTGTCATGTCATTGAATAATCTGATATTTATGGTGTAATAATGAGTTTTATTATCGGTAAATATATTAGCTATTGTACCTATTCCTATATTTTCAGGAAAAATAACTGATTGTCCACCAGTTACAATGGTATCTCCTTTTCTAATAGCTGCTAATCTTGGAACATCTATTAATTGCACAAAACCGGTGTTTTTTCCATCCCAAATCAAAGAGCCAAAATGATTTGATTTCTTTATTTTCGCATTTATTTGAGATTTTGTGTTTAGAATACTCACCACAGTAGAATATCTTGGGGAGGTATTGTCAATAATACCTACTATACCTAAGTCATTGATTACGCCCATGTCTGATTTTACACCTTGGAGCTCACCTGAATTTAAAGTCAAATAGTTTTCATGTGAATTATAAGAATTATGAATCACTTTAGAAACTATTATATCGGATGGTTTAACTCCTTTTAAGCTGTCTAGTCTTTTTGTTGCAGTAGTATCTTTTTTGTTAAATAAAATACTTTTTAATTTTGCGTTTTCAAGAGCAAGCGCATCATTTTGATTTTTTAAATTTAAGTACTCATTGATGTTATTCACTTTTTCATAAACACCTCCGCTCAAAAAGTTAGCAGAACTGATTATTTTACTTCTGTGAAAAGAATGAGATTGAATAGTTAGCGTTAACGAAATACCCAAAAGCAGCAAAAACAGTATACGATTACTGTTTTTAAAAATAAAATTAAATATTTGCTGCATTTTTTTAAGTTAAAAATTTTTAAAAATCAAATCCCAAATTCCAAAAATATAGGTTTATAAATTGGAATCTGGAAATTGGAATTTGTTATTTTATAAGGATACTTTTGAATTTTGTAATGTTTTTAAGTGCCATACCAGTTCCTCTAACTACAGCTCTCAATGGATCTTCGGCAATATAAACAGGTAAATCTGTTTTTTGCGAAATTCTTTTGTCAAGACCTCTTAACATTGATCCTCCACCTGCAAGATAGATTCCAGTGTTGTAGATATCAGCTGCTAATTCTGGTGGGGTTTGAGATAAAGTTTCCATTACGGCATCCTCAATCCTTTGAATTGATTTGTCTAATGCTTTAGCTATTTCTCTGTATGACACCTCTACTTGTTTAGGCTTACCGGTAAGTAGATCCCTTCCTTGAACGGACATGTCTTCCGGAGGAGTTTCTAAATCTTCGATAGCGGCACCAATTTGGATTTTTATTTTTTCAGCGGTAGTCTCTCCAACAAAAAGATTGTGTTGGGTACGCATATAATATACAATATCATTTGTAAATACATCACCAGCAATTTTCACTGATTTGTCACATACAATACCACCTAATGCGATTACTGCAATTTCAGTAGTTCCGCCACCTATGTCAACGATCATGTTTCCTTTTGGTTGCATTATATCGATTCCAATACCTATTGCTGCTGCCATAGGTTCGTGTATCAAATAAACTTCCTTACCATTAACTCTTTCGCACGATTCTTTTACCGCTCTCATTTCAACTTCAGTGATGCCGGAAGGAATACAAACAACCATTCTTAATGCGGGAGTAAACATTCTTTTCTTCAATGCTGGTATGCTTTTTATAAATAAGCTTATCATTTTTTCGGAAGCATCAAAATCAGCAATTACACCGTCTTTTAAAGGTCTAATCGTCTTAATGTTTTCATGTGTTTTTCCCTGCATCATACTTGCTTCTTTACCTACAGCAATGATTTTGCCCGATACTCTATCACGGGCAACTATTGAAGGGCAGTCAATTACTACTTTATCATTATGTATGATTAAAGTATTAGCGGTACCAAGATCTATCGCGATATCCTCGGTCATGAAATCAAAAAATCCCATAAGTTTTTTAGGGGTTAAATAGTTATAAATTTGAGACGGGCAAAGTTAAACAAATTAATGTTTAAAATGACGCGTTCCAGTAAATACCATTGCAAGTTTATTTTCATTGCAATAATTGATGCTCAATTCGTCTTTTATTGATCCACCGGGCTGAATCACTGCAGTAATACCTGCTTTTTTTGCAATTTCCACACAATCGGGGAAAGGAAAGAAAGCGTCACTTGCCATGACCGCTCCGTGTAAATCAAAATGGAAATTATTTGCTTTTTCTATGGCTTGTAATAAAGCATCAACTCTTGATGTTTGTCCAGTACCAGAAGCTATAAGCGTACCGTTTTTTGCAAAAACAATTGTATTTGATTTTGTGTTTTTACAAATTTTAGAGGCAAAAATTAAATCTAGAACTTCTTGTTCTGAAGGCGCTGTTATAGTAACGGTTCTTAAGTCTTCTTTATTGTCTGTAATATTGTTTCTCTCTTGAACCAAAATTCCGTTTAAGCAAGAGCGAACTTGCTTTTGTGGTAAAACTACCTCGTTTTGAACTAATATAATTCTGTTTTTCTTTTCCTGTAAAATTGTAATAGCCTCAGTATCATATTCAGGGGCAATAACTACTTCGCAAAATAATTTATTTATTTCGGTTGCTGTTTTAACATCTATTTTTGTGTTAGAAATCAAAACGCCTCCAAATGCTGAAGTCGGATCGCAAGCCAATGCTACTTCATACGCGTCGCTGATGGTACTTCTTGTAGCAAGTCCACAAGCATTATTATGTTTTAATATGGCAAGTGTAGGTCCGTCATTTTTGAATTCATTAATCAAATTAACGGCTGCATCTACATCTAATAAGTTGTTGTAAGAAAGTTCTTTTCCGTGAAGTTTTTTGAACATGGCATCAAAATCACCAAAGAAAAATCCTTTTTGATGTGGATTTTCTCCGTATCTCAATACTTGTCCATTAGCAATACTTTGCTTGTATATCGTTTCATCCGTATTGAAGTAATTGAATATGGCAGTGTCGTAATGAGAAGAAACATGAAATGCTTTTGTAGCCAATAATTTTCTGTCCTCAAGTGTAGTTGCTCCATCTTGGTCAGTAATCAAATCCAAAAGCAAGCCGTATTGATCAACAGAAGCCACAATTACAGTGTCTTTGAAGTTTTTTGCGGCAGCACGAATCAACGAAATACCACCAATATCTATTTTTTCAATAATATCAGCTTCGCTGGCTCCTGATGCAACTGTTTTTTCAAAAGGATATAAATCAACAATAACTAAATCAATTTGCGGAATATTAAATTCTTCCATCTGCTGTACATCACTCTCGTTGTCCTGACGATTTAAAATACCTCCAAAAACTTTTGGGTGTAATGTTTTTACTCTGCCGCCAAGAATAGAAGGGTAAGAAGTTACGTCTTCAACCGGTATCACAGGAATATCCAAGTTTTTAATGAAATCCTCAGTTCCACCTGTAGAATATAGTATGACATTTTGAGAATGCAGTTTTCTTACAATAGGCTCAAGACCTTCTTTTGAAAATACCGAAATTAATGCAGATTGAATTTTTTTAGTAGTGTTCATTGTGTAGTTATAATTATAAAGTGCAAAAATAGTTTTTTTTTGATTATAAATTTCATCGAAGATTCGTAACATTATCTTAAATAATCATACTAACCTGTTGGTAGGGTTTTATTAGGTTTTTGAATAAAATTTATTGAATTTTACCTTAACGCAAAAAAATTTTTATGTTTGTCTATCTTCGGTTATTAAAAGAGAGTTTCAGTTTTGCAATGAATGCTTTGCGCAACAACAAATTAAGGACTTTGCTTTCTTTGTTGGGTGTTACCATTGGTATTTTTTCTATTATAGCTGTACTTGCAGCCGTAGATTCTTTAGACAGAAAGATTACAAAAGATTTAAGCAGCTTAGATAAGAACACTATTTATTTAATGAAATTTTCTTTTGGACCTTCTGATATTCCGCAATGGAAAAGGGAGCAGTTCCCCAATGTTGAGTATGATGAATATACCTACATGAAAGGCGCAATGACTAATACTGCTCAAATGGGATATCAAATATTCACAAGAAAAGAATCTATAAAATATGATTCTAAAACAGTAAGTGACGTTAATGTTGTTCCTGTTTCGCATGAATTTATAGATATTCAAGGACTTGAGTTTGAAAAAGGAAGGTTTTACAACGAATCAGAAGCTAACTCAGGTGCTACGGTAATCGTCTTAGGGGATGAAATTGCAAAACAATTATTTGAGAATTTTGACCCGATCGGTAAAAATGTACGTTTGTACGGCAAAAGGTTTACGGTAATTGGCGTTTTGAAAAAAGAAGGTGCCGGGTTATTTGGAGACAGTAATGACACTACTGTTTTTATTCCGGTTAATTTTGTCCGTCAATTGTACGGGGACAGCAATACTACATCAACCAATGTCATTATTTTAAAACCTGAAAAAGGAGTGGATATGGAAGCTTATAAAAGTGAAATATCTCAAAAATTAAGAAGTTACAGAGGTTTGAAATCAGGGGAAATTGATAATTTTTTCATTAATGTATTTTCAGGATTCACCGACTTTATAGATAATATTTTAGGTCAAATGAATGTTGTAGGATGGATTATCAGCGGATTTTCGCTACTTGTGGGAGGATTTGGTATCGCTAATATTATGTTTGTTTCCGTGAAAGAGCGTACTAATTTGATAGGAATCCAGAAATCATTAGGGGCGAAAAATAGATTTATCCTTTTTCAATTTTTATTCGAAGCGATTATACTTTCCGTCATTGGCGGGATTATCGGTCTTTTGTTGGTTTGGATCATCTCGGTAGTTTTAACAAAAGTGGTGGATTTTGAATTCGTCTTAGGAATAGGGAATATTCTTTTAGGAACCGGTCTTGCCGCATTAATTGGATTGATTTCGGGGATTCTTCCTGCTATTGCAGCGTCTAAACTCGATCCGGTTGAGGCAATTAGAACCGGGATGTAAAAACAGTTGATCTTTCATATTTAACACCTTTTTCTAGTTTGATAAAAGAATCCGTCTTTTTTTGCATGTTATTGCTCTCCCTTTCTGGATACACACAAAATCAGAGGGATACTACCCAGCTTGCTGATGTTGTCTTGACGTACAAAGTTCCTATAGCAATAGTTTCATTGCCGTTTCAAGTAGCGGTAATCTCTGCCGCGCAAATGGATTTTCAGAATTTTCAAAGTACCGCAGATGTTTTATCTAATTCAGGCTCATTATTTGTTCAGAAATCGCAACAAGGTGGTGGGAGTCCATCCATTCGAGGCTTTGAGGCCAGTAGGGTTTTGTTGCTAGTGGATGGTGTTCGTATGAATAATTTGATGTTTAGAGCTGGACATCTTCAAAACGTTATTTCAGTTGATGAGAGCATGCTTGATAATGTAGGTATTTTTTTTGGTCCTGCTTCTACATTATTTGGTAGTGATGCACTTGGCGGTGCGGTTACAATGACAACCAAAAAAGCAAAGTTTTTGAATGAAGTCCAAAAAAAATGGACGGGAGAGGTTAATATGCGTTACAGTACGATTAACCAAGAGCAATCAATTGCTTTAAATTTGAATTATGCTTCCAAAAAATTTGCCGCTTTGACTCTAGTTTCGTTTAATGATTTTGGAGATTTAAAAATGGGAAAAAATAAAAATCACAATGAAGATTTTTTTGGAGAGCGCCCATTTTATGTTGCGACAATAAACAATGTGGATCAATTGGTGGCGAATGAAGATAAATACGTTCAAAAAAATACAGCATTCAAGCAATACAATCTCATGCAAAAATTAAGCTATAAAACAAATTTAGGTTTTGAGCATGGTCTGAATTTGCAATTTTCTACATCAACGGATATTCCTCGCTACGATCGATTGACAGAAATGGATCCTTCAACAGGTTTAAGGCATGCGCAATGGTATTATGGTCCACAAGAGCGAGTAATGGGAATTTATTCTTTGAATAAGAAAAAAGCTTTTATTTCCAGCGACTTGAAAGTAACTATTGCTTTTCAAAACGTAAAGGAAAGCAGGCACAACAGAAGGTTTGGAAACTATAATTTACAAAGTAGAAAAGAAGAAGTGAAAATGTATTCTGTTGCGGTAGACTTGGCTAGGAAATTTAAAAGTGGGGAATTATTTTACGGATTAGAATCATATTATGAAAACTTAAATTCTTCGGCATACTCTACTAAGATAAACACTGGCTCAAAAAATCCAATCAGCACAAGATATCCCAATGGAGACAACTTAATGTTGCGAGACGAAATCTATATTTCCTATAACGATAAAATAGCCGAAAATACATTCTGGAATTTAGGCGCTCGTGCTGGATATACCTCTCTGAAAAGTACTATTGTTGATAATTCTTTTTTTTTATTACCATTTTCGAAAATAGAACAGAATAATTTCACATATAGTGGTCTTGTAGGAATTGTTAAAAATACATCAAAGCATGTAGCTTTAAAGGCGAATTTATCTAGTGGATTTAGAGTTCCAAACATTGACGACTTAGCCAAAGTTTTCGAAACAGTACAAGGAACGCTTATTGTTCCTAATTCAAAATTAAAACCAGAAAAAACAGTCACAGCTGACATCGGGATTGTTATGCAATCCAATTCTAAAAAGATAAAATTTGAAAACACCTATTTCTATACCAGAATGTATGATGCTATCGCAACTACCCAATTTCAATACGAGGGGCAAAGCGTGATTTTATATGATGGAACATTAAGTAAAGTTTTTGCAAATCAAAATAAGGGAAAGGCTTTTATTACGGGATTGTCAACTAATTTTAGTGCGATGGTGTTATCAAAAGTAAAAATCGATGTTAATTTCAATTATAATTTGGGTAGAATTGTACAAGATGGTACACAACAAGCTCCATTAGATCATATTGCGCCTTATTTTGGGAAAATTGGTTTTATGTATGCGAATTCTGGGATAAACATAGAAGCCTACTTGCTGTACAATGGTAAGAAAAAAAGACGCGATTATTCTTCAAGTGGTGAAGACAATTTGCAATATGCACCAGTTAACGGAATGCCAGCTTGGGAAACGTATAATGTAAAATCTAGTGTTGAAGTGTATCATAATGCTACACTATTTGCAGGTGTCGAAAATATTTTAGACACCCAATACCGTACATTTTCCTCTGGAATTAATGCGCCAGGAAGAAATGTATATGGTGGATTACGATACAGCTTCTAAAAAAAGCATTCCTAAAAATAAAAATTCCTGTTCACATTAGCAAACAGGAATTTTTATTTTAAGAAGATCAGGATCTATCTAATGGTATTGTTTTGAATTAAGTCGATATACAAGTTGATCTTATCTTTCAATTCTTTTCTAGGCGTTATGAAGTCTAAGAAACCATGTTCAAGTAAGAACTCGGCAGTCTGAAAACCTTCCGGTAAATCTTTACCTGTTGTGTCACGCACAACTCTAGGTCCGGCAAATCCGATTAAAGCACCAGGCTCAGAAATATTTATATCGCCTAGCATGGCGTAAGAAGCAGTTGTTCCGCCAGTGGTTGGATCCGTACACAAAGAAATATAAGGTAATTTTGCTTCGGCAAGTTGAGCTAGTTTCACAGATGTTTTTACAAGTTGCATCAACGAGTAAGCCGCTTCCATCATTCTTGCTCCACCTGATTTTGAAATCATCACAAATGGCAATTGGTTCTTTATCGCATGATCAATTCCCCTTGCGATTTTTTCTCCCACTACAGCTCCCATAGAACCACCAATAAAGGCGAAATCCATACAGCAAATTACTAATTCTTTCCCTTTCGATTTTCCAACTCCGGTACGCACTGCATCCTTAAGTTTGGTTTTTTCCATCACGTCTTTCAATCGATCTGCATATTTTTTTGTGTCCACAAAATGCAAAGGATCTTTAGAAGTCATGTTTTTATCCAATTCGACAAACTCATTGTTGTCAAATAAAATTTGAAAATAGGCTGAACTTCCAATTCTAACATGAAAACCATCTTCTGGACTTACAAATAAGTTGCGAGCCAGTTCATCAGCATCAATAATTTTACCAGTCGGAGATTTGTACCAAAGACCTTTTGGGATATCCATTTTGTCTTCAGTAGGAGTGGTAATTCCTTTTTCTTTTCTTTTAAACCAAGCCATTTGTTTAGTATTCAGTGTTCAGTAATCAAGTATTCAGTGTTTTGTAATCAGTTTTAGTGTTCCATTATCAGTATTTGAGAACTGAACACTAAAAACTGAAAACTGACCATTATGTTATAATGTATTCACGTTGTTCAAGTCAGCAAATGCTTGCTCAAGTCTTGTATTGAAAGTGATTTCGCTTTCACGTAACCATTTTCTTGGGTCGTAATATTTTTTGTTTGGTACATCAGCACCTTCTGGGTTTCCAATTTGAGATTTCAAATAGTCTATATTTTTTACCATATAATCACGAATACCTTCCGTAAATGCAAATTGCAAATCAGTATCGATATTCATTTTTATTACACCGTAGCTAATACCTTCTCTGATTTCTTCAAGCGTAGAACCGGAACCACCATGGAAAACAAAATCTACAGGGTTTGGACCGGTATTGAATTTATTTTGAACGAAATCTTGAGAATTTTTTAAGATTTTTGGCGTCAATTTTACATTTCCCGGTTTGTAAACACCGTGTACGTTACCAAAAGCGGCAGCAATTGTAAATCTTGGGCTTACTTTTGAAAGTTCTTCGTATGCGTAAGCAACTTCTTCTGGTTGTGTGTATAGCTTTGAGCTGTCAACGTCAGAATTGTCAACACCATCTTCTTCGCCACCTGTGATTCCAAGTTCGATTTCCAATGTCATTCCCATTTTGCTCATTCGGGCTAAATATCCTTTGCAAATCTCGATATTTTCTTCGATTGGCTCCTCAGATAAGTCAATCATGTGAGAAGAGTATAATGGTTTTCCAGTTTCAGCAAAATGTTTTTCTGAAGCATCCAATAAACCGTCAATCCAAGGCAATAATTTTTTCGCACAATGGTCTGTGTGAAGTATAACAGTTGCTCCGTAGGCTTCCGCCAAAGTATGAATGTGTAATGCACCAGCTATTCCACCAGCGATTGCCGCTTTTTCATTAACATTAGAAAGTCCTTTTCCTGCATTAAATTGAGCACCGCCATTAGAAAATTGAATAATAACAGGAGCATTTAATTTTGCAGCAGTTTCAAGAACACTATTTATAGTATTCGATCCCGTAACATTTACTGCCGGAAGCGCAAATCCTTTTTCTTTTGCGTAATTGAAGATTTCTTGTACTTGATCTCCCGTGGCTACGCCTGGTTTTATGTTGTGTGCCATTGTAATTTTTTTAGTTATTTTTTTAGTTTTTAGTTTGCAAAAATAAGAATTAATAGAATTAGAATGGGTAATTTATTCCGAAATTTAAAACAGAGTGTCCAAAATTGTATTCTTGAAACCATTTTTTGCCGCTTTCATTCGCAGGATTATAGGTTTTAAATCCTAAATCGAACCGAATTACAAAAAAACTAAAATCATATCTTACACCAAAACCGGTGCCTAACGCAATATCTTTTAAATCACCAAAGCCGGTGAAAGTTGATTTTTCGTCAGCCACATTATCCAATACATTCCAAATGTTTCCGGCATCGGCAAAAAGAGCACCTTTTAAACTGCCTAAAAGTTTGAACCTAAATTCGCCGCTAATTGCAATTTTCATATTTGCCTCGTTGAAATCATCAGTAGCACCGCTGCTTCCCGGTCCTAAGGCGTAAGGTTGCCACGCTCTGTTGTCATTAGATCCTCCAGAAAAATAACTTCTTGAAAAGGGAACGTTGTCTGAATTCCCAAAAGGAATTGCGATACCAAAAAAAGTTCTGACTGCAAAGACTTTTTCTTTGGTTAAATCCCAGTGTTTAATATAATCGAACTCTGTTTTTATGTATTCTGAATATTCTAAATTGAATATTTCGTAATTGCCATTTAAATTCTCTGGTCGATTTAATCCTTTAGCAACTAATGATAAAAGAGTTCCTGCAGACTCAATTTTAGTTCTAAAAAGATAAAAATCGTTATCCAATAAATCTTTTTTAGTTGTTTTTGAGAAGGTGAAACTGGTGGCAAGAATAAAATCATTTTCTGTAAGTCTCACTCTGCGTTCTTCAATACTTTTTACGCTTTCAAAATCTGACTGCGCTACTGGTTTTATAAAGCTGCCGCTTCCTGTCAGGACATCATTGGTGAAACCGCTGGTTCCGTCTTCAATTATTAAATTTCCTTTTTTAAAATAAGAATTGTTGTTGCTGTATGTTTGTCCAATTTCGTTTAATGCTTTATAGGAGGATCCATATACATTGAAGTAATTTTGTGGATTTAGATTTCTTACAAATTGTACGTTGAATAAATCAAAACGAGCCGTGTTGTTTTTTTTAGGTGTCCAATTATAGGATAAGGCGCCGGTAAAATTCTCCTTATCCAAACCAATATTCCTTTGTTTTGCAAAACCCGCATTGGCAAGCGTCGAAGGAATCATACTTTTGGGAATGATTTTTTCGGTATTAAAAGGCATGAAAATTCTTGGAATATTCAGTTTTAAATCAAGTCCGTATTCTGAAACATTAAAGAAATTATTCTTTGGGTTCGCTAAGTCTTTTGAGGAACCAATATTTCCTCTTGCGCCAATTTCTAAAGTTTCCGCGCCATTAAAGACATTTCTAATCGTTTCCGAAACACTTAATCCAATACCTACGTCTTGAATGTTAGAATGTGTTATGTCTGTTGTCCATCCAAAACTGTATTTTTTCCTTGGTGACAAATAGATTTTGGCAATCAAAGAGTGTGCGGTTGTATCTCTTGGATCAACTTCATATTGAATACTTGGATAATTAAAAATTTTAAGGTTATTCAGGTAACGTGTGGTTAAAACCGTTTTGTTATCTGCAAATAAGCTTCCTTTAGTAATAAAGATTGCATTTGTGATCGCGCGCGGTTTGTATTTTAATTTGTCCTGGCTGTATAGATTAAAATTATTGTATGTAGTGCTGTCAGTTATGTTTAACTTCTTAATGGGTGAATAATCAGTATAAATATTTACATCACTTATTTTATACATTTTAAAAGGTTCCGTTTTACTTGAATCCTGTTCTTGATACGAATAATTATTGATGATAAGATTCACATCCGCCTTGTTCACTTTTTTTATCGTGTCAATATCAAAAGTCACATAATTAGGTTGAAAGAAATAAACGCCGTTATTTCTAAAGTGCGTCGTGATTCGGTTTTTTTCATTCTCAAAATCTAGTGTTTTGTATTGATTGCCCGATTTTATTAAAGTGTTGGGTTTTATCGATTCATACAACGAGTCTAAGACAGGAGTTAAAATAGTTGATTTTATGGTGTCCAAAGAATACGGTTCACCTGTAATTATAGTGTATTTTGTTTTGGCTTTTTTACCGCTCAAAGTGTCTATAATGTAATTAGCTTTTACATTAAAATAGCCCGTATTGAAATAATAATATTTTAAACGGATAATCGATTTATCAATTTTCGTTTTCTCAATAATTACTGGGGGTTCGCCTGTTTTTTTTAAAAAATCATGGATTCCGTGATACCAAAAAGACTGACCAAGTCTATCAACCTGTTTTGCTGACAGCCATTTGGATTTTCTTTCGTATTTTCTGGGATTATTGGTGAATTTAGCTTGATAAGTGGAATCAGGATTCAGGTTTGCCAAGTTGTATAAATTCAATCGCAATCGATAGCCTAAAAAGGTGCTATTGGGTTTTTGATAGAGTTGATTAAGAACAATTTCTTCCTTTGTGGACTTATTATTTACCTTAATTTCGTTTTTAGTAAGCAGTAATTTTCCCTCGGGAACTCGTTTTACAGCATTACAGGCGCAAATAAATATTGCTATTAGAATAAATGCTGTTATTTTTGTGGAAATCTTCTTCAATTGGTATAAATATTTAATTCAAAAGTACATTATTTTATGGTTAGTAAAAACCAAATAAAACTTATAACGAGTTTACAACAAAAAAAATATCGAAACACTAATAAATTATTTTTTGCCGAAGGTGTAAAAGTAATTCAAGAATTGCTGCAGTCCAATTTTGAGCTGGAGCATTTGTATTCGACTCAAGACGATTTTGCAGAAGTTTCGAATTCAAAAAAAACGATTGTCGACGACAATGATTTAAAGAAAATTAGCGCTTTGTCAACTCCAAACTCCTGTTTGGCAGTCTTTAAGATACCCGTCGAAAAAAACAGGATTGAATCCGGATTGATTCTTGCTCTTGATTCCGTTCGCGATCCTGGGAATTTAGGAACTATATTGCGTTTATGTGACTGGTTTGGGATTAATCAGTTGTTGTGTTCTAAGGAAACCGTCGATATTTATAATCCAAAAGTGGTGCAGGCCACAATGGGTTCCATAGCCAGAGTAAATGTGAATTATGTAGATTTGAGTGCTTTTATAGGGCAAACAAAGTTGCCGGTTTTTGGAACATTTATGGATGGGGTAAATATCTATAAAACCAGTTTGCCACAGGAGGGAATCATTGTCATGGGAAATGAAGCTAACGGAATTTCGGCTGAATTAGAAAAGTTAATTCAAAACAGATTAACGATTCCTCGTTTTGGAGACATCCAAAAAACAGAAAGTTTGAATGTAGCAACTGCCACAGCCATTGTTTTGAGTGAGTTTCGTCGGGGCTAGTATTCGGTTTTCACCCCGAAGCTTCGGGAGCAGTTTACAGTGAGAACGGAAACCTGTAAACTATTTTTTAGTGGAAAGTAAAGTTGATAAAAACGGCTCTGGATTTTATGGATTCAATATTGCTGGTCCATGGACTGTTAGGATCGTTGTCACGAATCAATTCATCTCTAAGTCCAAAAACACCTCGAATAGAAGGAGAAAATATAAAATAAGGGGAGAATAAATCAATTCCAAAACCCAATTCGTAATTTGTAGTCCAGGGTTTTACTCTAAAACGTTGCCCTGAATTATCGTCAACGGATTTTGAATTGCTAGATAAATTTAAAGTAGTCGATAATCCTCCTACTATATAAGGACGAATATTGGCTGTTCTTAGAGAAGAGAATTTCAACAACAACGGCAAATGAATGTAGGTGCTGTTTACCTGTCTTAAAGCATCGTATTCCGTCGTGAAATTGGGATACATTAACTCTCTTGTTGTGTAATACAATCCTGGTTCAAACCGTAAGTTGATGTATTCATGAAGTTTCAAATCACCCACAATTCCAACATTAAATCCAGTGGATTTTTTTACCTGAATATCGGGACCGACAGTTTTATAATCTATTTTGAAATCATAAGAATTGAACCCTAAAAAATATCCAAAATAAAGTCTTTTATTCTGGAAATTTTCCAAGTTAATAATAGGGTCCTTACTGAACATATTTTTAGTGAACTGAGCAGATCCAGTCAGTGTGAAAGTAAACAAAATTAAGCAAACTATTTTTTTCATGTTTATTCTAAATGATCTTCAGTATTATTTTTTTGAAGCGGAATAAATGGTAGCCACACCAAATGTTTGCGGCATTGCTATCACATCTATAAACCCAGTTTTTCTCAAAATATTGTTTAACGCTTCTCCATAAGGGAAGGCAGCTGAAGATTCTGATAAATAGCCATAAGCTACATTATCTTTTGAAAATAATTTACCGATGAGCGGAAGTATATTTTTACTGTAAAAATTATATCCTTGTTTGTATGGTGTTTTTTCTGGCACTGAAGTTTCTAAAATTACAAATACACCATTTGGTTTTAAGACTCTTAATATTTCAGCTAATCCTTTTTCTAAAGTTTCAAAATTTCTAACGCCAAAAGCAACGGTTATGGCATCAAAATAGTTGTCTTCAAAAGGCATATTTTCTGAATCTGCTAAAATCATTTCTATAGTGTTAGAAAGTTTTTTAGTTTCAATCTTTTTTTTGCCTACTTCAAGCATTCCGGCAGAAATATCTAAGCCGATAATTTTTTCCGCATTGGTCTGAGCCATTAATATTGCCAGATCTCCAGTTCCTGTAGCAATATCCAAAATGGTTTTAGGATTTGATTTGGCTACTATTTGCAAAACTTTTTTACGCCACTTTATATCGATTCCAAAAGAAATGACGCGATTAAGATTGTCATAATTCCCTGATATGGTATCAAACATTTGTGCAACTTGTTCTTTTTTACCTAAGGTCGAATTTTTATAGGGTGTAATGTTTTTTGACATTTTATTTTTATTTCCACAAATATAATACAAACGACACGAACTAAAAATGGGTTTCTAAATTTGAATCTAATTTTGTTTGAATTGATAGAATATATGATTTGCAATTATTTAAAAAAAAATGAAATATCACTAAAAGTGGGTATTGCAAGGATGGTTTTTAATATAGAATTTTACTTTCTAGTTTTAAATACTTGAATCAATGATTAAGAGAGATTTAATGACCCAAACAAAGTGGTTTTTTCTTGCGCTAACAATCTCATTTGTTCTTGTAAGCTGTGTTGAAAGTGCGATTTTACAAAATGGTACTTTATTTAAAGCGCAAAATACGTTCTTAGGATTAAATTTGTTTTTGGAAATTTTAGTTTTCTTTGTCTTTAGTACCTTCGTGGTATTTGGTATTAAAGGCTTTTTTGAGATGTATTCTCAAAAAACATCAAATGTTATTATCTTCACTTCTGGAGTATTTTTAATATTTGTAATTTTTATTTTATGTTATCAAATACTGTTTCAAGAGTAGGTCATTTCTCTTATCATTGTAAAAAAAACATCCCGTAATGGGATGTTTTTTATTTTCGTAAGTAGGTGTCGTAACTGTAATCAAAAAGATGTTTTTCGTCTTTGGTATTAAATTCTGAAATTGTCTTTTCCCATTCTTCAAGATTTATCTCAGGGAAAAACGCATCTGCATCAAAAGAATCATGCACTCGTGTAATTTCAATTTTATCTGTAAACGGGAGTCCCAAATAATAGATTTCTCCTCCGCCAATAATATAAGAGGTTTCGTTTTCAGGACACATTTCTATTGCTTTTTCCATGCTGTCAACCACCACACAACCTTCGGGTTGGTAATCTTCCTGTCTGGATATAACTACATGCGTTCTGTTAGGTAAAGGTTTTGGAAAGCTTTCGAATGTTTTCCTTCCCATTATTATATAGTGTCCAGAAGTAAGTGTTTTGAACCTTTTGAAATCATTTGGAAGATGCCAAACCAACTCGTTATTTTTTCCAAGTGCATTATTTTCGGCTACAGCCGCAATCATTACTATCATTTTTTTTAAATTTTATGTAGCGGATTCTTCATTTATATGCGATTCTAACTGGGTAATTTTCTTTTGCTGTAAAGCAACCAATCGGTCTATTTGTTCTCTCTCCCAATCTTTATTCATAAAACGATCCGTTATATATACTTTTATGAAATGTAGAATAAAAAGGAAAAACCATATTGTAATTACCCAAATGCACCAATTTGTTTCTACACCGATATTGAGAAATTTATGGGCAATAAACAAAAATAAACTTCCTAAAAGGAATAAAACAGAATGAAAATAGAGCCCTTTTTTTTGTTTTATTCTTCTTCGAGCGTATTCATATTGTTCATGTATTTCTTTTTGCATAGTTCATTTTTATGTTATAAAGATAAAATTTATTTCGGAAAGGTAATATTTTGGTTGTGTATAATTTAGTTAGAAAACGTTTTCTTATTTTGGATTTACAAATTTAAGCTAAATAAATTGGCAAATCATTTAAAAAATTAACAGTGTTTAACGCATTTTATTAAAACTTCAGAAGTTTTTTGAAAATCCAACTGAATTCATTTACTTTGTCTTATAAATCTAAAAATGAAATAGTTATGTCGATAAAGAAACAATTTGTAAAAACAAAACCGGTTTGTAAAGTTACATTTTCGGTACAAGCAAAGCAAGCAGCATCAGCATCAGTAATTGGTGATTTTAATGATTGGAATTTAGCGGAAGGGGTTTTAAGTAAATTAAAAAATGGCACCTTCAAAGCTACTTTCGACTTGAATAAAGATGCTTCTTATGAGTTTAAATATGTTATAGATGGTCAATTCGTAAATGAACCGGATGCAGATTCTTTCAAATGGAATGATTTTGCTGGGGCAGAAAATAGTGTTTTGTCTATCTAATCAAATATGAAAATCCGCCTATGAAGCGGATTTTTTTATGTTCTTAATTTAACGAGAAGGATTCAGTCTAATTTAAACAGCAACGCTACCTTTTATAATTGGATGAGGCTCATATCCTTCTAGAGTAAAATCTTCGAAATCAAATTCGAATATGTTTTTTATGGCTGGATTCAAAATCATTTTTGGCAATGGTTTTGGTTCTCGAGACAATTGTAATTCGAGTTGTTCAAAATGATTGTTATAAATATGTGCATCACCAAAAGTGTGGATAAATTCACCAACTTCAAGATCACAAACTTGCGCAATCATCATGGTCAGTAATGCATAAGAAGCGATATTAAAGGGAACTCCCAAGAAAATATCGGCACTTCGTTGGTATAATTGACAGGATAATTTTCCGTCCGAAACATAAAACTGAAAGAAAGCATGACAAGGAGGCAAAGCTGCTTTATTGTTAGCTACATTTTCGTCAAAAGATTTCGTAGTGTCAGGAAGTACTGAAGGGTTCCATGCCGAAACAAGCATACGACGACTGTTTGGGTTGGTTTTTAGTTCGGTAATTAGTTCCGTGATTTGGTCTATTTCCTCGTTGTTCCAGTTGCGCCATTGATGACCATAAACAGGTCCTAGGTCGCCATTGGCATCAGCCCAGGCGTCCCATATTTTCACTCCATTTTCTTGAAGATAGGCGATATTTGTATCTCCTTTCAAGAACCAAAGCAATTCATATATTATGGATTTCAGATGCAATTTTTTAGTGGTGACCATTGGAAAACCTTCACTTAAATCAAAACGCATTTGGTATCCAAAAACACTTTTTGTTCCTGTTCCTGTTCGGTCTCCTTTTTGACAACCGTTTTCCATAACGTGTTGCACTAAATCTAAATATTGCTTCATTTTACTGGGGGTTAATCGGTTTTTGTTTTAATCAGGAAATTAATGAGAATTAATTTAAATAAATCACGATTCTCTTTTTGAGATTTCATCTCTTATTTTTGCTGCTTTTTCGTAATCTTCATGGGTTACCGCTTGGTCGAGTAATTCATTCAATTCCTGTAAACTATGCTTGGAATAAGTATTGCCGGATTGATTGCTTTCTTCTTCTCTTCCAAAAGTGTCCGGATTAGAAAGAACATCATCTATTTCTTGGGAATCTTTATTAGCGTCAGAAGGGTTTGCTTTTAAATAAATACCGGCTTTGTCCAGAATGTTCTTGTACGTAAAAATAGGAGCGTTGAATCGCAGCGCCAATGCAATGGCATCAGAAGTGCGTGCGTCTATGATTTCCTCAATTTTATCTCTTTCGCAAATGATGCTGGAGTAAAAAACACCATCTACTAGTTTATGGATTATGACTTGTTTTACAGTAATATCAAAACGTTCTGCAAAATTTTTGAATAAATCGTGCGTCAAAGGACGTGGCGGTTTTATTTCTTTTTCCAGAGCTATAGCAATAGATTGCGCTTCAAAAGCACCAATGACAATGGGCAACTTTCTTTCGCCATCAACTTCATTCAAAATTAGAGCGTATGCGCCGTTTTGAGTTTGACTATATGAAATTCCTTTTATGGATAATTTAACTAAGCTCATAATTGTTGTAATGGGAAAGTACCGTGTACTTTTTTAGTAATAAAAAGTGTAAAAAAAAATTGCTATCTAAAAGCAAAGATACAAATATCTTATTTTTTAGATAGCAATTTAGATTATTTATTAAAGAGACTAGTTTTGTGCTTTGAAAGCTTTAAATTTCTCTATCAATTTTGGAACAATTTCAAATGCGTCTCCAACAATTCCGTAATCAGCCACTTTGAAGAAAGGTGCTTCCGGGTCACTGTTGATGACTACTTTTACTTTAGAAGAGTTGATTCCTGCAATGTGTTGGATTGCTCCTGATATTCCAATGGCGATATATAAATTTGTGGCAACCGGTTTTCCAGTTTGTCCTACGTGTTCTCCATGAGGTCTCCAGCCTAAATCCGAAACTGGTTTTGAACAGGCAGTTGCAGCACCAAGTACCGAAGCTAATTCTTCAATCATTGCCCAGTTTTCAGGTCCTTTTAATCCACGACCAGCCGAAACAACTATGTCAGCATCAGCGATAGAAACTTTTCCGGAAATTTTTTCTACTGATTCTACTTTTACCCCAAAATCATTGTCTCCAATAGTTGGGTTGAAATCTTCTTCGGTTAAGGTAGAGGCAGTTTCAACAATTCCGTACGAGTTTTTGGCAAGTCCAAGTACTTTTACGTCAGTGTCAATTTCAGTGATGTTGAACGCTTTGTTTGAAAAGGCATTTCTCTTTACTTGAAAAGGAGATGTTGAAACGGGTAAACCAACAACATTTGAAGCATAACCAGCTTCTAGAGCTACTGCAACAAGTGATGAAAGGTAAATACTGTCCGTCGTTGACGAAAGTAAAATTAATTTAATATTTTCTTTTTGAGCAGCTTGTTTGATTACATCAGCATACGCTTTTGCTGTAAAACCTGATAATTTATCGTTGTTTACTTTTAATACTTTGTCTACTCCGTATTTTGATAATTCCGAAACATCTCCTGCGTTAACAGTCACTGCCGTTACAGTTGTTCCTAATGATTCCGCTACTTTTTTAGCATAAGAAGCCAATTCGAAAGCTACTTTCTTGAATTTTCCTTCTGAGTATTCTGCATATATTAATATTGACATAATTTTTGTTTTAGTCCTAAAGGTTTAAAGTCTAAAGTCATAAAGGGTAATTAGTGTAAACTACTGTCCTTTTGACTTTCGACATTCGACTTTATGACAGTTAGATTACTTTCGCTTCGTTGTGTAATAAATTGATTAATTCGTCTAAATTATCTGCAGAAATTAATTTCACCGCAGATCTTGGAGCTGGTTTTTCAAATTTTACTGCTTTAGTCTCTATTGGTGCAGCAACAGGCTCAAGAATAGTTAATGCTTTAGTTCGAGCAGTCATAATTCCTCTCATGTTTGGAATACGCAAGTCTTTTTCTTCAACCAATCCTTTTTGTCCACCAATAATTAAGGGTAGAGTAGTAGCAACGGTTTCTTTTCCGCCATCAATTTCACGAACTGCTTTTACATTTGTGCCGTCAACCGTTAGGGAAGTACAAGAATTCAAGAAGTTGTATCCTAAGATTCCGGCAATCATTCCAGGAACCATTCCCCCATTATAATCCAAAGATTCTTTTCCAGCGATAATAACATCGTATCCGCCGTTTTTGATTACTTCAGCAAGTTGCTTAGCAACAAAAAATCCGTCTGTTGGATTAGCATTTACACGAATAGCTTCGTTTGCACCTATTGCTAATGCTTTTCTTAAAGTTGGTTCTGTTTCCGGTCCTCCAACATTGACAACTGTAACCGTTGCGCCTTGTTGCTCTTGAAACCAGATGGCACGTGTTAAACCAAATTCATCATTTGGGTTAATCACAAATTGTACGCCATTAGTGTCAAATTCAGAGTCACCATTGATAAAGTTGATTTTTGAAGTAGTATCAGGAACGTGACTGATGCAAACTAATATTTTCATAAATATATTTTTAATTATTCTTAATTTCTTTTACAAATTTAAAATATTAATTCCAATAAAATACTATGCATGCATAATATTTTTTTGTTAAACTATTACGATTTCGTTACTTTACAGTTTAAATTTAATATTTAACAAATAATAACCTGTTAGCGATTGAGAAATTCTTTCTTCTGTAAAATTATCGAATCGCGTTAATGTAATTTGTTCGTAATTTTTAATGTTCAGAATATCGTGCGCTATTACGCTTATTTCAACTTTCGACTTTGGGAAATTTACACGAAGTCTTGGACTAAGCTGATAAATTTCGTTGGATGAAGTGGAAGCGCTTATTTTTTTGTACGAGAATTTATTTATGAATGAGATAGTATTGGAAATTTTAAAACTAGTTTCGATAAAAGGATTTACTATTGAAATACGATTACTAAAAAAAACATCTTTATATATGTCTTCTGAGATTGCTACTCCGGTTTCAAATTGTAAACTGGTTTGTCTTAATCTTGATACAAAGGAAATATATCCAGAAGTCGATTCTGTTTTTAAATTTTGCTTAAGGTTATTTGAAAATAAGATTTTAGAGCTGGAGGAATAAGAAGCACTTGCTCTAATTGAAAAGGGAACGAAAGAAAGTGTTTTCTCTGAATAAAGCATCGAATTAAAACGGTTTTCAAAGGGAGCCAACTGATATTGAATCAAATTTACCGCTGCATCGGCACTGGAGTTATTGGAAATGATATTTGCTGCCTTATAATATGAAACATTAGAAATAATGGATAATTTTCTTTTATTGTTAAAATAGAAATAATCAATTCCTACTTGATTGTTTGGTGACACACTGTTTAATCGAAGGTTCACATTTGAGTAAATGGTTCTGTAGTCACTAATAATACTGTTGGGTATTAAATTTTCTGCTTGTGTGAGGCTGTTGTTTCTGGAAAAAGATAATTTGAGATAGTGATTGGAGTTGAAATCTGTTTTCAAGCTTAATTTGGGAGTAAATAACCACTTTATGTCGGTTGAATTGTCCATTTTAAATTGAATTCTGGAGTAGGATAAAGCAGATGAGAATGTAGTTTTTGTAGAAAATTTAAATTTAGTTTGCAATCCTAAACTTTGAACGCTGTTCTCAGTGATTATGTCATTTTCAAATTGCGGAAATTGCTCTTCAGTGCTTTTATAATTATCCTTTCGAGACGATGACTCCATAAAAAATGCGTTGGCTGTCTTTTTTACGTTGAAAGTATAATTGGCATTCACATCTATATTATTCTTGTTTAAGTCGCTATTTTGAATAATTTTGTAGGTATCATTTTCAAAGTTTAAAGCTAAAAAAGGAAGATTTGATTCGATATTTAAAAGGTTTGATTTTTTTAGAATTTGCTGTTTTAAAGAAAAATTAAAGCCTTTGTCATTTTCGAGTAGGGTAGTTAAATTCAATTGATGATTGAATGCATAATCTATTTTTTCGTTTGAGTTATTTAATTGGTTTCCATTGTTATCGATTGCAACTGAATTCGATTTGTTCACGCCTGAAAAGAACCCTTTATAGCTGATTAGTGTTTTTTCATTTGGTTTGTGGGCAATATCTAAAGAGGAGTTGGTGAAAATTGTTTCTTCATTGATGTCTCTTCTATCTTTATTGGAGAAAATACCAGAGTTGGACGAGTAGAATTGCGTATTTGACTGTTGTTCTATTTGATCTACACCATTGAAAATCGCGTAAAAGTTTAACTGTGTTTTTTTATTGGGGGAATATTTTAGATTTAAACCTGTAAAATAGGATGATCGTTCTTTTACATTATTTCCAATGGTTAAAAACCGGGGTAAATCATCATTTTTCGAAAATGTAGTTTCACCAATAGTACCCTCTTCTTTTTGATTTGTAAATTTGGTGTAATCGTCAATGTTCATCGAAAGTTCTCCCGTATTATTGGAATCGCTAATCAGACTAAATAACGTTTTTTTGCTAAAATTAAATAGTGTGGCGTGTAATTTATATTTGTTATCGCCAGCACCCGCGGATACGTTTCCTGTAAGTCTGTTTTTGAATTGTTCTTTGATGTTGATATTTAATGCAGTAATCTCAGATTTATTGTTTTTTTTAATAGTCTTAAATTCAGTATAGTTTTTTATTAACTCAATATTTTTAACCATTTCAGCAGTGATGTTTTCGGTAGCTGTTTTTTGTTGGTTAATAAAAAATTCCTCTCCATCAATTAAAAGTTTGTCTACTTCTTTTCCATTTGCTTTGATTTTGCCTTGAGAGTCTATGTCTAAGCCGGGTAACTTTTTGATGACATCTTTCAAAGTTTCTTCGGTACCATTTAGAAATTTTTCGATCCGGTATCTTAGTGTGTCGCCAATTTCAGTCATTCCCGCAGCCTCGTTCTTAATGATTACATTGTCTAGATCAATTTTGTTTTCTTCTAATGTAATTTTGCCTACGTCTAACAAATTATTTGTTATTTCAATCTCTTTTGTGAACGACTTTATACCTAGACAACTTATTTTTAGGATATACAAACCTTTCTTGTCTACCACTAAGCGAAAATTTCCTGAAGTGTTAGAAAAGGAAAAAGCGATAATTTCATCATTTTCAATATCTTTTAATTGTACTGTAGCCTGACTTATTGGTTTACTGGAGATGTCCACGACTGAACCGGTCACGTTATTTTGAGAAAATATAGGTACAGCAAACAATAAAAAAAAGCAGAGAAACTGCTTTTTTAGTGAAGAAATATCCTGAAAAAAATGAATCATTATTTGTTACTTTGTTTCGAATAGTCACTGAAACTCATTTCTGTAGCCCTGTTGTTAGGTTCCTCAATTGCTGTGTTTTCTTTGCTAAAAACCAATTTGTCAAAAGTTAAAACTGTAATATTGCTAATCTCCACTTGTATTATTAATCCGGGTAAGCCGCTGTAGTGCATGGGTCCATCGTTAATAGGTATATCTTCAGTGTACCAAGCAACGATGGATTGATTGGAGTTGAATGTCGTATTGATTGTAGTTGCTTTTTTACACGCGTAGCCGTTAATAGCCTTGGATTCATTGATTAATTTCCAGTTAAATACGGGTAATGATTCTTTTATGTTTATGTCCTTGTTATCTTGAGTAAAAACAACTTTTAATTTTTTTAAATTGAAATCTTTATATCTAATGAAAGACGAAGGTCGACTTATGGACGATGTTGTTGCGTGTTTTATTCCATATTTTTCGATATAGGTTGTGTCAATTGAGGATTTTTCGTTCGAAATCAAATTTTGTATTGATTTATTTTCTGAATATAGATAGGAAAAAATCATTGGTTTAAGTGATTTGTCAGAAAGTGCTGTCTCGTCTCCAATTCCTTTAATTGGTTTTTCCATAAGAATAGCCTTTAGAGTTTGTGCAGTTGCAAAATTAAAAAACAATATAAGTACGATTGAAAATAAATTATAATTCATATGTGGTTTGATTAAAAAAATGAAAGGGGGTTTCACCCTTTCGTATTTATGTATTTAATATGTTCGGTTTATTCAGCCGCTAAGGAATACCAAGTGCAATTATAAGTAGTTGTAACGGTTGTTACGCCATTTAAACCATTATAACTTGATGATTCAGAGCTTTTATAGCAAAACCAAGCATCTTTTTTTTCTAAAGTGTTCGTTTTTGTATTTTTTTCTCTTGTTAATTGTAACTTTTCAGTGTTGCTAACAGTTTTTGACTCGTTATTGGCCACCGCTAAGCCAGAAAAAGCAATTAATGCAACTGCTGTAAATAATAATTTTTTCATAGTATAATGTTTTAAGGTTATACTTGCTAAATAAAAAAAAAAAAATGACTCTTGCAAGAAAAAACTTAATTTTTTAATAATTATTAAATTGAAGAAAATTATATTTTAGAAATCTTTGGTATAGAGGTGTAAATTCTACTAAAACAATCAATCAAAATATAAATAAGGTGTATTACATCGATTTCGTAGCCCGGATAAAAGCGGCATCCTTCTTGCGGTCTAGTTTTTTAGAACTAGACTGCAAGAAGATATAGCGGTTAGCGGGAAATAGCTCCTGATTATTTTAAAGTAATTTATGCATTTAAGTGGTTTTAAATATTTATTTTTGCTTTTCGAAAATTACACACATACAATATACAACTATGAGAACTATACAATTTAGAGAGGCTATTTGCGAAGCGATGAGTGAAGAAATGCGTCTGGATGAGTCCATATACTTAATGGGTGAAGAAGTTGCAGAATATAATGGTGCCTATAAAGCATCGAAAGGTATGCTTGCTGAATTTGGAGAAAAAAGAGTAATTGATACTCCAATTGCTGAACTAGGTTTCACTGGAATCGCAGTAGGATCAGCGATGAACGGGTGTAGACCAATTGTAGAATATATGACATTCAATTTCTGTTTAGTGGGAATTGATCAAATTATAAATAATGCCGCTAAAATGCGTCAAATGACTGGTGGGCAATTTAATGTGCCAATCGTTTTTCGTGGACCAACCGCTTCAGCAGGGCAATTAGGAGCAACACACTCACAAGCTTTAGAAAACTGGTTTGCAAATACTCCAGGACTTAAAGTTGTGGTTCCTTCTAACGTTTATGATGCAAAAGGACTATTGAAATCGGCTATTCGTGATAATGATCCTGTAATTTTTATGGAATCAGAGCAAATGTACGGTGATAAAGGAGAAGTTCCAGATGGTGAATATACGATTCCAATTGGTGTTGCTGACGTAAAACGTGTAGGAACGGATGTTACGATTGTATCCTTCGGAAAAATAATCAAAGAAGCGTACATCGCTGCTGATGAATTAGCAAAAGAAGGAATCTCCTGTGAAATTATCGATTTAAGAACAGTTCGTCCTTTGGATTTCGAAACAATCTTGACTTCAGTAAGAAAAACAAACCGATTGGTAATTCTTGAGGAAGCGTGGCCTTTTGCAAGTGTTTCTTCGGAGATTACATACTTAGTTCAAGAACGTGCTTTTGATTTTCTTGATGCGCCTATTCAGCGAATCACCACAGCGGATACACCAGCGCCTTATTCTCCAGTTTTACTGAAAGAATGGTTGCCTAATGCCGGTGATGTTGTAAAAGCGGTAAAAAAAGTACTTTACAAATAATCAAATAACAATGCAAAAGAAACTTCATCATACGAACATTTGATGAAGTTTTTTTTTATAATTATGAAAAAAATCCTATTATTCAGTCTGCTTTTTTTATTCGCATTTGCGAATAACATTTTTGCTCAAACAAAAGTGAGTGGCATTGTTGTCGATAAAGCAGGTCAGCCTATTCCCTTTGCAAATGTAGTTTTCAAAGACTCGAATGAAGGAATAGTTACCAATGAAGATGGTCGTTTTTACATAGAATCCCAAAAGACCTATCCCGCAATTGTAGTGTCCTCGGTAGGATTTTCAGAAAAAGAGATTTCGTTAGATAAACCGGTAAATTATAATTTCAAAATTCAGTTGAGTGAAGCCGAAAGCCTAAAAGAAGTAGTGATTTTTGCGGGAAAAACTTCAAAGAAAAACAATCCAGCACTTGATATTCTTAGAAAAATTTGGGAACACAAGCGCAAAAACGGGTTGAATCTATTTGCTCAATACCAAATGGAAAAGTATGAGAAAGTAGAGTTTGACATGAATACGATTGACAGTGCGTTTATGAAAAGTAAACTTTTCAAAGGCATGGAATTTATTTTTGATCAGGTAGATACTTCCAGAATTACCGGAAAAACGTATTTACCTATTTTTATCAATGAAGCTTTGTATGATGTATATGGAGATACTAAATTGAAGAAGGTAAAAGAGATAATGAAAGCCAACAAAACTTCGGGTTTTGAGGGGAATCAGCAAATTTTGACTTTCGTGAAAGATTTGTATTCGGATTATAATATCTACGACAATCACCTTACTTTTTTTGATAAAAGTTTCACCAGCCCGCTGTCAACTGCCGGAATTGATGTTTATAATTATGTGTTGCGGGACAGTGCGTTTGTAGATAAAAAATGGTGTTACAATATTGTGTTTTATCCCCGACGCAAGAACGAATTGACTTTTAAGGGTGATTTTTGGGTAAATGATTCCACATTTGCGATCAAAAAAATAAATATGGCGGTTACAAAAAGCGCTAACATCAACTGGGTAAAAGATATTTATTTAGAGCAGGAATTTGATGTGGTCAATGATTCGGTTTTTTTATTGACCCGTGATTATTTAATGTCGGATTTCGCTTTAAACAAAAAAGAAAAATCAAAAGGATTGTATGGAAAGAGAACCTCCTTCTACAGAAACCATGAATTCAATAAAGAGAAACCAGCTTCATTCTATAAAGAGGAGGTCAATTATATGGATAAAGCGGTTTACGATAAACCAGATGAATTTTGGCAAGAAAACCGTTTCGAAAATTTGAGCAAAGATGAGTTAGGTGTATATAAAATGCTGGACACCTTGAAGACCGTTAAAAAATTCAAACAAATATCAAGTTCAGTAATGGTGCTTGCCAGTGGGTATATCCAGTTTGGGCATATCGATTATGGTCCTGTTTTTTCAACATTTGGATACAATGAAGTGGAAGGTCTTCGACTGCGTACCGGAGCAAGAACTTATTTTGGCACAGCGGATACATGGAGATTGCAAGGATATGCTGCGTATGGATTTAAAGATGATAAATTTAAATACGGATTTTCAGGAAAATGGATGGTCGATAAGAAAAACCGACTTATTTTATCTGGAGGAAATAGGCGTGATGTTGAACAAATAGGCTCGAGTTTAACCGCTTCCACAGATGTCTTGGGTCGAAGTAATGCTTCTTCAACGATTTTTGCTTCGGGTAATAATGGTAAGCTGACGAATATCAATTTAAGTACATTTGGTTTAGAAATTGAACCGGTTAAAAACTTAACTTTTCAAACGGGGTTTTCCTATCGAACCTTAGAGTCTGCTTCGCCGACATTTAGCTTAGACTACTATACAGATGCAGCGAAGACAATTACTAAAAGCGATGTGAAACAATCGGAATTCAATTTTCGGGTAGGTTTCACACCTAAAAGAAAAACCATTGGGTTTGCCGTAGAAAGAGATATTGTAGACAGTCCTTATAGTGAGATTTCTGTCAATTACAGTCACGGATTTAAAGGGTTCCTGGATAGTGATTTTAAGTACGAAAAAATTCAATTGTATTATAAACAACCTATAATAATAGGGCCTTTAGGACGCTCCAATATAATTCTTGAAGTGGGGAAAACCTTTGGGACAATTCCTTTGGGATTGATGAGTGTTATCCCCGGGAATCAAACCTTCTTTTCTAACGAAAGCACCTTTAACAACCTCAATTTTTATGAGTTTCTATCGGATCAATACACCACCTTGCAGTGGAATCATAATTTTCAAGGAAGATTCTTTTCGAGAATCCCTTTTATGAGAAAACTCAATTGGAGAGAAATCATCGGGGTAAAAGGAGTTTATGGAACGATATCAGATGCTAATAGAGCGATAAATGCTTCGGGGTTAGCCTATAATGCGCCGGAGAATGTGTATTGGGAATACCAAGCAGGAATTGGGAATATTTTCAAATTTTTGCGCATTGATTTCGCTTGGAGAGGCAGTTATTTGAATACTCCCGATACCAATCGTTTTTCTGTAAAAGGATCGTTTGGATTCTATTTTTAATGGGAATTTGTTTCAGATTTAAACCTGTTATTTTTATTTGAAGCTAATCCAGCTATACACTGTATCTTTTTATCTCGTTTGGAAAACGAGATAAAAAGGATGCCGTTTCTATCTGGGCTAAAAAAATTAGATTATGCAACAAGCTATTGAATATCTTTCTGAAAAAGACACCATTTTTAAACTAATTATTGAAAAATATGGGCTTCCGACTATTCCAAAAAGACCACAAGGTTTTGAGACTTTAGTGTTGTTAATATTGGAACAACAAGTTTCGATAGATTCAGCCAAAGCCACTTTTTTAAAACTAAGAGAAAAGATAAAAATATTTGAACCGGGTATTCTCCTGAAGTTGCCTGATGAAGAATTTAGAACCCTTGGCGTAAGCCGTCAAAAAACCTCTTATATCAAAGCGTTGTCAATTGCAATATTAAATAAGGATATCGATTTAGAAAGCTTGCCAACCAAAACAGCGGATCAAGTACGACAAGAACTCATTAAAATAAAAGGAATTGGAAACTGGACCATAGATATTTATTTGATGTTTTGTCTGCAGGCCCCGGATTTGCTCCCGCTAGGAGATATTGCTGTTGTAAATACAATAAAAGAATTACTAGATATTCACGAAAAAGAAGCCATGGAAATTCATGCGGTACAGTGGAGTCCGTATCGATCTTATGCCACATTTCTATTATGGCATTATTATTTGAACAAAAGAAACAGAACTATAGTGTATCAATATTAATTTTGTGAAAGTTTAATATAGAGATAACATGGATTTTTCATTGTAAAAACGTATGGTTTGCTTATTTTTGCACCCATAATTATAGAAAAGAAAAAATTAAAATGACTGCAGACAAATTAACGACTTTCGATGTTCTAATCGAAATACCAAGAGGAAGTAGAAATAAATACGAATATGATTTCGAAATAAAAAGAATGCGTTTTGACAGAATGCTTTTTTCATCCATGATGTATCCTGCTGATTACGGATTTATCCCTGAAACATTAGCTTTAGACGGAGATCCACTGGATGTTCTAGTATTAGTAAATGAACCTACTTTTCCTGGATGTGTAATGGAAGTAAAACCAATCGGTGTTTTTCACATGGCAGACGATAAAGGGCCAGACGAAAAAGTAATCTGTGTACCGGTTTCTGATCCAATCTGGAATTCATTAAATGATTTGTCTGATATGAATCCGCATTTACTAAAAGAAATCGAGCATTTCTTCCAAGTATATAAAGATCTTGAAAACAAAACTGTAGATGTTGGTGGTTGGGGAGATGTAAATGAAGCTTATGCCATTATCAAGGAATGTACAAAGCGTTTTGAAGATATTGAAAATAAACCAGAAGGATTATTTAGCATTAAATAATTCCCGCACATATAATTTAAACAAAAAAGCAATACTCCGTTAAGAGTATTGCTTTTTTGTTTAAATTCGTTTCGTTACATTATTAAAAATAACCAAAAACCAAACCAAAATTATGAATACAATAATGATTTATTTGCCAATAGTCATGGCATTTATTGGACTGGCATTTATGCTGGGAAAAAGAAAATGGGTTTTAAAACAAGATGCCGGAGACGGTAAAATGAAAGAGATTTCAGATTATATTTATGAAGGGGCGCTGGCATTCCTTAATGCTGAGTACAGGTTATTGGCTTTCTTTGTAGTGGGTGCAAGTGTAGTTCTTGCAGGAATGTCTTATTTATTTCACACCACCAATATATTAATAGTTGTTGCTTTTATTTTTGGAGCATTTTTCTCTGCTTTCGCCGGAAATATGGGAATGAAAATAGCAACAAAAACTAACGTAAGAACCACACAAGCAGCCCGTACCAGTTTGCCGCAGGCGCTGAAAGTTTCTTTTGGTGGCGGAACAGTAATGGGATTGGGAGTTGCCGGTTTAGCGGTGTTGGGTTTGACAAGTTTCTTTATTTTCTTCTATAATTATTTTATGGGTGGCGTTTGGACTTCATCAGAAGATATGACCAAAGTGCTGGAAACATTAGCTGGGTTTTCACTTGGAGCGGAATCAATTGCTTTGTTTGCCCGTGTTGGAGGTGGTATTTATACAAAAGCAGCCGATGTTGGTGCTGATTTAGTGGGTAAAGTAGAAGCAGGAATTCCAGAAGATGACCCTCGTAATCCAGCCACTATTGCAGATAATGTAGGAGATAACGTAGGAGATGTTGCCGGAATGGGTGCTGATTTATTCGGTTCTTATGTAGCGACAGTTTTAGCCGCGATGGTTCTTGGGAATTACGTGATTAAAGATATGGGCGGGAATATTAAAGATGTTTTCGGCGGAATTGGTCCTATCTTATTACCAATGGCAATTGCTGGTTTTGGAATTTTAGTTTCTATCATCGGAATGATGTTAGTGAAAATTACGGATGAAAATGCAAAAGAAGCGCAAGTTCAAAAAGCATTGAATATTGGAAACTGGGTTTCTATCTTATTAACTGGTGTAGCTTGTTACTTTTTAGTACAATATATGCTACCTGAAACGATGAAAATGAATTTCTTCGGAGAAGGGATTCAAGATATTTCGTCTATGAGAGTTTTTTATGCAACCCTTGTTGGATTAACGGTTGGAGCAGTCATTTCATCAGTTACGGAGTATTACACGGGATTAGGAACAAAACCTGTTATGGCGATTGTTCAAAAATCAAGTACTGGTGCAGGAACTAACGTAATTGCTGGTCTAGCAACTGGAATGATTTCTACCTTTCCAACGGTATTATTATTTGCTGCGGCAATTTGGGGTTCTTATGCTTTAGCAGGATTTTATGGAGTGGCATTAGCGGCTTCAGCAATGATGGCGACAACTGCAATGCAATTAGCAATCGATGCTTTTGGACCAATATCTGATAATGCTGGAGGAATTGCAGAGATGAGTGAATTACCAAAAGAAGTGCGTACCAGAACGGATATTTTAGATTCTGTTGGGAATACCACCGCTGCAACGGGAAAAGGTTTTGCTATTGCTTCAGCGGCATTAACTTCATTGGCTTTATTTGCTGCGTATGTGACTTTTACAGGAATTGACGGAATCAATATTTTTAAAGCACCCGTTCTAGCAATGCTTTTCGTTGGTGGAATGATACCGGTAGTTTTCTCGGCATTAGCGATGAATTCCGTTGGGAAAGCAGCAATGGATATGGTTTATGAAGTGCGTCGTCAGTTCAAAGAAATTCCAGGAATTATGGAAGGAACTGGGAAACCGGAATATGCAAAATGCGTTGATATTTCTACCAAAGCAGCTTTGCGTGAAATGATGTTGCCGGGAATTATGACTATTGGTTTTCCAATTGCAATTGTTCTACTTGGGAAATTAGTTTACAGAGACAACAACCAATTAATTGCCGAAATGTTAGGTGGTTATATGGCCGGTGTTACCGTTTCTGGTGTGCTTTGGGCAGTTTTCCAAAATAATGCGGGTGGTGCTTGGGATAATGCCAAGAAATCATTTGAAGCCGGAGTTCTAATCAACGGAGAAATGACATACAAAGGTTCTGATGCGCACAAAGCTGCAGTAACTGGAGATACTGTTGGAGATCCATTCAAAGATACTTCTGGACCATCGATGAACATTTTGATTAAATTGACTTGTTTGATTGGATTGGTAATTGCACCAATTTTAGGTGAAGGAAGCCATACATTGGCTAATAAAGCTTCTTGTTGCGCTGTTTCTGAAATGTGTACTTCAATGTCTGCAGCCGAATGTTTGGCAAAGGGATGCACAAGTAAAACGTGTAAATATATGAATGCGGCAATGCCTGACCATATTGTTTCTAAAGAAGTTTCAATTCAAAAAACAAGTGTTGACGGAAAAGTAAAGGCTACAATTAAAACAAGCATAAACGGGAAAGTTACCACCCAAAATTTTGAAGGAACGGATGCAGAAGTTCAAGCTAAAATTGATGCGTTGAAATAATAGATTTTGCTGTTAAATAATAAATGCCTCGCAATTGCGGGGCATTTTCGTTTGAAATTATAAAATTATTGTTCTAAGGCATATTCTTTGATTAAAGTTGAAGCTGGAATATGGAGTGTTTCTGTTAAAACTCTAATTTGTTTAATAGTTAATGCTCTTCTACGTTTAAAAATTTCAGTTACTCTCGAGCGACTGTTTAAAATGACTCCTAAATCAGCATCTGTAAGTCCGTTTTGTTCCATCATAAACTTAATCGCTTCAATTGGATCTGGCTCAGGAATAGGATAATGTGTTTGTTCATATTTTTCTACTAGAGTGACTAGGATATCTAATTCATCCCCTTCTTTTGTATTTGGTTTAGCATCAAAAAGAATGTTTATTCTTTCTAAAGCTAAATCATAATCTTTTTCTGTTTTTATAGGATTTATTTCCATTTTTATAAGTTTTTAATGTCTTTCAAATCGTCATATTCGGGATGAGTTCCAATAAATAAAATATAGACTATTTGTGTTTCATAATTAATTTTTACGATTAATCGATAATGGTTGCCACAAATATTAAATACGACTTTATTATTTCCAATAAAATCCGCTGAACCAAAAATAGATTTTATAGCATTCGAATTCTCAAATTCTTTTTTATCAAACACCCGATACCATGCCAATAATTGCTGTTTTGAGTTTGGATATTGCTCCCAAAAATTTTGCAAGGTTCTTTTAGCGATTATTCTCATACATTATTTTCTATGTCAAAGATAGTTAAAAATTCCCTATTTGGGAAAAAACAATTTTTATGTTTTAATTTATTACTGATTGAATTGTGAAAATGTCTATCCTTTCATTTTGTTGTGTTGGGATAAATTTTAATTATAAAAATGATGATTTTTGACAATAATGCTATTGATGGCTCTTATAATTTAGAGAACGCAATAAGCTTAATAAAACAAATGTAGAGTCGTGGAAATCTTTGTAAACAAAAATGCCTCACGAAAGTGAGGCATCTTTAAAATATAGGTCTAAATTTATTCTAAAACAAGCCATGTAACTCGGCGTCAATTCTATTAATAATGGTTCCCAAATCTTCGGGGTTGTCGACAAAATTGATGTTGTCGACATCAATAATTAATAACTTTCCTTTGCTGTAAGTGTGAATCCAAGCTTCATAACGCTCGTTTAGACGGCTTAAATAATCAATAGAAATAGAGTTTTCATATTCACGTCCTCGTTTGTGAATCTGCCCCACTAAATTTGGGATAGAACTTCTTAAATAAATCAATAAATCAGGTGCCTTAACCGTAGATTCCATTAATTCAAAAAGAGAAGTGTAATTTTGAAAATCACGATTCGTCATCAAACCCATCGAATAAAGATTTGGTGCAAAAATATGTGCATCTTCATAAATAGTTCTGTCCTGAATAATTTTTTTACCGCTTTCGCGAATTTGCATCACTTGACGAAAACGACTGTTTAAGAAATAAATCTGTAAATTAAATGACCAACGTTCCATTTGATGGTAGAAATCATCCAGGTAAGGGTTGTCTACTACGTCTTCAAAATGAGGTTCCCACTTGAAATGTTTTGCTAATAAACGCGTCAAAGTTGTTTTTCCTGAGCCAATGTTTCCTGCTACTGCTATGTGCATTACGGTATTGTGATTTTATAATTTGTAATTCCCTCTGCTGTAAAAATAGATAAAATTTGGTCTTTGTAATAGAATTTTTTAAACGTTTTTTCTGAAATTTCAATTTCAAATTTTAAATCATTTTCGGTATTCTCATAAATTAGAATATTGTCCTTTCTAAAGAGGTATTTATTTTCGTTTATTATTTCAATGGAATCAAAAGGTGGTATTTTTTCTTTGAAGATTATTTTTCCAAACAGGTCACAACTGTACCAATTATTCTCTTCGTCAATCCAATAAAAGTTATTGAAATCAGTTTGATATTTTTTTATATTCTTCACGAACGGGATGGAGACCGTATTGTATTCTTTTTTTAAAAAATCAAAAAGACCTATTTGTTGGGTTAAATTGTTATAAATCCATAACTGATTTTGTGAAGCTAACCCAATTGCACCAACCATTATTGGAATTTGATTCTCAGAAAAGTTAATCTTTTGGGTTTCATTCAATTGATTGTCGAGCAAAATAGTTGTATTGAAATTTTCATAGAACAAAACAACAGTAAGCGGATTCAGCAAATCTACTTTTGTAATTTTACCTAAAGAAATATTCTTATACTCAAAGTACTCTTTTTCGTTAGTTTTAAATAAAACATTGTTTTTAACGTAGTAATAAAAACCAAATTGATCATATTCCAAAAATTGATCACAATCCAAAGGGACGAAGCCAATTTTCGTAGCCGTCAGTTTTTGGTTTTGTCCAAAAACAATAGAGGTGAGAGTGATAAAGAACAGAATTATACCTTTTTTCATAGAATGCTAAATTACGATTAAACCTTATACAATTATAAAAGTCTAACTGTTAATTTAACAGCATAATTGTAACAGAAACAGGAACTCACAGTCTTATCAATAAAAATTTAATAATCATGTATAAAATAATCTTCGTTTTAGTATTTGCAGTAGCTTCCTCTTTGGGGCTTCATGCACAAGAATTTCAAGGGATGGCGATTTATGAATCAAAAACAAGTACCTCTGATTTTAAAACCCGAATGCAAGGAAATAAGGATATGACTCCGGATATGCAGAAAATGATCGAGGAAAGAATGAAAAAAATGTTCGAAAAAACATTCATTCTTAATTTTGATAAATCAGCTTCCATATATAAAGAAGAAGAAAAATTAGACGCTCCAGGTCAAGGTGGTGGTGGCATGCGAATGATGGCTTCCATGACAGGTGGCGGAGGAACTTTTTACAAAAATGTAAAAGACAAATCCTATACGGTTGATAAAGATTTCATGGGAAAAGAATTTTTAGTAAAAGATTCTTTGCCTAATTTGAAATGGAAGATGGAATCCGAAACCAGAGTTATCGGTGGGTATAATTGTTTCAAAGCGACTGCAGTTCGTCCAGCAAGTAAAACAGATTTTAGAAATTTCAGACCTAAAAAAGAAGAAGCTGCAACTGCAAAACCTGCTGATGCTACTAAGAAAACGAGCTTCATGGATGAGATGGACATGCCTAAAGAAGTTACAATTACAGCTTGGTATACTCCGGAAATCCCAGTGAATCAAGGTCCGGAAAACTATTGGGGTTTACCTGGTTTGATATTAGAAGTTAATGATGGTAAAACGGTTATCTTGTGTTCAAAAGTAGTTTTGAACTCAAAAGTAAAAGCTGATATAAAGGCGCCAACAAAAGGGAAAGTGATTTCTCAAAAAGACTTTGATGAAACGGTAATTAAAAAAATGGAAGAATTAAGAGAAATGAACCAAGGAAGAGGTGGAAATGGCGGAATGCAAATAAGAATAGGGGGATAAAGGTATATATGACTGTCCCTTATTATTACCAAAAAAACATTTCAATATCTTTATTAAAATTAAAAATCACAAAAAAAAATTTGTAAACCCCTCAAAATATTAAATCTAATAGAGGAAACAGTATAATTTTTAAACATTGAGATCAAGAGGTTATAAGATGCTGTCTTTGTTCTGTTTTAACTAAAACAAAGAAATAGAGATATCAATCGGCATTCACGAAAAGCAATAATTTTTTTTGATATTTTTTAGACAATATTGTCTCTTATTCTCTTAATCTCATTGTTGATGATAGTAAAAAATAATCATGTTCCGTTTAGTGGGTAGTCATAAAGATATATCATAATGAACCTTTAAAAGTAATTACTAAGATTTTACCCTTTATCCCTAAATGAAAAAATCAATAATACTGGCTTTATTTTTTATTACCTCAATTTCCTTTTCTCAATCCATAAAACTAGAAGGTATCATCACTGATTCAAAATCGGTTGGTCTGGAGATGGCCAATGTAATGGCGGTGAATCAAGTTACAAAAGCAATGGACTCGTACGCCATAACAAATGACAAAGGAAAATATATTCTTAATTTAAAACCTAATACTTCCTATGTTCTTAAGGTTAGTTATTTGGGAATGCAAAATAAAGAGCTTGCAATTGTAACAACTACTGAAAACAGCAGTAATAATATTGCTCTTGAAGAGGGCGGAATAGAACTGGATGGTGTAGAAATTGTACGTGAAATGCCAGTTTCAATAAAAGGGGATACCATCGTTTATAATGGAGATTCTTTCAAGACTGGAACAGAACGCAAACTGGAAGATTTATTGAAAAAACTACCGGGCGTTGAGGTAAATGCTGATGGTGAAATTGAGGTTGAAGGGAAGAAAGTCACCAAACTAATGGTGGAAGGAAAAGATTTTTTTGACGGAGACACAAAGTTGGGCGTCAAAAACATTCCTGCGGATGCCATCGATAAAATCCAAGTGTTACGCAACTACAACGAGAATTCTATTTTAAAGGGAGTGGAGAACAATCAGGACAATGTAGCCATGAATATCAAACTGAAATCAGGAAAGAAAAATTTCTGGTTTGGAGATATGACCGCGGGAATTGGAGTAGCGCATAAAGAAAGCCGTTATTTGATTAATCCAAAATTGTTTTATTACAGTCCAAAATATAGCATAAATCTTATTTCAAACTTTAATAATATTGGGGAACTTCCATTGACGGTTCAGGATTATTTTAAATTTACGGGAGGTTTTAGAGGCATGATGCAAAAAGGTGGGTCAAGTTTTACTGTTTCTTCTAATGATTTAGGAATTTCACTGTTAAGGAATAATCGCGCTAAAGATATTGAAACCCAATTTGGAGCTACAAATTTCTCTTATAATGTGAATAAAGCTTGGAGTTTAAGTGGTTTTGGAATTATTTCTTCTTCTTTAACGGATTTAGAAACCAAGTCGCAAACGAATATTTTACAGCCCAATTCTTCCGAAATACTGTCAACAGAAAACCGCCAGGAAGTAGCGCTTCAAAAAAGTAATTTAGGATTGTTCAAATTGAGCTCCAGTTATAAACCTAGCACAAAGTTTCAATTTGATTATGATATATTGACGAAATTGTCTCAGCAAGATGAAAATAATTCGTTGCTCAGAGAATCTATTGTAAACAATAATTCTCAAACGGAAATCATCAGTACTTTGAAAAAACAGGATCCAATTTCGGCAAATCAAAACCTGAGTTTGTATTATACCCAAAGTGATAAAAATATTTTTGCTTTCGAAATGCAACATTTGTACCAAGAAGAAGATCCCTTCTATAACGCTAATTTACAATCGCAACCCTTTAGTTTGGCGGGTTATACTTCTGGTCAAAACAGAAATGATATTAATCAAAACCGTTTTGTAAAAACCAATAAACTCGATGCCAAGTTGGATTATTATTACATGCTTACCCCAAAAAGTAATATCAACGTAACATTGGGGAATACCTATTCAAATCAAAACTTCAACTCCGGTATTTTTCAAGTTTTAGACAATGAAACAGTTAATAATTTAGATGATGTAACGAATACGAATGATGTGAATTATAATTTTAACGATACGTTTTTGGGTCTGCATTATAAAATATTAAGCGGGAAGTTTACTTTTACTCCGGGAGTAAGTCTGCATTCCTATAACATGACAAATGAGCAATTAGGAACTAGTAATAGTCAAGATTTCTTCAGAGCATTGCCTGATTTCTTGGCGATTTATCAAATTAAAAAAGCAGAAAGTTTAACTTATAATTTTTCGTACACGAATAATTTTACCGATATCAATCAATTGGCCGAAGGTTATGTTTTCTCCAATTACAACAGCTTGACAAAAGGAAACAGAACATTGGAAAATGCAACGGCGCAAGTTCATTCTTTGCGTTATTTCAAGTACAACATGTTTAATTTCGAAAACATTAATGCTTTTGCCACCTATTCTAAAAGAGTTGATGCAATAAAAACAAGGGCAGTATTCAACGGAGTAAATCAAACTTCATCGCCTTTCAATTCTGATTTTGCCGATGAAACCCTGTCAGGAAATGGTTCCTATGGGCGTTCTTTCTTGAAGAATTACAAAGCCTCTTTGGGAGCCAATTTGAATTGGTCGAAATTCAACAACATTCAAAACAACGTTTTGTCAACAAACGAAAGTTTTACACAAAGCTATACAGTGAAAGCCTCAACGAATTATAAAAACATGCCCAATCTGGAACTTGGTTATAATGTGGTCAAAAATGATTATAACAATTCTACTTTTTACACGGAAAAACCCTTTGCCAGATTGGATTATTTCTTCTTGAAAAGTTTTTCATTCGTTTCTGAATTTGAATTTTACCACTATTACAACAACGCTAAAACAGTCAATAATGAGTATGATTTCTTGAGTGCGAGCTTAATTTATCAAAAGAAAGGAAGCAAGTTAGAATACAAAGTCAGTGGAACCAATTTGTTGAATACAACATCATTAAATGATGATAGTTTCTCTCAATTCTCCACCAGAACATCCCAATATACCGTGCAGCCGCGCTATGTAATTTTTTCTTTAAAGTATAATTTATAAGGAGCTAATCCTGCTGTACATTTCAATCTTTCCTGTAAAGATTATTTTTCTAAATAAAAAAAGGAGCTTCTCCCGAATGGTCGGGAGTCGCTCTTTTTTTATAAGAAAAAATGAATCGTTATCAGGAAAGGATTTCCATTTCCTCCCGAGACTTCGGAATGGGCTAAAAAAAACCGTCTCGTTTATAAAACAAGACGGTTTCCTATATAAATGCTTTGACTTATTACAATCCAAAAGCCGTTTTAACTTGGTCAACAAAATCTAATTTTTCCCAAGTAAACAATTCAACAGTAACTGTTTTTTCGTTTCCACCAGGAGCAGAGAAAGTTTTAGTAACTGTTTCTGGCGTACGTCCCATGTGACCGTAAGCGGCAGTTTCGCTGTAAATAGGATTTCTTAGTTTCAAACGTTGCTCAATAAAGTAAGGACGCATATCAAAGATAGCTTCTACTTTTTTAGCGATTTCACCATTAGTCAAGTTTACTTTCGATGTCCCGTAAGTATCAATAAAAATACCCATTGGTTTTGCAACACCAATTGCATAAGAAACTTGTACTAAAATTTCTTCAGCAACACCCGCTGCAACTAAATTTTTAGCGATATGACGTGTAGCATAAGCTGCGCTTCTGTCTACCTTACTTGGATCTTTTCCAGAAAATGCACCACCACCGTGAGCCCCTTTTCCACCGTAAGTATCCACAATGATTTTTCTTCCCGTAAGTCCGGTATCACCATGAGGTCCACCAATTACGAATTTCCCGGTAGGATTGATATGGTACTGAATTGCATCATTGAATAAATGCGCTTGTTTTGGGTTTTTTGCAATAATCCTTGGAATCAAAATTTCAACGATATCTTTTTTGATTTTAGCAAGCATAACAGCTTCTTCGTCAAAATCATCATGTTGTGTCGAAATTACTATAGCTTCTATACGTGTTGGCTTGTTGTCATCGCTATATTCTAAGGTAACTTGAGATTTAGCATCAGGGCGTAAATAAGTGACTTCATTATTTTCGCGTCTTAAAATGGCTAATTCCTGCAATAATTTGTGAGATAAATCAAGTGCCAATGGCATGTAATTTTCTGTTTCATTAGTTGCATAACCAAACATCATTCCTTGATCTCCGGCACCTTGTTCTTCAGGATTTTTTCTGTCAACACCTTGATTGATATCAGCAGATTGTTCGTGAATTGCTGAAAGTATTCCACAAGAATTGGCTTCAAACATATATTCACTTTTCGTGTAACCAATTTTCTTGATTACATCACGAGCGATTTGTTGTACATCTAAATAGGTATTAGATTTTACTTCACCAGCCAAAATCACTTGTCCGGTTGTAACTAAAGTTTCACAAGCTACTTTTGATTCTGAATCAAATGCTAAAAAATTATCAATTAATGCGTCTGAAATTTGATCTGCAATTTTGTCTGGATGTCCTTCACTCACAGATTCTGACGTAAATAAATATGCCATAATAAATATAAATTTAAAATTAAAGGGAGGAAAATAATTGCTGGAAATAGTACTAAAGGAGAGTTTCTGCTTTAGCATTTTTTCTACTGAAAATTTTTCAGCATCCATAATGAATTCGTTTCATTATGAAGAGGTTGCAATCAGTTCAAATTTTTCCTCTTGTATACGGGTGCAAATGTATGAAACCATTTTGAATTGCAAATTAATCTTTTGTTTTTTTTAATTTAAATAAAGTTAATTTAACATGTCCTAGTTGCCCCATAGAGTTTGTGAAATATATTGATTTTTATTTGGTGGATTCACAAATAGTTTGCAAATTTGCTATAATAAATAAACAAAAAATGAATTTAGTTAGTGTCAATATGTATTGTATGATGCCGGAAACTTCCGCAGAGCGCACTATTGTATAGTTTTAAATTTTAAAAACATATAATTAAGACCTCTGCTAACCGCAGGGGTTTTTTTATTTTATGTTGATTTCTCTTTACCATTTGAAGAAAAAAAGAGTTATAAATTCAATTTTGTCAAATCTATAAATGCAAGCATGATTATTGAAGCAGTAACAAAAAAAATGATGGTAAGTTTATGTTGCGTATGTGCTTCCCAATCTGCTATTCTTTTGGTAAGCCATCCAAAACGACTTTTTTTTGACCAACAATCTAAAAATACTGCATAAATGAAAAAAATAATAAGAATCACAATCTAAAATTAATAACAAAATAAATAATTCTAATATTAAAATCTAAAAATCATGAGCACACAAAAATTTGCAACAAACGCACTACACGCGGGACACGACGTAACAAAAAACGCAGGAACCAGAGCTGTTCCTATTTATCAAACCAGTTCTTATGTTTTCAATAACTCGGAACATGCCGCAAACCTTTTTGATCTTGCTGAACCTGGATTTATTTACACCAGATTAAACAATCCAACAAATGATATTCTAGAACAACGTTTAGCGACTTTAGAAGGAGGCATTGGAGCGGTAGTTACTGCATCAGGAACCGCCGCAATTGCCACAACATTATTGGTATTGCTAAAAGCGGGAGATCATATTGTGGCTTCCAACAGTTTGTATGGCGGAACGTATAATTTATTAAAAGTAACATTGCCAAGGTTAGGAATTACCACCACATTTGTAGATCCATCCAATCCGGTTAATTTCAAAAATGCTGTCCAAGAAAATACCAGAGCATTTTTTGTCGAATCTTTGGGGAACCCAAAATTAGACGTATTGGATTTGAAAGCTATTTCGGCTGAGGCCAAAGCATCTAAAGTGCCTTTTATTGTGGATAATACGGTTGCGTCTCCTTATTTATTAAATCCTATTCAATACGGAGCCGATATTGTCATTCACTCCTTGACGAAATACATAACGGGTAACGGAACTTCTTTGGGAGGTGTTATTATTGATGCAGGAAATTTCGATTGGACCAATGGAAAATTCCCGGAATTCACAGAACCTTCCGCCGGTTATCACGGATTAGTGTATCACGAAGCGCTCGGAAATGCAGCTTTCATTGCTAAAGCTCGTATTGAAGGTTTGCGAGATTATGGCGCTGCTTTGAGCCCGTTCAATGCGTTCCAGATTATTCAAGGATTAGAAACATTACCTATCCGAATTCAAAGACACAGCGATAATGCATTGGCTCTTGCGCAATGGTTAGAAAGTCAGGAAGAGGTGGCATGGGTAAATTATCCGGGATTGAAATCGAGTAAATATTATCTTTTAGGTCAGGAATATTTGCCAAAGGGGCAAAGTGGAGTAGTGACTTTTGGGCTAAAAGGAGGATTTGAAGCTGCCAAAAAGGTGGCAGATGAAACCAAAATATTCTCTCTTCTGGCGAATATTGGTGACACCAAATCATTGATTATCCATCCTGCAAGCACCACACACCAACAATTATCTGACGAGGAACAAATTGCGACAGGAGTTTCCAAAGATTTAATCCGACTCTCGGTTGGTTTAGAAGATATTGAAGATTTGAAAGGAGATTTGAAAACCGTTTTTGAAAGTATAAAAAAATCACAAGTGGCATAAAAGTTTGTTTTTTGGCGGTTACACTGTCTTTGGTTTATTGGTTAGACCAAAGGCAGTTTTCTTAAAATAGAAAAGAAAAATGTGAAGCAGAATTTGGTACCGTGTAAATCAAATTTTTAAATCCTTTTGTTATGGATGATTTAAATGAATCACGGTGATTTTGTAAACCAATTGCTTTTGTATTATTTTTTAGACTTAATGACTATTTTTCTTTTTATGACTTTTTTCTGAAATATAATCTTAAAAAAATGCTTTATATCTGATATAGTGTTAGTTGGTCGGATATGTTTTATTTTAATTCCTTTATTGTATTAAATTTGTTTAACACTAAAATTAACAATCTAAAGAATAATTATTTTTCAAATTGTTAATTTTTAAAGGCTGCAAGTAAGAAATTACAACCTACACAAATAAACCACATTTTCGGATTATCAAAGCATATTAGAAAAGCGGTATAGCCAACTGTTTAGTATTAGAATAATTTTTTAATTAAAATAATTTAATCATGAAAGCAAACGAAAACGTTTCTGTATTGGAAAATACTATGAAAAGAAGGGGCAAAATCCATACTAATAAATGGGATAAATATCTGGATGATTATGATAATTATGTCAAGGAATACAAAAGGCATTATGAGAATTCACAAAATGGAGACGAGATATCGTTGTCATTATATCCTTATATGAGAGCAAAATGGGAAAATTTAAAAGAGCTTATCATTAAAGGGTATGACAGGAAATGCTTAACCAAAAAGCAAGTCAAAAGGGTAATTAAAATTAATATGAAAATAGTTAAAGCTTGCTTTTGATGAATGTATATTAAAAGTTAAAATATCAAAACCATAAATGAGTGTAGTTAAAGAAATTTCTTTCGCAAATTAACAATACAAACAGAAGGGATATTTATTTTTTAGTTTAATTTATTATTGGCAATAAAATTGATTGTTAGCAATGTCAGTTCTTTCAAACTGGGATTTTGGGAGTTTAATTAATACGAAAAACAAACAACTAAAAAATAATTATCATGAAAACACTAAAGACAATTTCGTCAATGCCAAATTTGAAATTCAAGGCAAGAAAAACAAAAGAACTTCAACCGGAAAATGAATTAATTCATCCTAGGTTTGAAGTGAAAACCACTGGTAGTTTTGGAGAAAAAGGATCTAATTCATTATTGGCTTTAATGTATTCCCAAGAAAACGAGATTCTTTTCATATGATTTAAAACAAACTTTTATTGATTAGTAATATTCAAAATTTTTTTTTAAAATTCATTGTTTTATATGGTAAAAAAAGACTTTCTTAAGTTTAGAATTCCATCCAAAATCTTAAAAGCACCATTCAATTAAATGGATGCTTTTTTGTGCTTATATTCAATCTCAAGTTGCTAATTAATAATAATCAATTCTTTAAAAAATTTGTTTCTTTAAAAAATTTGTAGTTAATTTGTTCCTTTAAGTTCACAAACGTATTGAAATGTTATAAAGAAAGGACGAGGGATTAGACCCAATGAAGCCTTAGCAACCCTTCGATTTATCGAAGAAGGTGCTGCATTCTACCGCGCCAAACGTGGAAAGATAACAACAAGAATTTAACTGGTTTACCCTAGTTTTTTCTTTATAATATTTCCAGACACAAATCAAAAATCATAAAAGATTTGAAATTGGAAAATAAACCAACCCATATTACATTACAAAATTTCACTACCGAAAGTGGCGCGCTTTATCCTGACCTTAACTTGAGTTTTCAAGTTTTTGGACCGGAATTAAATACTGCACCAATCGTTTTAGTAAATCACGCTTTAACCGGAAATTCCCAAGTTATTGGAAAAAACGGTTGGTGGAATGATTTAATTGGTGAAAATAAAACAATTGACACTAATAAATATACCGTACTAGCATTTAATGTACCCGGCAATGGCAATGATGAAACTATAATAGAAAACTATTTGGATTTCAATGCCAGAGATATTGCAAAATCGTTTATTGAAGGGATAAAATTTCTTGAAATCAAACAGTTATATGCGATTATCGGAGGTTCAGTAGGAGGAGGAATCGCATGGGAAATAGCCGCTTTAGAACCTACACTTACAAAGCATTTGATTCCTATCGCTACGGATTGGAAATCGACGGATTGGTTGATAGCTAATTGTTTTTTGCAAGAGCAAATTCTAAATAACTCTCGAAAACCGATTGAGGATGCCAGGATTCATGCCATGTTGTGCTACCGTACTCCAAAATCTTTCAAAGAAAAATTCCAACGGACTACAAACGAAGAATTGGCCATTTTTAATGTGGAAAGTTGGTTGAGTCATCATGGAACGAAATTGCAAAAACGGTTTCAGCTTTCGTCTTATAAAATGATGAACCAATTACTGAAAACGATAGATGTCACCAGAAATACAGGTTCATTTGAAGAAATAGTTTCAAGAATTGAAGCCGATATTCATATCATCGGAATCAATTCTGATTTATTTTTTACTGCAGATGAAAATAAAGCGACTTATCAAGAAATAAAAAAATATAAAAATAATGTTTCCTATCAGGAAATCGTTTCCATTAATGGTCATGATGCTTTTTTGATAGAATACAATCAATTAGACAAATTGCTTGCAGGTATTTTTCAAGCATAAATACAATATAGAAAGATGAAAATATTAAAATTTGGAGGTAAATCTTTATCGAATGGAGAGGGATTAAACAAGGTGGTTGCTATTATTACCGATAAAGTAAATCAAGGAGAGGAAATTGCTGTCGTAGTATCGGCACGTGGAAATGCTACTGATGAGTTAGAAAATATTTTAGGGATCGCATCACAAAACACAAATTACAAACCGCTTTTTGAAGATTTTAAAAAATACCAACAAGCTGAATATGAGAATGTCGATTTGTCCGAGGAATTCGAAGTCTTGGAAAAACTTTTTGAAGGGGTAAGTTTAATTGGGGATTATAGCAATAAAATTAAAGATTTAGTACTGTCTAAAGGAGAATTGCTTTCGGCTAAGTTGCTTACTGCGATTTTACTTAAAAATGGAATAAATGCTCGTTTTACCGATTCCAGAGAATTGATAAAAACCGATTCTAAGTTTGGAGATGCCCAACCTTTGGAACAAATTTCGAAGAAAAACGTAATAAGTTATTTCAAGCAAAATGATGGGAACACAGTCAATATTGTAACCGGTTTTATTGGATCAAATAGTAAAAATGACACCACTACTTTAGGAAGAAACGGCAGTAATTATACGGCTTCTTTGATCGCTAATTATCTAAATGCAGAGGAACTTCAGAATTATACGCATGTTGACGGAATATACACGGCAAACCCGGATTTAGTTTTGGATGCCAAAAAAATTGACCATTTGACATTTAATGAAGCGAATGAGCTGGCTAATTTTGGAACAACGATACTTCATGCAAAAACGATAATTCCTTTATTGGAAAAAAATATCCCCCTTCGAATTTTAAACACATTCAATCACGAAAATGAAGGAACTTTAATCACTTCAAATTCAAATAAGGAAGGAATTAAAACGCTTTCCGTACTGGAGAATGTGTCATTAGTAAACTTAGAAGGAAGAGGTTTGTTAGGGAAAACAGGTGTAGATGCGCGTATTTTTCGAGTAATGGGAGATAATGACATTAGTGTTAGTATCATTTCACAAGGATCTTCAGAAAGAGGTATCGGCCTTGTAGTTGCTGCTGATCAGGCTACAAAAGCAATGATAGAACTAGAAAAAGAATTCGAAAATGATTTCTATTCTAAAGACGTCAATAAGATTTCAGTTACTGATAATGTTTCGGTGATTTCTATCATCGGGCAGGATTTAAGCACTTTTCACAAGCCATATACCGCTCTTATCAAAAACAAGATAGTTCCTATTCTTTTTAATAATACGGTAACGGGGAAAAACGTAAGTTTAGTTGTCAAAAAGTCACAACTTAATAAAGCGTTGAACGTTATTCACGGAGAGATTTTTGGAGTCTCAAAGAAAATTAATATTGCCATTTTTGGACATGGCTTGGTGGGTGGAACTTTGATTAATCAAATTCTGGAATCAGCCGCAGCGATCGAAAAAAGAAAGGATATTAAATTGAATGTTTTTGCTATTGCCAATTCAAAAAATGTGCTGTTAAACAAAAACGGCGTGACTCCAAACTGGAAAAATGAAATACAAAACAACGGTTTTTCTTATACGATTGATGATGTTATTGCCTTTGCTAATGAGCATCATCTAGAAAATTTAATTGCAATCGATAACACGGCAAGTGCTACCTTTGTAGAAAATTATGTGAAATTAGCCGAAAATAGTTTTGATTTGATTTCTTCGAATAAAGTAGCCAATACGTTAAGTTATAGTTTTTATAAAGAATTGCGAAAAGTATTAGCTGACAATCAAAAGAGTTATCTTTATGAAACGAATGTTGGAGCAGGATTGCCACTAATAGATACTATCAAATTATTGCATCTTTCGGGTGAAAATATTACCAAAATAAAAGGAGTGTTTTCCGGAACATTGAGTTATTTATTTAATAACTTTTCAGCTAAGGATTTTCCTTTTAGTCAGGTTTTGCAAGAAGCAATTGATAACGGATATACGGAACCGGATCCACGTGAAGATTTATGCGGAAATGATGTAGGACGAAAATTATTGATTTTGGCAAGAGAATTGGATCTGCAGAATGAATTTGAAGAAATCGGAATTCAGAATTTAATTCCTGAGCATTTAAGTGAAGGAAGTGCTTCGGAATTTTTAACCAAATTGAAAGAATTTGATCCAATATACGCAGCCATAAAAGAGAATCAAAAACCAAATCACGTTTTAAGATACATAGGTGAATTATGTGGCGATTTACAAAATGACAAAGGAAATCTTGAAGTAAAATTAGTTTCGGTTCCATCTGATACGGCACTGGGAGGATTGAAAGGTTCAGATTCATTCTTCGAAATTTACACCGAATCGTATGGAGACCGACCAATCGTGATTCAAGGCGCAGGCGCAGGATCTGCAGTTACAGCAAGAGGAGTTTTTGGGGATATTTTGAGATTGTCTGATAAAGGATAACGATTTGAGATTGCAGATTTTTGAATTTTGATTTCAGATATAAAAAACAAAAATCCGTGTTTTTGCGATAGCAAATCCGTTTCATCCGTGCCCGAACAAATATAATTAATAAAAAAGGGACTGCCTCCAGTCTTGGCTCCCTTCCCTTCGGGGAGGGTTGGGGAGGGGAATAATATGAAAATAACATTAAACAGAGTAAACGAAAACTTTCACTTTGAATTAAAAAATGAAAGAGGACATATAGTAAATGTTGATAGCCGTCCTGAATTTGGAGGGAATGATATGGGCGCAAGTCCAATGGAGTTAGTCTTAATGGGCGTTGCGGGTTGCAGTGCGATTGATATGATTTCTATTTTGAAAAAACAGCGTCAGGAAATCACTTCTTTCAAAGCGGAGGTCGAAGGCGAGCGTGTGCAAGTAGGAGAAGCAAAACCATTCAAAGATATTCATGTTGTGTTTTATTTGGAAGGAGACATTAATGAAGAAAAAGCAGCCAGAGCCGCGCAACTTTCTTTCGAAAAGTACTGCTCGGTTTCTAAAACATTAGAACCAACAGCAACAATACATTACAAAGTAGTCTTGAATAATAAATCATTATAGTTTAAATACAAGAGCTTGGAGTTTCGCGATTCCAACAGCTGTAAACCTTAATCTTTAAACTAAAAAATAAAATGAACGAACAGGAATTTGGGTTTGAGACCCAAGCCATACGCACCCAATTAGAAAGATCACAATATCAGGAGCATTCCGTGCCTTTGTATTTATCATCGAGTTTTGTTTTTGAAGATGCCGAAGATATGCGTGCTTCCTTTACAGAAGAAAAAGAAAGAAACATTTACAGTCGTTTCAGTAATCCCAATACAACTGAATTTGTAGAAAAAATATGCAAAATGGAGGGAGCTCAAGCCGGTTATGCTTTTGCAACAGGAATGGCGGCAGTGTTTTCTACTTTTGCAGCTTTGTTAGATTCAGGCGACCATGTAGTTTCTGCAAGTAGCGTTTTTGGTTCTACGCACGCTTTATTTATGACTTATTTTCCAAAATGGAATATCGAAACTTCGTATTTTGATATTAATAAGCCAGAAACTATTGAGAGTTTCATTAAGCCAAATACCAAAATATTGTATGCGGAGTCACCTACGAATCCTGCGGTAGATATTATTGACTTGGAATTATTAGGAGCTATCGCTAAAAAACACAATCTAATATTGATTATCGACAACTGTTTTGCAACGCCATACATTCAGCAACCCATAAAATGGGGAGCGGATTTAGTTATTCATTCCGCGACAAAATTGATTGACGGGCAAGGACGTGTTTTGGGCGGTGTGACTGTAGGAAGCGAAGATTTAATCAGACAAATATATTTATTCTCCAGAAATACAGGGCCAGCATTATCGCCATTCAATGCTTGGGTTTTATCCAAAAGTTTAGAAACGTTGGCGGTTCGTGTGGAGAAACATTGTGAAAATGCATTGAAAGTTGCTGAATTTCTAGAAAATAATCCAAATGTGAATAGTGTGAGATATCCGTTTTTGAAATCGCATCCTAAATATGAAGTTGCCAAAAAACAGATGCTTTTGGGAGGTAACATTATTGCTTTTGAAATTAAAGGTGGGATCGAAGCTGGTAGAAAATTTCTAGATAAAATACAATTGTGTTCGCTTTCGGCAAATATTGGTGATACAAGAACAATTGTTACGCATCCAGCTTCTACAACGCATAGTAAATTATCTGTTGATGAACGTTTGGCTGTAAGTATTACAGATGGTTTAGTGCGTGTTTCAATAGGATTAGAAACGGTAAAAGATGTAATTGCCGATTTGGAGCAAGCACTTTCATAAAAATTCATAATCTTAGAAGTTCATAATCATAGCCCACGGTTTAAACCGTGGGCTGATGGTTTGGTTGGTGTTTCTCAAGGATTTAATTGCTGATTTGGAGCAGGTGTTGTCTTAAAAATTCATAATCTTAGAAATTCTTAATCATAGCCCACGGTTTAAACTGTGGGCTGATGGTTTGGTTCGTGTCTCAATAGGATTAGAAACGGTAAAAGATGTAATTGCCGATTTGGAGCAAGCACTTTCATAAAAATTCATAATCTTAGAAGTACATAATCATAGCCCACGGTTTAAACTGTGGGCTGATGGTTTGGTTGGTGTTTCTCAAGGATTTAATTGCTGATTTGGAGCAGGTGTTGTCTTAAAAATTCATAATCTTAGAAATTCATAATTATAGCCCACGGTTTAAACCGTGGGCTGATGGTTTGGTTCGATTTTCATTAGGATTGGAAACCGTAAAAGATGTAATTGCCGATTTGGAGCAAGCACTTTCATAAAAATTCATAATCTTAGAAGTTCATAATCATAGCCCACGGTTTAAAGCGTGGGCTGATGGTTTTGTGCGTGTTTCAGTAGGATTAGAAACGTTAAAAGATGTAATTGCTGATTTAGAGCAAGCGCTTTCATAAAAATCCATAATCTTAGAAATTCATAATCATAGCCCACGGTTTAAACCGTGGGCTAATGGTTTTGTGCGTGTTTCAATAGGATTAGAAACGGTAGAAGATGTAATTGCCAATTTAGAACAAGCGCTTTCGTAAAGATATGAGCCCCGAAGTTTCGGGAGCAGATTTCGAGTCCAACAACAATCTTCAATTGTCATTCACTATTTTTCATTCAAAAAGTATATTTTTGTTGTTGGAATATTAAAAGCGTGTAGCTTTCAGGTAGGTTTGAAATCTGAAATCAACAATCTGAAATCAACAATCTTATATCTATTTTAAATGCTGTCTAAAAAAACAAAATACGGAATAAAAGCTTTGACTTTTTTGGCTCGCCAGAAAGATCATACGCCGGTTCAAATTGCTGAAATCGCAAAGAGTGAAAATATTTCGTTGAAATTTTTAGAAAGCATATTATTGCTTTTACGTCACTCAGGTTTTTTGGGTGCCAAAAAAGGAAAAGGCGGCGGTTATTATTTAATTAAAGAGCCAAAAGATATAAATATGGCTCATGTCTACCGCATTCTTGAAGGACCTATTGCATTATTACCTTGTGCAAGTCATAATTTTTACGAAAAATGTGAGGATTGTACTGATGAAGCAACTTGCGCGGTTAGAAAACTAATGATCGAAGTCCGCGATAACACCCTGAAAATCTTAGAGAGTAACACACTAGCTGATATAGCATTTTAACAAATAAATTTTCCGAATAAGTTTTGTAGTTAAACTAAAAGTGTTATTTTTGCCTTTTAATCTACTATTCCGATGGGGTAATAGATAATTTAAGTGAATCGAAGAAAGCATGAATAAAGATTTAAAAGAAAACAGTGTAGCACTAAAAAAGGAAATGACTTTTAAGGAACGTTTGTGGGTTCGGATTCCTGTTAGTTTGTTAATTGGTTTGATATCCGTATTGGTGTACAATCATCACGCAGAGTTTTCTTGGGATGGCTTTGTAGCTGGTTTTAATCAAGAGTTTTTAATCTTTTTCTGTATCGGTGTTTTTGCGCAGTTAGTTGATGGTACTCTGGGAATGGGTTATGGAGCAACCTCTACTTCTTTTTTATTGGCGTACGGAGTTCCTCCTGTAATTAGTAGTACTGGAGTTCACGTTGCTGAAATGTTTACAACAGGAGCATCTGCCATTTCTCATCATAAATTTGGGAATATCAATAAAAAATTAGTGAGACACTTGCTAATACCGGGTGTTTTAGGTTCTATAACAGGCGCTTATTTGTTGGCTGATGTGATTGACGGAGATGTGATTAAACCATTTATTGCGGTTTATATGATTGCATTGGCTTGTATCATTATTAGAAAAGCAATGCAAAAGAATATTATAAAAAAGAAAACCAAGCGTTTAGGTATTCTGGCTTCTTTTGGAGGTTTTATGGATGCTGTTGGTGGTGGTGGATGGGGACCAATTGTTACTTCTACATTACTTGGGCGAGGCAGAAATCCCAGATATACTATTGGATCCGTTAATGCCGCTGAGTTTGCCGTTTCTTTTGCAAGTGGAATAACATTTATGATTTTTGGGGGAATTCAAGGCTGGGAAGTAATTATAGGATTAATTCTCGGAGGAGTAATTGCAGCGCCGATTGCAGCCCTATTAGTTAACAAAATTAAAAGACAACCGATGATGATTTTGGTTGGGATTTTAATTATCATTTTGAGTTTAAGAACATTATCTAAATTATTATAATGAGTACAGCAATAATAAATACTTTACTAGAAAAAACGAAAGATTTCTCAATCGAGGAAACGCTTGCTTTTTTAGCTAATGAATACAAAGATAAAGTGGTTTTCTCTACTTCTTTTGGTCAGGAAGATCAAGTAATTACGGCTTTAATTGCAAAATATGATTTACCGATTACCATTTTTACGTTGGATACGGGAAGATTGTTTGAAGAAACCTATGATGTTTTTCATAAGACATTGAAAAAGTATAAAATTGACATAAAAACCTATTTTCCACAAACAAGTGCAGTGGAGGAATTGTTAAATAATAAAGGTCCAAACAGCTTTTACGAATCTGTGGAGAATAGAAAAGAATGTTGTTTTATTCGAAAAATAGCACCGTTAACAAAAGCGTTAAAGGGTAATTCAGTTTGGATTACTGGTTTAAGGTCAGAACAATCAGAAAACAGAAAAGATTTACATCTTTTTGAGTACGATGGAAAGTTTGACATCATTAAATTTAATCCGTTGCTAAAATGGACTTTGAAGGAGGTTGAGGATTATATCGAAAAAAACAATGTTCCGCAAAACTTACTTCATAAACAAGGTTTTGTGAGTATTGGTTGTGCCCCTTGTACCAGAGCCATTACTCCTGGCGAAGATATAAGGGCTGGAAGATGGTGGTGGGAATCCAGTCATAAAGAATGCGGGTTGCACCAAAAGTAATTATAAATTATAAACGATTGTTGCAATCTTTAAATGTTTCAATCATTTAAATCTTTAAAAAAATGAGTTCAATATTAAAAACAAACGCTTTAGAAAGCGAAGCGATATACATTTTTAGAGAAGTGATTTCTCAATTTGACAAACCAGTTTTGCTTTTCTCCGGTGGGAAAGATTCTATAACACTAGTGCGTTTGGCTCAAAAAGCGTTCTTTCCAGCTAAGATTCCTTTTCCATTATTGCACGTAGATACAGGACATAACTTTCCTGAAACTATAGAATTTAGAGATAAATTGGTTGCTGAATTAGGTTTAGAATTAATCGTTCGTAACGTACAAGACGCCATTGACGAAGGTAAAGTTGTAGAAGAATCAGGGAAATACTCCAGTAGAAACAGTTTGCAAACAACTACACTTTTGGATGCAATTGAAGAATTCAAATTTGATGCTTGTATTGGTGGTGCGCGTAGAGATGAAGAAAAAGCAAGAGCTAAAGAACGTATTTTCTCTGTTCGTGATGATTTTGGTCAATGGGATGAGAAAAACCAACGCCCGGAATTGTTTGATATTTTGAATGGGAAAATTGAAAATGGTCAAAACGTGCGTGTTTTCCCAATTTCGAACTGGACAGAGCTTGATGTTTGGAGTTATATTGAACAAGAGCAAATAGAAATTCCATCCATTTACTTTTCACACAAACGTAAAGTATTCTTGAGAGACGGTATGATTTGGTCGCATTCTCCATTTGTATACCAAGAAGAAGATGAAGAAATCGAAGAAAGAATTGTTCGTTTTAGAACCGTTGGCGATATGAGTTGTACCGCAGCTGTTGATTCTTACGCAGCAACCATTCAGGAAGTTGTGGGCGAAATCAGATCTTCGACTATTTCAGAAAGAGGAGCCAGAATTGATGACAAACGTTCTGAAGCCGCAATGGAAAAAAGAAAACAACAAGGGTACTTTTAGAATCCCCACCCCAGCCCTCCCCGAAGGGGAGGGAGCCTTAAACGGATAAAAAGTGTCCATCGGTTGAGGGTTTATAGGGTAGTACAATAGAAAAAAAAACTGATTTTTAATTAAATAAATGCCAGACTCGGCTCCCTTCCCTTTGGGGAGGGTCGGGGAGGTGAAAGTGAATATGGAAGTTTTAAAAATAGCAACAGCAGGAAGTGTAGATGACGGAAAGAGCACCTTAATCGGAAGATTATTGTACGATACAAAATCGTTGACTACTGATAAAATTGAAGCAATAGAAAAAAGCAGTAAGCAAAAAGGATATGATTACTTAGATTTTTCATTGGCTACCGATGGTTTAGTTGCCGAAAGAGAACAAGGAATCACAATTGATGTGGCACATATTTATTTTTCGACTGCAAAGAAAAGTTACATTATTGCGGATACTCCAGGTCACGTAGAATATACACGTAACATGGTTACAGGAGCTTCAACTTCCCAGGTTTCAATTATATTGATTGATGCTCGTAAAGGAGTAATTGAGCAAACCTACCGTCACTTTTTTATCAATAATTTATTGCGCGTAAAAGAAGTGATTGTTGCGGTAAACAAAATGGATTTAGTTGATTATTCGGAAGAAATATACAATAAAATCAAAGCTGATTTTCATGCATTAAATGAAAAAAGTGCTTTCAAAGAGCAAAATGTAAGTTACATTCCTTTGAGTGCTATCAATGGAGGAAATGTGGCTGATAAATCAGAAAATATGCCGTGGTACACCGGACAGACTGTTTTGGAACATTTAGAAGCTTTAGAGCCAAAAGATGTATATGAAAAAGGAAAAGCACGTTTCCCCGTTCAAACGGTTATCAGACCAAAAACGGAGGAATACCATGACTTTAGAGGATATGCCGGAAAATTATACGGAGACAATATAAAAGTGGGTGATTCGGTGACTGTACTTCCATCTTTAACTGAATCTAAAGTGACTAACATTCATTTTTTCGATGAAAAATATGACGAAGCTTCAGCAGGTTCTTCAATCACAATCGAATTAGAGAATGATATCAACGTAACTAGAGGTGATATGATTGTAAAATCGAATGAACTTCCTAGAATGGAAAAAGACATCAATACCACGATCTGTTGGATGGACAGCAAAAAGTTAGTTGCCGGAACTAAATATTTAATACAGCACAATACCAATAGAGTTTTGGCAAAAATTGAAAGCGTGAAAAATGTAATTGCTACAGATTATACAGGGTCAACTCCAGCAACTCAATTGGCCATTAACGAAATAGGAGAAGTAAATATTAAATTGAGCAAAGCCATTTATTTTGATGCCTACAATGACAACAAATCAAATGGAGCTTTTATTTTGATAGATACGGCGACCAATACAACCGCGGGAGTTGGGTTTATAAACTAAATCCCCACCCCGGCCCTCCTCGAAGGGGAGGGAGCCAGATTAGAAAATAGAAGTGATTAAATTATAATATAACATTGCCAGTTTCTACTCCCTCCCCTTCGGGGAGGGTTGGGGTGGGGAAAACCAATAAAGTATGGAAAGTTTTAGAACCGAAATAGAAGATCCGATTGTCCAAAAAGACATCATCGATTTAGAAAGAAAAATTGCCTTGTTCCGTGACGGAAAAATTGATGACGAGCGTTTTCGTAGCCTTCGCTTGGCGCGAGGAGTTTATGGTCAGCGTCAGGAAGGCGTACAAATGATTCGGATCAAATTGCCTTTTGGAAAAGTGACCAGCGAGCAATTGTTACGTATTGCTAAAGTTTCTGACGAATATTCAACGGGACGTTTGCATATTACAACACGTCAGGATATCCAAATTCACTATGTAAGTTTGGACAGAACTCCAGAGCTTTGGGCGGAATTAGAGAAAGATGATGTTACGTTGAGAGAAGCTTGTGGAAACACCGTGAGAAATATTACGGCGAGTGAAACAGCGGGGATAGATGTAGATGAACCTTTTGATGTGTCCCCATACGCGCATGCTATGTTTCAATTTTTCTTGAGAAATCCGGTATGTCAGGAAATGGGACGTAAATTCAAAATATCGTTTTCTTCTTCAGATAAAGACACGGCGCTGAGTTACATGCATGATTTAGGTTTTATTCCAAAAATTGTAAACGGAGAACGAGGATTTAAAGTAATGCTTGGTGGGGGATTAGGTTCTCAACCACACCACGCCGAACTGTTGTCGGGTTTTATTCCCGTAAACCAAATTATTCCAACAACAGAAGGTGTTTTAAGAATATTTGACCGTTTTGGAGAAAGAGCCAAAAGGTTGAAAGCACGTATGAAATTCTTAATCAAAGATATTGGTAGAGATGAGTTCCTGCATTTGGTTGATGAAGAGAAAAAAGCGTTGTCTCATCAAATTGTTGAAATCGATACGACAGCTTTTGATAGTCCAATTCCAGAACCTTTATTGGAAGCACCAAATGTAACAATAGAAGACAATGATGCATTTGAAGCTTGGAAAAAAACAAATGTGATTCCGCAGAAACAAAATGGATATGTTGCGATTGGAATCAAAGTATTATTGGGAGATTTCTATACTGATAAAGCGAGACTATTAGCTGATTTAATTAAAAATTATGCTGCTAATGAATTGCGTTTTTCATTACGACAAGATATTCTGATCCGCAATGTGAAAGAAGAGAATTTAGCCTTTTTCTACCAAGAATTAGCTAAACTTGATTATGTAGCAATTGGATATGATAGTACAGCAGACATCACCGCTTGTCCGGGAACAGATACTTGTAATCTTGGTATTGCAAGCAGCACCGGAATTGCAGTAGAACTGGAAAGAGTTTTAGAAACTGAATATCCTGAATACAAGAACAATAAAGGAATCATTATAAAAATTAGTGGTTGTATGAATGCTTGCGGGCAACACAATATGGCACAAATTGGTTTTCAGGGAATGTCTATCAATTCCGGAAAATTAGTAGCGCCGGCGCTTCAAGTGTTATTGGGTGGAGGGAATTTAGGAAACGGTTCTGGGAGATTTTCTGATAAAGTAATTAAAATTCCAAGCCGGAGAGGACCAGATGCGTTGCGTTTCATCTTAAATGATTTTGCAGCTAATGCAAATGGAATGTCGTTTCTAGATTATTACGATGCCAAAGGAGAGAAATATTTCTACGAATTTTTGAAACCTTTAGCTGATTTGACGAATCTTACTGAAGCTGATTTTATCGATTGGGGTAATGCTGATAATTACGTGAAAGCAGTTGGAGTAGGAGAATGTGCAGGAGTAGTAATTGATTTGGTCGCTACCTTGCTACTGGAAGCCAAAGATAAATTGACTTTCGCGCAAGAAGCTTTCGAAGATAAAAAATGGTCGGATGCTGTTTATCACGGGTATGCAGGTTTTGTAAATGGCGCCAAAGCCTTATTGCTTTCAGAGGACCAAAAAACAAATCATCAAGCTGGAATAATAAACTTATTTGATACGGTTTTTGTCGAAACTAATAAAATTCCATTGCAATCCACATTAAAGGATTTAGTATTTCAGATCAATCAGAACGAACCGTCTGAAGAATTCGCTAAAAAGTACATTCAAGAAGCAATTGCTTTTTTTGATACCATAGAAGCCTTCAGAGCCAAAGACCTAAAAGATGAAAAATAAAATAAAACCCCAAGTTACTTTAGTAGGTGCCGGTCCGGGAGATCCGGATTTGCTTACCATCAAAGGTGCAAAGGCATTAGCTGAAGCGAATGTGGTTTTGTATGATGCCTTGGCTAATGAAGAACTATTGTCCTATGCTCCTAAAAAAGCATTGAAAATATTTGTTGGAAAGAGAAAGGGATGTCATGCGTATACTCAAGATGAAATCAACCAGTTAATTGTAGATAATGCACTTACTTATGGCAATGTGGTACGATTAAAAGGAGGAGATCCATTTATTTTTGGAAGAGGAAGTGAAGAAATAGAATTCGTAGAAAGCTTTGGAATTCCTACATTTGTAGTTCCGGGAATTTCATCTTCTATTGCAGTCCCAGCTTCTCAAGGGATTTCATTGACAAAAAGAGGCGTTTCTGAAAGTTTTTGGGTGATTACCGGTACTACTTCAGCACGAAAATTATCTGCTGATGTAGCTTTGGCAGCCCAATCGACAGCGACAGTGGTTGTTTTGATGGGGATGAGTAAATTGGAAGAAATCGTGGCGCTGTTTCAAAAGGAATCCAAAGGAGAAATGCCCGTAGCGATTATTCAAAACGGAACGACTCCAGAGGAAAAAGCAGGAATTGGAACTATAAACACAATCCAAAGAGTGGTGGCAGAGAACAATTTAAGTTCTCCGGCGATAATCGTTATTGGAGAAGTAGTAGGCGATAATAAGAAAAGGGTAGGTTTTTATAAAGAATTAAAATCAAACCATAATAAAGTACTGGTGTATGGAAAGGAATGAGTTATATCCGATATTTTTAAAATTACAGCAACTCAATGTACTTATTGTAGGAGGAGGGAATGTGGGTTTAGAAAAATTATCGTTTATGCTAAAATCCAGTCCAAATGCCAATGTTGAAGTGGTTGCGCCAAAGTTTTTGCCAGAACTGGAAGCGTTGGTCGAAAGACATCCTTCGGTGAAATTGACTTACAGGAAGTTCAATCGCTGGATGCTTCGCAAACGGCACATGGTTATTGCCTGTACGGATGATTTAGCTGTAAATAAAAAGATTTATGATCTGTCAAGAAAAAGGTATTTGATTTGCAATATTGCTGATACACCGCCATTATGTGATTATTATTTGGGTGGAATTGTAACCAAAGGAAATGTAAAAATTGCGATTTCCACAAACGGAAAATCACCAACAACAGCCAAAAGATTACGGGAGTTTTTTGAAGAAATAATTCCGGACGATATCAATAAAATGGTCGAAAACCTAAATGAATATCGCAAAACGCTGAAAGGAAATTTCGAAGAGAAAGTACAGAAAATGAACGAAATCACCGAAGCATTAAAAAATAAAGAATAAAAGCATCACAAAATAACGAATGATATTTATCATTTAAAGTAGTAAAAATCATTTGTTAATTTGTGAAAATAATAATAAGTAACAACAAGTATAACAAAAGAAACTCTACCCAGTCTCCCCATCCCTCGGAGGGGGTTTGGGGGGAGGAATAAAAGAATAAAAAAATGGTTAAAACAGACATATTAATTATCGGAGCCGGTCCAACAGGATTATTTGCAGTATTTGAAGCAGGATTATTAAAATTAAAATGCCATATTTTAGATGCATTGCCACAAGCTGGTGGACAATTATCTGAGTTATATCCTAAAAAACCAATCTATGATATTCCTGGATTTCCGGAAGTATTAGCGGGGGATTTGGTAGATAACTTAATGGAGCAAATCAAGCAATTTGAACCTGGTTTTACGCTGGGCGAACGTGCTGAAACTATAGAGAAACAAGAAGATGGAAGTTTTATTGTGACTTCAAATAAAGGGAAGAAGTTTCATGCCTCTGTTGTAGCAATTGCAGGTGGATTAGGAAGTTTTGAACCTAGAAAACCACTTATAGAAGATATTGGATTTTATGAAGATAAAGGAATAAAATACTTTATTAAAAACCCGGAAAAATTTCGAGATAAAAGAGTTGTAATTTCCGGAGGAGGAGATTCTGCACTAGATTGGAGTATTTTCCTTTCTAATGTAGCTTCAGAGGTAACTTTGATTCACCGTAGAAATGAATTTAGAGGAGCTTTAGATTCTGTAGAGAAAGTGCAAGAACTAAAAAATTCAGGAAAAATCAAAATGATAACTCCAGGAGAAGTGATTGGTTTGAATGGAGCTGAACACTTAGAATCTGTTGTTGTAGATGAAGATGGCGCTCACAGAACTATTCCTACGGATTATTTTATTCCACTTTTTGGATTAACGCCAAAATTAGGACCTATTGGACATTGGGGACTGGAAATAGAAAAAAATGCGATCAAAGTAAACAACGCTTTGGATTATCAAACGAACATTCCTGGAATTTTCGCTATTGGTGACGTAAATACGTATCCAGGGAAACTGAAATTAATTCTTTGTGGATTCCACGAAGCGACATTAATGTGTCAGGCAGCCTACCAAATTATCAATCCCGGTAAAAAATATGTGTTGAAATATACTACAGTTTCTGGTGTTGACGGATTTGACGGAACTCGTAAAGAAGCTCCAAAAGCCGTGGTAAAAGCCATAGTTTAACAACTTAATACAAACTAGTTAAAAAATATAGCGTTAATACTTGCAAGTATTAACGCTATGTCTTTACTTTGCACTGTTCCTATATTTATTGATCGTTATCACGAAAGGCGGAGGGAAAGACCCAATGAAACCTTAGCAACCCTTTATCTTTAAAGAAGGTGCTACATTCTACTTTGATGCTGTATTAATTTCAGTACTTCAAGGATAGATAACACACGAATACTCACTTAGTATTTCTCAAACCTTTTCTTGACAACATTTTTAATATTTTTTAGAGCGAATGATTGGCGTTTTTTTGCCATCAATCTTCCCGCTTTCCGCTATATCTTTTTTTCTGTCCCGAACAGTCGGGACCAGAAAAAAAGGATACCGCTGCAATCGGGGCTAAAGAGCTAAAATAGTGAACTTTTGTAATTAATAATAAGCGCTTAATACTTAGTATTGGCGAGAATAAAACAAAAGATGTCAACAATTCAAGAAGCCATTAAAAAAAACATACTCGTACTCGATGGAGCTATGGGAACCATGTTGCAACGCTACAATTTTTCCGAAGAAGACTTTCGTGGAAAACGTTTCAAAGATTTTCCATATTCCTTAAAAGGAAACAACGATTTATTGTCACTGACTCAGCCACAAGCGATTCGTGCGGTTCACGCAGCTTATTTTGAAGCTGGAGCGGATATCGTTGAAACCAATACTTTTTCTGGAACCACTATTGGAATGGCAGATTACCATCTTGAAGATTTGGTGTATGAACTCAACTACGAATCGGCAAAAATCGCCCGTGAAATAGCCGATGAATTTACAGCCAAAAATCCAGATAAACCTCGTTTTGTAGCCGGTTCAATAGGACCAACAAACAGAACAGCGAGCATGTCACCAGATGTAAATGATCCGGGTTACAGAGCTGTAACTTTTGATGATTTGCGAATTGCTTACAAACAACAAGTAGAAGCCTTAATAGACGGAGGAAGTGATTTGCTTTTAGTAGAAACCATTTTCGACACGTTAAATGCAAAGGCCGCACTTTTCGCCATCGAAGAAGTCAAAGACGAACGCAATATCGATATTCCAATCATGGTTTCAGGAACCATTACAGATGCATCAGGAAGAACACTTTCAGGTCAAACCGTTGAAGCCTTTTTGGTTTCGGTTTCGCATATTCCGTTATTGAGCGTAGGTTTCAATTGCGCTTTAGGAGCTGATTTGTTGAAGCCGTATCTTCAAACGTTATCACAAAATACTTCATTCAATGTGTCGGCGCATCCTAATGCAGGATTGCCAAACGCTTTTGGAGAGTACGATGAAACACCAGAACAAATGCAAGCATTTATCAAAGAATATTTAGACGATAATTTAGTCAATATCATAGGCGGTTGTTGCGGAACAACGCCAGAACATATCAAGTTGATTGCTGATATCGCAAAGGAATATAAACCCAGAGTGTCAACAGCAACAATGTAGTAGAGACGCGATTTGTCGAGTCTGAATTATAACTAGATAGCGCGGATTTGTAATCCGTGCCCAGAAAGAGAATAAAAAACATAAAGTGTGATTTTGTCATTCCGACGAAGGAGGAATCACATAATGAGATTCCTCCTTCGTCGGAATGACAAAAATGTGGACGATGTTTAAGAACTTACTGGATGAGATTGCTTCGTTCCTCGCAATGACATAGAAGGTACAAAACCCGCGTGAGGGATAGCAGTGAAAAGCCCACAGACAAATGAAGCGATAGCGGAATTAGACGAGGACTTGTAACGAATAGCCCGACCCTTTTGGGTCACGCCCACAATAATTAAAAAATAAGATAAATCTTCTTGGTTGTTAAAAACCGTGCAGGATTAAACAAAAATAAAAAATGGCACAAGCAGAAACTAGAAGAAACCTTGTATTATCAGGATTAGAGCCTTTAATCATTACGCCGGAAAGCGTATTTGTTAATATTGGTGAACGAACTAATGTTACAGGTTCTAGAAAATTCCTTCGATTAATCAAGGGAGAAAAATACGAAGAAGCACTTAGCATTGCCAAAGAACAAGTGGAAGGTGGCGCACAAATCATCGATATTAATATGGATGAAGGAATGCTCGATGGCGAATATGCTATGACAAAATTCCTGAATCTAATCGCTGCCGAACCAGATATTTCCAGAGTGCCAATCATGATTGACAGCTCAAAATGGGATATCATCGAAGCGGGACTAAAAGTGGTCCAAGGAAAAAGTATTGTGAATTCGATTTCTTTGAAAGAAGGGGAAGAACAATTTATCCATCACGCTAAATTGATTAAACGCTATGGAGCAGCGGTTATTATCATGGCTTTTGATGAAACTGGACAAGCGGATAATTACGAGCGCCGAATAGAAATTTGCCAGCGTTCGTATGATATTTTGGTAAACAAAGTTGGTTTTCCTCCGCAAGACATCATTTTCGATTTAAATATATTCCCAGTAGCAACTGGTATGGAAGAACACCGCCTAAACGCATTGGATTTTTTTAAAGGAACCAAATGGGTTAGAGAAAATCTTCCTCATGCACACATTAGTGGTGGTGTAAGTAATGTTTCCTTTTCATTTAGGGGAAATGACACCGTTCGGGAAGCGATGCACTCGGTATTTTTGTACCATGCCATTCAGCACGGTATGACAATGGGTATCGTGAATCCGGAAATGCTTTCTATTTACGACGAAATTCCAAAAGATCTTTTAGAACGCGTCGAAGATGTAATTCTAAATCGAAGAGACGATGCTACCGAAAGATTGCTTGATTTTGCCGAAAATGTAAAAGGAGATGTAAAGAGTAATGAAAAAGCAGTCCAAGAATGGCGTTCGGGAACGATTCAGGAACGATTGACGCATTCGCTGGTAAAAGGAGTCGATGAATTTATAGAAATTGATGTCGAAGAAGCCAGACAGGCAGCAACAAAACCTATCGAAGTAATCGAAATCAACCTAATGGCAGGAATGAATGTGGTGGGTGATTTATTTGGTTCAGGTAAAATGTTTTTGCCGCAAGTGGTAAAATCGGCTCGTGTAATGAAGAAAGCGGTAGCTTATTTATTGCCATTTATAGATGCAGAGAAACGCCCCCCAGCCCCCGAAGGGGGAGTTAAGACTTCTCAACATTGGGAAACTGCAAACCCACTTAATTATGGTTTGTTGAAAAAGTATTCATTAGAGATGCGAAACAAACCAACCGATGCAGAAAGGGTTTTGTGGGAGCAGTTGAGTGGGAAAAAACTAGAAGGATATAAGTTTAGAAGACAACATATTATTGGGGATTATATAGCCGATTTTATTTGTTTAAAAGAAAATATAATTATAGAAATTGACGGTTTAATTCATCAATTACCAGAGAATACAGCAAGTGATTTAGAGCGAACAAATTGGTTAAATAGTCAAGGTTATCAGGTAATTCGTTTTACAAATAATCAAGTTCTGTTTGAATTAAATAAAGTTTTAACTTCAATATGTGCAGCGTTGGAGGCACCCCCTTCGGGGGCGGGGGGGGCTGGCCGTATCTTAATGGCAACTGTAAAAGGCGACGTACACGATATTGGAAAAAATATTGTTTCGGTTGTTTTGGCTTGTAATAATTATGAAATAATTGATTTAGGAGTGATGGTTGCACCTGAAAAAATTATCGCGGCAGCCATAGAACACAACGTTGATATTATTGGTTTAAGCGGATTAATAACACCTTCGCTTGACGAAATGGTTTATTTGGCTAAAGAATTAGACAAAAGAAACATAAAGATCCCTGTGATGATTGGTGGAGCAACGACTTCACGAGCGCATACTGCCGTGAAAATTGCACCGCAATACAAATCAACGGTTATTCACGTAAATGATGCTTCAAGAGCCGTAACGGTTGCTGGAAATTTATTGAATATTGAAAAGAAAATATATGCAAGTGACATTCGAGCAGAATATGATGCTTTTAGAGAAACATTTTTGAACCGTTCACGGGACAAAAATTTCTTAACCATTGAGCAAGCTCGTGTCAATAAACTGAAATTAGATTGGGAAAATTACAACCCGATTAAACCTAATTTTATTGGAACAAAAACAATCGAAGTCGATTTGGATGTTTTGGTTCCGTATATTGACTGGACACCTTTTTTTAGAACATGGGAATTGTTCGGGAAATATCCTGCTATTTTAACGGATAACGTTGTTGGCGAACAAGCTACTTCTGTTTTTGCGGATGCGCAGGAAATGTTGGAAGTTATTTTGAGAGAAAAGAAACTGACAGCAAAAGGAATATACGGAATTTTCCCTGCGAATCAAGTCAATGATGATGATATTGAATTGAGTGATGAAAACGGAAAAGTGTTAGAGAAATTCTTGACGTTGCGTCAGCAATCACAAAAAACGAAAGGTGCTCCAAATATTGCTTTATCGGATTTTATCGCCCCGAAAGACAGCGGTAAAACGGATTACATGGGAGCGTTTTGTGTAACGACCGGTTTTGGTGTGGATGAATGGGCAGCAGAATTCGAAAGAGATTTAGACGATTACAATTCGATTATGGTGAAAGCATTGGCGGATCGTTTTGCAGAAGCTTTTGCGGAATATTTGCACGAAAAAATCCGTAAGGAAATTTGGGGTTATTCGTCCGATGAAACCTTAACTACTGAAGGAATGATTGCCGAAGATTACAAGGGAATTCGTCCGGCACCAGGTTATCCGGCTTGTCCAGACCATTTAGAGAAACCTACCATTTGGAAATTACTAAATGTAGAACAAGAAATAGGAGTGACATTGACTGAAAGTATGGCCATGTGGCCGGCATCATCGGTTTCAGGTTATTATTTTGGAAATCCAGAAAGCAAGTATTTTGGACTTGGAAAAATAAAAGAAGACCAAGTCATTGATTACGCGAAACGAAGAAGCGTTTCAACTGAAATTGCAACGAAATGGTTGAGTCCAAATATTGCGGACTAGCCCCCTGACCCCCAAAGGGGGAACTCCAATCTTCGTGAATAAAATTAGGGTTGGGAGAAATTATTCACTTAACATTCAATAAATTCTATTGTTTTGTCAACATAACATAAAAAAATTTTGAAAAATTATATAATTATTAATCAAGTTGCGCTGTGTTTTATAGGCACGACTGTAATTCCCTCTTTGGGGGCTAGGTGGCTATGAAAGTAACACAACATATAGAAGACGCAAAAGGAGAAACTTTATTTTCCTTCGAAATTATTCCGCCTCAAAAGGGGAAAAGCATTCAGGAATTATACGATAATATTGATCCGTTGATCGAGTTCAAACCGCCATTTATAGACGTGACAACTTCTCGCGAGGAATATATTTACGTGGATAAAGGCCAAGGTTTATTAGATAAAAGACTAACCAGAATGCGTCCCGGAACCTTGGGCATTTGTGCTTCCATAAAACATAAATACAATGTAGATACTATCCCGCATGTGCTTTGCGGAGGTTTTACCAAGGAAGAAACTGAGTATTTATTGGTCGATTGTCACTATTTGGGTTTAGACAACGTAATGGCTTTGCGTGGTGATGCCATGAAGGATGAACAATATTTCATCCCAAAACACGGTGGGAATGATTTTGCTGTCGATTTGGTCAAACAAATCTATCAGTTGAATCAAGGAAAATACCTGCACGATGTGATGGAAGTCGATAACAAAGCCAATTTTTGTATTGGAGTTGCGGGATACCCGGAAAAACATTTGGAATCTCCATCTTTAATTTCAGATTTAAAAAGACTGAAAGAAAAAGTAGATGCCGGAGCAGATTATGTGGTAACACAAATGTTCTTTGATAATGCTAAATACTTTGAATTTGTTGACAAAGCCAGAGAAATGGGGATTACCGTTCCTATTATTCCGGGAATTAAACCAATCGCGGTGCAAAGACACTTGCAAGTATTACCACAAATTTTCCGAATTGATTTACCGGAAGATTTAATACAGGCTGTGGATCAGTGTAAAAATAACAATGACATCAAACAAGTAGGAATCGAATGGGCGATTCAACAATCTTTAGAATTGAAAGCTGCCGGAGTTCCTGTGTTGCACTATTATTCAATGGGTAAATCAGAGAATATTCGTCAAATCGCAAGTAAGGTTTTTTAGAAAATTTATACTACTATATCCAAAGCTTCCAGCCTTTAAAAGGCTGGAAGCTTTTTTTATTGTTTTGTCACTCGGACGAAGGAGGAATCCCACTTGATGAGATTCCCCCTTCGTCGGAATGATAAAACCGAGCTTATTTTTCTGAAAACTATGATGAAAACAGTTTACTCCTTGGTTATTTCTCTAAAAACAGCCTCCAAGTTTTTATTCTTCTGATTGAGTTGTAGTGTTTTTAAACCATTATCATGAGCAAAATCAAAAACCGCAGGACGCATATCTTTATCGGATACAAAAGTCAGTTCCCATGAGAAATCATGAGTGTTTTTGAAAGATTTCAAATTAGGGATTTTAGCAATGGCTTGTTCTTCTATTTTATAATCAAATTCTACTTCGATAATCTGTTCTTTGTCGGCAGATATTAAGTTGTCGAGTTTTTTATCGGCTACTATTTTTCCGTTATTGATGATGATAACGCGGTCGCAAATGGCTTCGACTTCCTGCATAATGTGTGTAGAAAGGAAAACGGTTTTGTCTTTACCTGCATTTTTAATCACGTTGCGTATTTCAATCAATTGGTTAGGATCTAAACCTGTAGTTGGTTCATCCAGAATCAAAACATCGGGATTGTGTAATAAAGCGTTGGCAAGACCTACGCGTTGACGGTATCCTTTGGATAATTGTCCTATTTTTTTATGACTTTCGGTGGTTAAACCAGTAAGCTGAATCACTTCTTCGATGCGGGATTTAGCTACTTTATAGACATCAGCATTAAAAGCTAAATATTCCCTCACATATAAATCCAAATACAATGGATTGTGTTCCGGTAAGTAGCCAATAGAAAGTTGCACTGCCTTTTGGTTGCTGTTTACATCATGTCCGTTCACCATTGCCGAACCTTCATCTGCATTGATATAGGTAGTCAATATTTTCATTAAAGTCGATTTCCCAGCTCCATTTGGACCCAAAAAACCAACGATTTCTCCTTTATTTACAGAAAATGAGATGTTATCCAATGCTTTTTGGGCACCATAACTTTTGGATATATTATTTACTTCTATTGACATGGAATTTTATTTGTTGCAAAAGTAAACAGAAAATGAATAGTACTCAATTAAACCAAATTTTTTTATATTATATTTTATAACTTATTAATATTCATATTAAATAGGTTAAATCAATGTTCCGATAAAATGGCATTATTCTTGTTAATGAAATATTAATTTTAAACAAATCAAACAAACTATGAAGAAAACATTAGTGATTCTTGCATTGACTATTTTTAGCTTTGCAAATGCTCAAAAAGGTACGTACTTGGTATCAGGAAGTGTCGGATTTTATTCCCAGAAAGTAAATTCTTCTGGAAATCATGCGACTCAAAATAATTTTGGTATTACGCCGAAAATCGGCTACCAATTTACCGAATATTTGACAGTTGGTGTTCAAACTAGTGCTTCATTTACTAAAAATGAAACAGATTCAGGCAATGGTAAATCTAACTATTACGGTATCGGCGCATTTGTTCGCTACTCAAAACCATTAAGTGAAATGTTTGAAGTATATGCAGATTTAGGTTCAGGTTATAATTTTGGTAGTGGAAACTATACGAATACTAATAATACAACAGTAAATACAAATAAATCAAATGGATTTGGTTTAAGTGTCACACCAGCATTATTACTTAAAATCAAAAATGGGTTTGCATTAAATTTTGGTTTTGGAGGATTAGGATATAACTTTAACAAAGTCACTTTTGAAAATGATTCTAATAATTTTCAAAAAACAAAAAATTTTGAGTTCACTTTTGGCCAAACATTTTCTGCAGGAATTTCAAAAAATTTTTAATCCCTATTCTTTTTAATTTAAAGAAAGCATTCGTTTTACGGATGCTTTTTATTTTTAGAATAATCTCATTAAGATTTATATATTTACCCTAAACTATATAGATATGATTTTAAAAAATACACAATCGGGCAGTTTCTTGAAAAACTACAAAAGTATTTTATTGCTACTCTGCGGAATTGTAGCCGGAAGTATATTGGGATTGGTTTTTGGAAAAGGGGTAGAAATCATCAAACCATTAGGTGATATATTTTTAAATTTACTGTTTACAGCAATAATACCGTTGATTTTTTTTACCATTGCATCTTCGATTGCCAGTTTAGAGAAATCAGAAAAATTAGGAAAACTATTTGTGGTTGTGATCGGTGTGTTTTTAAGTACCGTACTAATTTCGGCAATATTAATGATTATTGGAGTGTTGCTTTTTCCGATTCATCAAGATATCATCATTTCAAAAATACCACTGGAAAGTATCCAAAGTAGCAATACAGGATCGCAAATTACCCAATTGCTGACAGCAGGCGATTTTTATGAATTGCTTTCTCGAAAAAGTATGTTGGCTTTAATTATATTCTCTTTTTTAATAGGTTTTGCCAGTTTACGTTCAGGTGAGAAAGGAGCCAGTTTTAGAGATTTTTTAAATTCTGGAAACGAAGTAATGAAACATTTGCTGCATCTGATAATGAAAACCGCTCCAATAGGATTAGGGGCTTATTTTGCTTATCAAGTTGGTATATTCGGACCACAATTATTTGGAGCTTACGCAAAACCATTGGGACTTTATTATGGGGTTTGTGCTTTCTATTTTGTTGTGTTTTTCAGTTTATATGCATTTATGGCTGGTGGGAAAAAGGGACTAAAAGTCTTTTGGGGTAATAATATCACGCCTGCATTGACGGCTTTGGGAACGTGCAGCAGTATAGCGACAATTCCAGCCAATTTAGAAGCAGCGGAGAAAATGCATATACCGGAACACATTCGTAATATTGCTATACCATTAGGTGCGCCTTTGCATAAAGACGGATCCAGTATGTCGTCAATTATAAAGATTGCAGTTATTTTTGCCATGTTTGGGAAAGATTTTACGGATCCGCACACTTTGTTACTGGCTTTAGGTATTACAGTAATCGTTTCGGTGGTTGAAGGTGGAATCCCAAATGGTGGTTATATAGGAGAGATTTTGGCTATTACTATTTATGGTTTTCCCATGGAGCAAGCATTACCTGCTGCTATGATTGTTGGGACTTTAGTGGATCCAATGGCCACTTTATTGAATGCCAATGGCGATGTGGTTTCGTCAATGCTGATTACCCGAATTGCGGATGGTAAAAAATGGCTTTCGGCAAGCTTAACTTCATAAATTGTTTCTGTAATTACAGTTTAAAGAAAAACAGGTCGTTTTGTTTCGAAAATCATTTATGTGGAGTTACTTAAACACAATTTTATCCTGCCTTTTTTAGTTATTATGTAATTAAAAACCAGTTTTATAGAGAATTCTTTTTTTGTTTAATAAAATCAGAATTTTTCTTTGGCGCACTAAAAATAATTTATACATTCGCATAGAATTAATACACAAAAAATAACATCATGTTGAATAGCCGATTTTATTTTAGCAATACTTATTATTTCTTCTGGAAAGAGGATAGGGATTGTCGTATGGTTATTTAATTATAAAATTAAATTGATAATTATAAATATACAATCCCGATGTGAATCGGGATTTTTTTTTGCCTAAAAATTTAGAATATGAATGCTAAAATTGCAATACAAGGTATAAAAGGCTCATTTCATCATCAGGTGGCACAGGAGTATTACGATCAAAATATTGAGGTAGATGAATGTTTGTCTTTTGAAGAATTGATTGATAGTCTAATGTCAGGCAAATCAGATCAGGCGGTTATGGCGATAGAAAATTCTATTGCGGGACCAATAATTCCTAATTATGCTTTGATTGACAAAAATAATCTACATATAATTGGAGAACATTACTTAGATATTCATCAAAATTTTATGGCTTTAAAAGGTCAAAAAATAGAAGATATTCTGGAAGTGCATTCACATCCGATGGCATTATTACAATGTATGGAATTTCTGAAAAAGTATCCGGATATAAAATTAGTCGAAGATAAAGATACCGCTGAAACAGCAAGAAGAATACATCAGCATCAGCTGAAAGGAATTGCGGCAATTGCGAGCAAAACGGCTGCTGAAATGTATGATTTAGAGATTTTGGCACCGGAGATTCAGACGATAAATAATAACATGACACGATTTGTTATCATTAATAAAGCCGATAATTTTGTTTCTAAAAATGAAATAAACAGAGCTTCCATCAAATTTGAATTGGATCACAAACGAGGAAGTTTAGCGGCAGTTTTGAATGTAATGAGTGATTGCAAATTGAATTTAACCAAGATACAATCCTTGCCAAAAATAGAAACACCCTGGAAATATTCCTTTTTTGTGGATGTTACTTTCGAAAAATACGAAGATTATGCTAAAGCAAAAGCATTGCTGACCATTATGGCAGAATACTTTAAAGTTTTAGGCGAATATAAAAATACAAAGCCATGACTACTATAGCGAAACGCCTCGATATAATCGAAGAATACTATTTCTCTTCAAAATTGAGAGAGGTAAGACAATTGGCTTCTGAAGGGAAACCAATTATCAATATGGGAATTGGAAGTCCGGATTTACAGCCTTCACAAGCTGTGATTGACGCAGTGATTGCAGCAATGAAAGATGAAAATGCGCATCAATACCAGAGTTATCAGGGATTGCCGGAGTTGCGACAAGCTATGGCTGATTTTTATCAGAACAACTTTCAAGTGGCATTGAATCCTGCTAACGAAATTTTGCCTTTGATGGGTTCCAAAGAAGGAATTATGCACATTTCATTGGCTTTCTTGAATGAAGGAGATCATGTTCTGATTCCAAATCCAGGATATCCAACCTATACTTCGGTGACGAATTTAGTAGGAGCAGTTCCGGTTTATTATGACTTAAAAGAAAATAATAACTGGGAACCTGATTTTGAAGCTTTGGAAAAATTGGATTTATCGAAAGTGAAAATCATGTGGATTGGTTATCCGCATATGCCGACAGGAGCAAGAGGAAGTTTGGAGTTATTTGAAAAATTGGTGGCTTTCGCCAAAAAATATAATATTTTGTTAGTCAATGACAATCCATATAGTTTTGTTTTGAATGACAATCCGATGAGTTTATTGCAAGTGGAAGGTGCTAAAGAAGTAGCTTTAGAATTGAATTCGCTGAGCAAAACTTTTAACATGGCCGGCTGGAGAGTTGGAATGGTTTTAGGAAATGCAGCGTGTATTGATGCAGTTCTAAAAGTAAAAAGCAACATGGATAGCGGAATGTTTTACGGGATTCAAAAAGGAGCAATTGAAGCTTTGAAAAGTGACAAAACTTGGTTCGAATCGATGAACGCTATTTATAAAAAACGTAGAATTCTTACCGAGCAATTGGCTGAAAAATTAGGCTGTAAAGTGAATAAGGAAGGCGTTGGATTATTTGTTTGGGCAAAATTGCCCGAGGGAATTACATCAGCAGAGAAATTCATTGATGAAATTTTATATGACAAATCTATCTTTATTGCGCCGGGAACCATTTTTGGTTCTAATGGAGAAGGATACATTCGATTTGCATTATGTGTAAAAGAGGAAAAAGTACAGGAAGCAATTGACAGATTTGCATAAAACAAATATCCGTTTAAGAAAAATAAAAGTTCTAAAAAACGAGATACACTAGCCCTGATAGAAGCGGTATCCTTTCTAGTCCTGAACTTGTTTCACGATCCTGAAACAAGTTCAGGACTAGAAAGATATAGCGAATAGCAGGATTAGCTACAAAAAAATAAGAAATGAAAGTATTTGTAATTGGAATAGGGTTGATAGGCGGTTCGATGGCATTGGACATTAAAACCTTTCATCCGGAAGTCAAAATTTATGGAATTGATAACAACGAAAGTCATTTGGCGGAAGCCTTAGCTTTAGGAGTTGTGGATTCTGGCGCAAGTTTTGATGATTTAATTAACGCCGATTTTGTGATTGTTTCTGTTCCGGTTGATGTAGCGTTGACTGTATTGCCAAGAGTTTTGGATGTTATTGGGGATAATACGATTGTTTTTGAAGTGGGTTCAACTAAAATGCCCATTTGCGAAGCGGTATCCAATCATCCTAAAAGGAGGAATTTTATAGCAACACATCCTATTGCAGGAACGGAATTTTCAGGTCCATCGGCAGCGATAAAAGGATTGTTTCAAGGGAAGACGAATATTATTTGTGAGGTGGAGAAAACAACTTTCAAATTACAGGAAAGAGCTTTGCGACTTTTCACCGCGATGGGAATGAGGATTCGGTATATGGACCCAAAATCGCATGACAAACATATTGCTTACGTTTCGCATTTGTCACATATTAGTGCTTTTATGCTTGGGAAAACGGTAATCAATAAAGAGAAGGATGAGCAGGATATTTTTGATATGGCGGGCTCGGGTTTTGAAAGCACGGTTCGTTTGGCCAAAAGTTCCCCAGCAATGTGGACGCCTATTTTTAAACAAAACAGGAAACAGGTTATGAAAACATTGGAAGAGTACATTTCGAATTTATCAAAATTTAAAGAATTATTAGAAAAGGAAGATTACGATGCGATTTACAATGAAATGCATAGTGTCAATAAAATAAAGGAAATATTAAACGGAATGAAAGCCCCCTAACCCCCAAAGGGGGAATTAGTAAAACAACTAAAAAATAATTAACAACAATCATCCATTTTCGGCTCCCTTCCCTTTGGGGATGGCTGGGGTGGGGAAAAAATTAGAAAAGATGGAAAACAAGAAAGAAATGAGAAATTGGTTGAATGAATTCAATTTGACCCATCCATTAGTGATAGCAGGACCTTGCAGTGCTGAAACAGAAGAACAAGTATTGAAAATTGCACATGAATTGAAAGATTCAGATGTAAGTATTTTTAGAGCAGGAATCTGGAAACCAAGAACGCGTCCGGGAGGATTTGAAGGTGTTGGAGAAATAGGTTTGAAATGGTTGAAAAAAGCGAAAGAAGAAACTGGATTGTTAATGGGAACGGAAGTGGCAAATGCAGCTCACGTAAAATTAGCTTTGGAATATGATATCGATGTATTGTGGATTGGTGCCAGAACGACCGTAAATCCTTTTGCGGTGCAGGAAATTGCAGATGCTTTGGCTGGAACTAAGAAAATTGTATTGGTAAAGAACCCAGTAAATCCAGATTTATCATTGTGGTTGGGTGGTGTAGAGCGCTTGTACAATGCAGGAATTGAAAAATTGGGTGTTATTCACAGAGGTTTTTCTACTTACGAGAAAACAAAATACAGAAACATTCCAGAATGGCAAATTGCTATCGAATTACAAAATAAGTTTCCTGATTTACCATTAATCATCGATCCGTCTCATATTACTGGAGACCGCAAAATGATTCTTGAAGTAACGCAACAAGCGCTGGATTTGAATTATGACGGAATGATTGTCGAAACACATACTGATCCTGATAATGCTTGGAGTGATGCTGCACAACAAGTGACTCCTGATGCTTTGAAACAAATTTTCATTGATTTAAAAGTTAGAAAGTTAGATGATGTTTCGGATGAGTTTACGCTTAAGATGAAAAAATTAAGAGCTAATATTGATGTTTTAGATGCAACTTTGTTAGAGCTTTTGGGCAAAAGAATGAAAGTAGCGGACGAAATAGGTCAGGTGAAAAAAAACGCGAACGTCGCTGTATTGCAAAATAATCGTTGGAATGAAATCCTTGGAAAAATGATTTTGGATGGTGAGAAAAAAGGATTGACAGAAGAATTTGTGCTAAAAATGTTCAAAGCGATTCACCAAGAAAGTATTGGTCACCAGGAAAAAGTGTTGAACAAATAATCAATATTTTTTCAAATAAAAAATCCCTATAGCTTTTGTCAAAAGTTGTGGGGATTTTCCATTCTTAAGTGTTTGTAAAGTTGTTCAAAGTGAAAAACTTTAAACTTTAAACCTAAAACAAATGTCAAAAGTTGTGGGGATTTTCCATTCTTAAGTGTTTGTAAAGTTGTTCAAAGTGAAAAACTTTAAACTTTAAACTTTAAACCTAAAACAAAAAATTATCTTTGCAAAGTCTTAGGTTTTAAATCAGAAATCTAAAATCGTTAATCTTCAATCAAAAATCCTCAATGACAGGACTAGTTTACAAATCTACAGGAAGTTGGTACACCGTAAAATCAGAACAAGGGGATTTTATCGAATGCCGTATGAAAGGGAAATTCCGAATCAAAGGAATCAAAAGCACCAATCCTATTGCTGTGGGTGACATTGTGGATTATGAACTCGAAGAATCATCCGATACCGTTACAGGAACCATCCATAAAATTCACGACAGAAAGAATTATATTGTTCGGAAATCAGTGAATTTATCACATCAGATGCATATTATTGCTTCTAATATTGATCGGGTTTTCTTGTTGGTAACCATCAATAATCCTCCAACAACTTTTAATTTTATTGACCGTTTTCTGGTTACTGCCGAAGCGTATGGAATAGAAACGATTTTAGTTTTTAATAAAATTGACACCTTTGACGATGATACGCTTGATGAGCAATTGTATATGCAGCATGTGTACCAAGAAATTGGATACAAATGTTTGCGCGTTTCTTCTACGGAAATGAAGGGGATTGAGGAGTTGAAAGCAATGATGATTGGCAAAGTGAGTATGTTTTCAGGACATTCTGGTGTTGGGAAATCAACTTTAGTGAATGCCATGGAACCTGCTTTACATCTAAAAACAAAAACAATTTCTGAAGCAAGCAAGCAAGGACAACACACGACGACTTTTGCCGAGATGTATGATTTATCTTTTGATGCCAGAATTATTGATACCCCAGGTATCAAAGGTTTTGGGATTGTCGATATGGAAAAAGAAGAGATCAGTGGTTATTTTCCTGAATTTTTCAAATTGAAAGAGCAATGTAAATTCAATAATTGTTTGCATAAAGACGAACCGCATTGTGCCATCAAAGCAGCTTTAGAAAAAGATGAAATCGCTTGGTCCCGTTATAGAAGTTACCTTAAAATACTGGAAGGGGATGATGAAAATTACCGTACTGATATCCATAACGAAGACCGTATAATAAGCGATAAAACGAGGGAGTAAGCCCCCTAACCCCCGAAGGGGGAACTCCAATAGTGGTGTTTAAATTAGTTGTGATTTATGGTTTTCTTAATTTTTGAAATATGATTGAATATTTTTATTTACGTTGTAATTCCCCCTTTGGGGTTAGGGGGCTATGAAAGTTGTAATTCAAAGAGTTTCCTCGGCCTCAGTAACCATAGACGATAAAACCGTAGCCGATATCCAAAAAGGATTGTTGGTTTTAGTTGGTATTGAAGATGCCGATGTACAAGAAGATATAGCTTGGTTAGCTGCAAAAATAGCCAACATCCGTATTTTTGGGGATGAAAATGAAGTTATGAACTTATCTGTTAAGGATATCGACGGCGATATAATTGTGGTAAGTCAGTTTACATTGCATGCTTCCACCAAAAAAGGAAATCGTCCTTCGTATTTAAAAGCTTCAAAACCAGAAGTTGCCATTCCAATGTATGTGAATTTTGTTAAACGCCTAGAAATTGAGTTGGGTAAGAAAGTTCAAACAGGAGTTTTTGGTGCGGATATGAAGGTGCTTTTGTTAAATGATGGTCCGGTAACTATAATTATTGACAGTAAAAATAGAGAATAAAATGAACCTAAAAAACTCCCAAGAAGACGTTGACACTTGGATCAAAGAACACGGCGTTCGTTACTTTAACGAACTAACTAATATGGCACAGCTTACAGAAGAAGTAGGTGAAGTGGCCCGAATCATTGCCCGTCGGTACGGAGAGCAATCCGAGAAAGAAAGCGACAAAAACAAAGATCTTGGCGAAGAATTAGCCGATGTGGTTTTTGTGGTTTTATGTCTTGCGAATCAAACCGGAATCGATTTACAAGCGGCTTTCGATAAAAAAATGGATATGAAATCCATTCGTGACAAAGACCGCCACAAAAATAACGAGAAACTAAAATAATGTTATAAGTAAGGGCAAAGTTTTGGTGTATGATTTTTTTAAAATAAATTTACCAAAACCGACCAAACAACCAATAAAATGAATTTACTGTTACACACTTCCTATTCCAATTTACAAGCTCAGATTACAGTTACCGGATCAAAAAGCGAAACCAACCGACTATTGTTATTAAAAGTATTGTTTCCCAATATTACTTTAGCGAATACTTCAAACTCTGATGACAGTGAAGTAATGCAAAAAGCATTGAAAGGGAACGAAGAAATAGTAGACATTCATCATGCGGGAACGGCGATGCGTTTTTTAACGGCTTATTTTGCGGTAAATGAAGGCCGTGAAGTGGTTTTGACTGGTTCGCCAAGAATGCAGGAACGTCCAATAAAAGTTTTGGTGAATGGCTTGGAACAGTTGGGAGCGCAAATCTCTTATGAAAAAGAAGTAGGTTATCCGCCTATCCGAATCAAAGGACAAAAAATCACAGCTTCTAAGGTGAACATTCCGGCAAATGTAAGCAGTCAATACATATCCGCATTGTTATTAGTTGCACCAAAATTAGAAAACGGTATCGAAATCACTTTGGTAGGGGAAATCACTTCGGTTCCCTATATCAAAATGACTTTGGCATTGTTGAATGATTTAGATATTAAAACCAGTTTTGAAGGAAATGTTATTACGGTTTATCCAAAACAAGAAGTAGCATCAAAAGTAATGACCGTAGAATCCGATTGGAGTTCTGCTTCGTATTTTTTTAGTTTGGTTGCTTTGTCCGAAAGTGCTTCTATTTCATTGACCAGTTATAAAGAAACCAGCTTACAAGGAGATTCGGCTTTGGTTGAAATTTACAAGCAAATGGGTGTGGAAACGCATTTTGAAGGTAACAAAATGACTTTGGTAAAACAGTCTGACTTCAAACCGGAAACTTTAAACTTAGAATTAAATAACACACCTGATATTGCCCAAACGATTGTAGTTACTTGCCTTGGATTAGGTATTGGTTGCCATCTTACCGGACTTCATACCTTAAAAATTAAAGAAACGGACAGGCTGGAAGCACTACGAATTGAACTGACAAAATTGGGAGCGGATATAGCCGTTACCATTGATAGTTTGACGCTTGTGGCTTCATCCAAAATCAATCACAATATTAAAATTGCTACGTACAAAGATCATAGAATGGCGATGGCATTTGCACCTTTGGCCTTGAAAGTGCCAATAATCATCGAAAATGCCGAAGTAGTTTCTAAATCATACCCTGATTTTTGGGAAGACATGAAAAAATTACATTTTAATGTATCTGAAATTTTGTAAATGAAATTTTGCTTAGTGCCTTTGCGCCTTTGTGGCAAAGGACTTTTGAAAATAAACAGCAAAACACTTGACAACGCCTATCTCACAATCGTATATTTGCAAACGATTTAGAATTTTGCTGTCCAGAGAGAAGTTGAAGGACATAATTTATAAGTCATAACTCATAACTTTATCAAATGAAATTATCACATTTTCAATTCGATTTACCAAAAGAACTTCTTGCCGAATATCCAGCTGAAAACAGAGACGAATCACGTCTAATGGTTATTGATCGTAAGAAGGGAACTATAGAGCATAAAATGTTTAAAGACGTTATCGATTATTTTGATGACGGAGATGTTTTAATTCTGAATAATACTAAAGTTTTCCCAGCACGTTTGTATGGAAACAAAGAAAAAACAGGAGCAAGAATCGAAGTTTTTTTACTTAGAGAATTAAACTCTGAGCAAAGACTTTGGGATGTTTTAGTTGATCCGGCACGTAAAATCAGAATTGGTAACAAATTATATTTTGGGGATGATGATTCATTAGTTGCTGAGGTAATTGACAATACTACTTCTCGTGGTAGAACATTGCGTTTTCTTTACGACGGTTCTTACGAAGAATTCAGAAATAAATTAACAGAACTTGGAGAAACTCCAATCCCAAAATACATTTCTAGAGATGTAACCCCGGAAGATGCGGAACGGTACCAAACTATTTATGCTAAAGAAGAAGGTTCTGTTGCAGCACCAACAGCAGGTTTGCACTTTTCTAAAAATCTATTGAAAAAATTAGAGATCAAAGGAATTAAATTTGCCGAAGTTACACTTCACGTAGGTTTAGGAACTTTCAATCCAGTTGAGGTAGAAGATTTATCGAAACACAAAATGGACTCTGAGGAATTAAAAATCACTCAAGAAGCGTGTGATATTGTGAATGAAGCCAAAGCTAAAAAGAAACGTATTTGTACCGTAGGAACTACTTCTATGCGCGCCGTTGAAAGTTCAGTGTCCTCACATAACACCTTGAATCCTTTTGATGGATGGACAAATAAATTCGTTTTTCCTCCACATGATTTTGCTATTCCAACATGCATGATTACTAATTTTCATACTCCAAAATCAACTTTATTAATGATGGTTTCAGCGTTTTGCGGACATGATTTAATGAAAAAAGCGTACGCAGAAGCAATTGAAGAAGGATACAAATTCTATTCTTACGGAGATGCTATGTTGATTATCTAATAGTCAATTTATATAAGGTTAAAAAAAATCTCGTCAGTAATAGCGAGATTTTTTTATGCAATCTTATAAAATAAAATGATAATGGCGTTTTCCGGGCTGTACATTGCAAGTTTTTCACAAAAACAAAGCAATACTAGCACTGCGGGAGCTTCCTCCAGTCGCTTCCTCGTTGCTGTATTACTATTTGTTTTTGTAAAAAAAGCTTTCCATTTCCATCCCTAACGCAATGTTCCTGGTCTCGATTACTTATAATTTTAATTTACTTGATAAACCAGTTTTACAGTAATATTTGCTGTTTTATTTTTGGATTGCGTATTAAAAGAACCGCCATAAGAAAAATCTTCCGATGAATTTTGTCCTGTAATTTGAAAAACACCCATGTCTGATTTTTTTAGATTTCCAAGATTTGCATCTGCATTTTTAGCAATGCTTTTGGCTCTTATACTTGCGTCTTTCGTAGCTTCAGCAATCATTTTTATTTTTAGTTCGGCTAATTTAGTGTAGTAATATTCAGGAGGATTCAAATAAAATTCTACTCCTGAATTTATCAGTTCGCTGGATTGTCTCGAAATTTCTTCAATTTTATTTACTTCCTTAGATTGGATAATCACACTTTGAGTCAACGTAAATCCTGTGAAAAATTGTTGTTTTGTAGTCCCGTTTTCATTGAAAATAGTTTGAAAATCTTTATTGAAATTCACTGCCGAAAATACCATCTCATTCGGAGCAATTCCTTTGCTTGACAAATAGCTTTTTATTTTTTCGCGGTCAGCATCTAATGCAGCATAGGCTTCCTTTAGAGTCGCACTTTTTTTAGAGAAAGAGCCACTCCAAACTATCAAATCAGAAACAAAATCTTTTTTTCCTAAACCAGTTACACTTATGTTATCATTATTTTTATTTCGATTCTGAAAAGCATTCGAAAATAAATAAGCAGAAATCACCACGGCCACCGAAATAATAATAACGTTAAAATTGTTTTTAAGCATGGCTTTGAGGTTTTTTAATTCAATCAAATATAAACAAATAACGAGTAGTTTCTTAATTCCCTATAATAATGGGCTACTATTTTTTCATTCAGAATTTTAACTTTTGTATCTGTCGTCAATCCTCTAAAAGTCTTTTCTCTATCTGTCTTTTTTTACTACTTTTACCAAACAAAATACAAAAGATGACTTTCGAAAATACACTTGAATTTGCACAACAACTTGATGCACAAGATCAATTAAATAAATACCAAGATGAATTTATTTTTCCAAAGGTAAACGGGAAAAAGGTGATTTATTTCACTGGAAATTCATTGGGATTGCAGCCTAAACGTACTAAAGGGTATGTGGATGAGATTATGAATGACTGGGCGAACCTTGCCGTTGAAGGTCATTTCTATAGCGAAAAACCATGGTGGGATTACCATGAACGATTTGCGAATCCGTTGAGTATAATAGTTGGGGCGCTTCCAAGTGAAGTTACCGTGATGAACACGTTAACAGTAAATCTGCATTTACTGATGGTTTCCTTTTACCGACCTACAGCAACCCGATATAAAATCATTTGTGAAGAAAAGGCATTTCCTTCGGATCAATATATGTTCCAAAGTCAGGTTCATTTTCATGGATATAAACCAGAAGATGCAATTGTTGAAATCAAGCGTCGCGATGGGGAACACAACATTCGTTTGGAGGATGTTTTGGCCAAAATTGAAGAAGTAGGTGATGAGTTGGCTTTGGTTTTAATTGGCGGTGTTAATTATTACACAGGACAGGTTTTTGATATGAAAACCATAACAACAGCAGGTCATAAAACTGGCGCAAAAGTAGGCTGGGATTTGGCTCACGCAGCTGGAAATATTAAATTAGAACTTCATGATTGGAATGTAGATTTTGCGGCTTGGTGCAGTTATAAATACATGAACTCAGGACCGGGAAACGCTTCGGGATGTTTTATTCATGAAAAACACCATAATAATTCGGAGTTGCCGAGATTCGCCGGTTGGTGGGGACACAATAAAGAACGTCGTTTCAAAATGGAACCGATTTTTGATCCGGTTCATGGTGCTGATGGTTGGCAAATTAGTAATCTTCCGGTACTTTCGTTAGCACCATATTTAGCATCCGTAGAAATGTTTGATGAAATAGGAATGGACGCGTTAATCGCCAAAAGAGATAAAATCACATCCTATTTGGAATTTATCCTTCACGAAATAGACAAAGAAGTCGATAGTAGCTTTGAAATTATTACACCGTCAAATCCATCAGAAAGAGCTTCGCAATTATCAGTATTGCTGCATGGAGAAGGGCGTAGTTTGTTTGATTACTTAATGAAAAACGGTGTAATCACGGATTGGCGTGAACCTAATGTGATCAGATTGGCTCCCGTTCCATTATATTGTTCATTTGAAGACATGTACCGTTTTGGACAAATATTGAAAGCGGGAATAACAGGTTAAGTTTATCATCAGACTACTTAAAAAATAGTTTAAATTCTATAATTTTTATGGGATCGTTTGAACGTTCTTTGTCGAGTTATAAATTCTAAAATTTAAAATCATGAAAAATATATATTTTATAGTAGTAGCTTTAATTATCGTTTCTTGTAAAGACCAAGGGAAAACGGAAATGCAAGCCAAACAAGCTAGTGTCGATTCCATTAAAGAAGCAACAGCGGATTCAATGAATGTCGAATTTGAAAAGCAAAAAGTTATCGATTCGATGCAAATTGAAATGGACAGAGTTCAAAATGCTAAGATTGAAACCCAAAAAGAAGTAGTAATTGTCAATCGTCAAGAAGCACCTAACACAACTACCACAACCACCACAAAAAAGAAAGGTTGGAGCGGAGCTGCAAAAGGGGCTGTAATTGGCGCTGGCGTTGGGGCCGCGACTGGAGCAATAATAAGTAAGAAAAAAGTTCAGGGAGCTATAATTGGTGGTATTGCGGGTGCTGGAGTTGGTGCCGGAACTGGTGCTATTATAGATGGAAAAAAGGAATAAGTTTATTCTTTATAATAAGAAAGAGTGTTTGAGTTCTAATCGAATTTAAACACTCTTTTTTTTGGTTAATTTTCGTTTAATACGAATCCAAGTTTTGAATAATTTCGGTAGCCTTTACTTTGATTTTATACAGTTCTTCAGGATTCATTTTATTCAATAAATTTAGCATCATTCCCATACGTTGATTTCCTTTAAAATACTCTTTTTTCTCATCAAGGAAATTCCAGTACAGCGTATTGAAAGGACACGCTTTGTCTCCAAATTTGTCTTTGACATTATAATGACATTTGCTACAATTATTACTCATTTTATTGATATAACTTCCGGAGGAAACATAGGGTTTTGTGGCAATAATTCCGCCATCAGCATATTGTGACATTCCGCGGGTATTTGGCATTTCGACCCATTCTATCGCATCTATGTATACGCCAAGGTACCACGCATCTACTTCATCAGGATGAATTTGTGTCAGTAGCGTAAAATTCCCTATCACCATGAGGCGTTGAATATGATGTGCATAAGCATCGTCTAAACTTTGATTGATAGCGTGACTCATGCAATTCATCTTGGTTTTACCCGTCCAGAAAAAATCAGGCAACTTGTTATAGTTTTTTAGGGCATTCATGTTTGCATAATCGGGCATTTCTTTCCAGTAAATTCCCCGAATGTATTCCCGCCAACCCAGAATTTGGCGTACAAATCCTTCTACTTGTGAGAGGGATACTTCGGCTTCATTCGCATCATAAAAAGCAATAACCGTCTCGATAACTTCTTTTGGCGAAAGCATTTTACTATTCATAGCAAAAGACAAACGGGAATGGAAGAGGAATTTTTCATCGGTGTGCATCGCATCTTCATAATCACCAAAATGTTTCAGCAGATTAGTACAGAAATGAGCTAAAACTTCCAGAGATTGTTCACGTGAAGTAGGCCAGCTGAAATTATGGGAATCAATGTTCCCAATAGTTACTATACCTGCTTCTTTTATTTGAGCAATAACTTCAGAAACGTTTGTGTGAAAATTTTTTTCTGACGGAACAGGAACTTCGCCTTTGTATTTTTTGCGATTATCGGCATCAAAATTCCATTGGTTGCCCAAAGGATTTGATCCATCCATCAAGATGTGATGTTTTTTACGCATGTTGCGATAAAAGTTCTCCATTAGCAACAATTTCTTGCCTTCAAAAAAATCTGAAAGTTCATGACGTGTAGTATAAAAATGTTCTGACTCAAAAGCTTCTGACTTTATTTTTAGATTGCGACAAATCGTTTTTAATTGTTCGTTCAGTCGGTATTCATCTGGTAATTGGTATTCGAATTTTTCGATTTTGTATTTTTCGATACAAGCTCCAATGATATTTTCTAAATCTTGTGGATTGTCTTCCTCGGTTATTTGAAAATAGACGGCTTGGTGTCCATGTGTCTGTATCGCTGTATAAAAATTCCGCATCGACAGAAAAAAGGCGACAACTTTTTGGATATGATGTTTGACATAATCCGTTTCCTGACGCATTTCTGCAAGGACATAAATTGTGTTGTTATCACTTTCCTGAAACCAAGAGTGCTGCAGGTTTAGCTGATCACCAAGTATTAACCGTAGTTTTTTCATTCTTATTTTTTGAAAAATGAAGTAGTAGGAAGTTCTTTTCGTGCATATTCAAAACGATCCACTAATTTGGGTAAACAATACCCATCAAGTCCATTTAGCGCTATAACATTTCCTTTATCAATTTGTAACCAACCATCTTTGTGCTCTAATTCTGCTTCAAAAAACAAGTTTTCGATAGACGCAATTACATGAATTGTATCATTTTCCTTGATGTAATACTCATTTACATATTTGCAATACAATTGAACCGGGCTTCCTTTTACAAATGGGATTTGAATATCATTTTTATACTCTTCTTCCAGATTTGTTTTGTCAAATTCGGAAATTCCCAACTCATAATTAGCTGATGTATGGTGTGCATCTTCAATCATGTCAACAGTAATATGATTTACGGTAAAAAAGCCAGTTTCTCTGATATTTTTGTACGTGTCTCTGGGTACTGTTGTAGGACGCATAATAAATCCAATCAAGGCAGGATTGCTTCCTAAATGGGTGACACTGCTGAAAATAGCTACATTGGATTTTCCATCAAGTGATTTTGTAGCCAGAAGATTAGCCGATTTATAGCCAGTACAGGAATTGATTAAATTCAATCTTTCTACTTTCTCCATTTGAGAAATATCGTCTTTAGAAATGTGTTTCATGTCTTTTTAATTTAAAAACAAAGGTACTTTTTGTTTAAGTAAATATAAAATAAAGCAAACAAAAATAAATATATTTATGCAAAATTGTTTTTGAACCCAAAAAAGGTCTAAAAAGTAATTGTTTAAAATAACTTACAAATCATATATATTTGTCTACCAATTTATTCAAAGATGAAAATACTCAAAAAAGTTCTTCTGGTTTTACTTTCGTTACTAGTGATTATAGCAATTGCTTTAGTTGTTTATGGTTTTTATCTAAAACCAAAATACGAAGGGGAAGTGCAATTAAAAAATATCCAGAAAGAAACGACAGTTTATTTTGATGAATTTGGAGTGCCGCATATTTATGCCAATAATTCAAAAGACGCGATGGAAGCGTTGGGTTATGTGCATGCGCAGGACCGATTATGGCAAATGGAATTGATGCGTCGCATCGCTCCAGGACGTTTATCAGAAATATTTGGTTCGGTAGCATTAAAAAATGATAAATTTTTTGCTGGGCTTGGCATCGAACAAGCTTCTGCAAAAGCAATTGCAGCTTTGGATAAAAATAGTCCAAGTTATCAATTGACGATGGCTTATTTGGATGGAATCAATCAATATATCGATGAGGGAAAAACTCCGATTGAATTCATTTTAGTTGGTGTTAATAAAGAGAAGTTTACTATAAAAGACGTTTATAATATCTTTGGTTATATGTCCTTTAGTTTTGCAATGGCTCAAAAATCGGATCCGTTGATGACTGACATTCGAAACAAATACGGAATGAATTATCTCAAAGATTTTGGTATTGATGGCTCTTTTAATACCACTCGAATTAAAAATGCAAAAGAACAACCCCAGGAATATGCCGCAATCGCTAATTCTATAGCTTCACTTTTAGACCAGTCTCCAATTCCTCCTTTCGTGGGAAGTAACAGTTGGGTAATTGCGCCACAGAAAACGAAAAACGGCAAGGTGATTTTTGCCAATGATCCCCATATTGGATTTTCACAACCGGGGACTTGGTATGAAGCACATATCCTAACGCCGGATTTTGAGTTATACGGTTGTTATTTAGCTGGAACGCCTTTTCCTTTGTTAGGCCATAACAGAGAATATGCGTATGGTTTGACGATGTTTGAAAACGATGATGTCGATTTTTATCAAGAAGAAAATAATCCCTATAATGCCAATAAATATAGAACGCCAATTGGTTTCAGTAATTATGAAACCAGAAAAAAAATCATAAAAGTAAAAGATGCTTCGGATGTAGTTTTGAAACTAAAAATCAGTCGTCATGGACCAATTATGAATGATATGATTGACGGTTTAAATAAAGACAAACCCGTTGCGATGTCTTGGATTTATACCCAACAGCCCATTCAGATTCTCGATGCGGTTTATATGCTTTCGCACGCTAAAAGCAAGGCTGATTTTCAAAAAGGAGTGGCTTTAATCGCTGCGCCGGGATTGAATGTAATGTATGGCGATGCCAAAGGAAACGTGGCTTGGTGGGCAACCGGGAAGTTATACAAACACAATGAAGGTGTGAATACTAATTTTATTTTGGATGGTGCGAGCGGCAAAGATGATATTACCGAATATCTGGATTTCTCCAAAAACCCTTCGGCGGAGAATCCGGAATGGAATTATGTATATTCTGCCAATAATCAACCGGAACCGATTGATGGATTTTTATATCCTGGATACTATCTTCCAGAAGACAGAGCCAAAAGAATCACTCAATTGCTAGATCCAAAATCCAATTGGGATAAAGAAGCCGTAAGTAAAATGATGTTTGATAATACCTCAGTAGTTACGCCAGAAGTTGTGGCGACTTTAATTTCGAATGTGAATTATAATGGACTTTCTAAAAATGAAAAAGAAGCAATTACTATTTTGAAATCCTGGAAAGGATCTACTAATCTGAGTGATGTGGCTCCGACAATTTACAACAAATGGATTTATTTTTATTTAAAAAATACCTTTGAAGATGAACTTGGCGCGACTAATTTCAAGCAGTTTCTAGGAACACACATCATGAAGCAAATTGTTGCGAAACAATTGGTGAATGAAAATTCACTTTGGTGGGATAACATTGTGACTAAAAATTTGAAAGAAAACAGAAGCCAGATTCTTTCGAAATCTTTCAAAGAAGCAATTGCGTCCTTAGAAAAACAACTGGGAAATTCAGTTCCTTCGTGGACTTGGAATCGAGTTCATGTTTTGGAACATCAGCATCCTTTGGGAAAGGTGGCGGCCTTGAGAAGAATTTTCAATGTGGGACCATTTGAAGTTCCGGGCTCTAATGAGGTAATCAACAATCAGTTTTTTGATTATACCGATGAAGCAGAATACGTCGTAAAAGGAGGTCCGTCAACAAGAAGAATTATTGATTTTTCGGATGTAGAAAATAGTTGGAGTATTTTGCCAACAGGACAATCCGGAAATCTGCTGAGTTCTCATTATAACGATCAGGCTGAGCTTTACAATGACGGAAAGTTCAGGAAAATGAAAATGAATAAAGCAGAGATTGTTAAGACTTCGACGAAATTAGTTTTCAGACCCCAATAAAATACAGGTTTAAAAAGCTGTGATTATACGGATTTTTCACTTTTCTGGTTAAAACTGATTTAGTTGATAGCAGGATTTGCGTGAGGGATTTAAGTGAAAATCCCACGCTTTTTAGCGTGGATTGCAACAAAAAGCCCGACCCGACTTTTTTGGGAGGGTCACGCCCAAATAAATCTGCTAAATTGCCTGATTCTGTTGATTATTACTTAATTTTGCCAACTTACACTTACTTTTTTCTTGATGCAAACATCTAAAAAAATAGCAATTGTTGGTTCCGGTTTAGTCGGTTCCTTATTAGCTATTTACCTCCGTAAAGCGGGTCATATTGTTCATGTTTATGATCGTAGTCCAGATATCCGACAAATTCAATTTTCGGGTCGTTCCATAAATTTGGCAATGTCAAACCGGGGTTGGAAAGCGTTAGATGCAGTTGGAGTAGGGGATGACGTTCGAACTATAGCGATACCCATGGACAAACGTGCCATACATTTGGTTGACAAACTAAATTTTCAGAATTACGGTCAGGAAGGCGAATCAATTTATTCGATTTCGAGAGGTAGTTTGAACAGGAAAATGATAGACTTGGCAGAAAATGCGGGTGCTGAATTCTTCTTTGAACATAAAATTTGGGATGTAACTTTAGAGGATGCAACTTTACATATTGGTGAAACTGAAAGAGGGGCTTGGGAAGACAAAAAGTACGATATGGTTTTTGGAGCGGATGGTGCTTTTTCCAGAATTCGCCATCGTATGCAACGCCAAAGCATGTTCGATTATTCACAAGAGTTTTTACCCATTGGATATAAGGAATTGAATATACCTGCAAATCCGGATGGCACACATAAATTAGACAAGAATTCTTTTCATATATGGCCTCGAGGGGAATACATGTTGATTGCATTACCTAATTTAGAAGGTAGTTTTACCTGTACTTTGTTTATGCCTTTCGAAGGAGAGAATTCCTTTGATTCATTGAAAGATCAAAAAGAGGTAGAAACTTTCTTCGAAAAAAACTTACCCGATACGATTGATGTAATCCCAAAATTGACTGAAGATTTCTTCAAAAATCCAACTAGTACATTGGTAACCATGAAATGCTATCCATGGACTTATGATGATAAAGTGGCGCTAATTGGCGATGCTTGTCATGCTATTGTCCCTTTTTACGGACAAGGTATGAATGCCGGTTTTGAAGATATTTCGGTACTTTATGAAATGATTGAAAAGTATGGCGACGATTGGAAAATGATTTTCTCAGAATATGAAAAATCCCGTAAACCCAATGCTGATGCGATTGCGGAACTTTCGTATCGCAATTTTTTGGAAATGAGTTCTAAAACCGCCGACGAGAAATTCCTGTTGCAAAAGAAAATAGAAAAACATTTTTCTGACAAACATCCTGATAAATGGATTCCGCTTTACAGTCGGGTTACATTTAGTGATCGTCCGTATGCTGAGGCTTTGGCAATTGGCGATTATCAAAATGCCATTATGGAAGAAGTTTTGAGAATGGAAAACATAGAAAATATCTGGGAGAGTAAAGAAGTAGAAAATAGGATTTTATCTCTTTTGGAATAAAAAATAACAATCCAAATTCAATCATCAAAGTAATAAAATTGAATTGCTGCTGTTAATCCTCCTCGCGGTGAACTTTTGTAAAATCGAAAGCCGGTTTGCAAATGGCAATATATTCACAGGGTTCGTCAAAAGGATTGGAATATTGAACTTTGGTATTTTTCTCGATTTTTATGGACTGGCCCGTTTCAAGAATGACGATTTCCCCTTCAATGTTAAATTGTTTCTTGCCTTTTATTATATAAGTGTATTCTTCAAATTCAGGCGTTTGAAAGGGTTCGCTCCATTTTGGCGGAGCAATCATGTGTGCAATTGATATTTCGGGATTATTTGTGGTTGCAATTCCGTGATGCTCTTCTATTAATTTACCATCAGTTGTTGGAACTACAAAAGGGGTTTTTTGGATAAAATATTTTTTCATTATACGATTACTTTTTAAACATTTTGGACAAAACACCAAAAGCGCCTCTTATAAAAGTAGCACTTGTCAATACTTTAAGAACTGATTTCCCTACAACATCAGCAGTAGTAGGTCCTTTGTCTTCTGCTTTTTCTTCTTCTTGCTCTGAGACTTCTTGCTGAGCTACTGCTATTTTTTTGTTAAGCATTTCGTAGGCACTTTCTCGGTCAATAAGTTCGCTGTATTTTTTTACCAGTTTTGATTTGTTGTTGATTTCCTGAATTTCGCTTTCAGTTAAAACATCCATCCGGCTCATTGGGGCTCTCATCATCGTAGCTACAAGTGGTGTTGGAATTCCTTTTTCATTCAATGCCGTAACTAATGCTTCCCCAATTCCCAAACTGGTCAGGACTTCATCGGTTTTGTAATATTCTGAAGTAGGGTAATTATCGGCTGTTTTTTTGATTGCGTCTCTGTCATTTGCGGTAAAAGCCCTCAAAGCATGTTGTATTTTTAAACCTAATTGTGCTAAAATGCCGCTGGGAATATCCATAGGATTTTGAGTTATAAAATAGACTCCAATTCCTTTAGAACGAATTAGTTTAACAATGGTTTCTATCTGATCCAATAATGTTTTACTGGCTTCATTGAAAATCAAATGGGCTTCGTCAATAAAAATAACTAATTCAGGCTGGTCCATGTCCCCTTTTTCAGGCATTTGCTGGTAGATTTCAGCCAATAAACTCAACATGAATGTGGAGAATAATTTGGGCTTGTCTTGAATGTCCGTCAAGCGGATAATATTGACATATCCTTTTCCGTTTTCATCAATGCGCATTAAATCTTCAATGTCAAAAGACATTTCCCCAAAAAATAGTTCTGCTCCTTGTTGTTCGAGTTCAATTATTTTTCTAAGAATAGTGCCAGTAGTAGAAGTGGATATTTTGCCATAGTTTTCCTCAATTTCGTCCTTTCCTTCTTCGGTGATATAATTGATTACTTTTTTGATGTCTTTTAAATCCAGTAAGGCCATTTTATGGTCGTCACAATATTTGAAAATTACAGAAACTACCCCTGCTTGTGTATCATTTAAATTTAATATCCGGGAAAATAAAACAGGTCCAAATTCTGAAACAGTGGCACGAAGACGAACACCATTTTGTTCTGAGATTGTTAATAGTTCAACAGGAAAGCTGGATACAGTATAAGGGATATTTATTTTGGCATGACGTTCGGTTATAAAAGGTTTTTCTTCTCCTTCTTTTGCAATGCCACTAAAATCTCCTTTTATGTCCATCATTAACACTGGAATTCCCAAAAATGATAATTGTTCCGAAAGGACTTGAATGGTTTTAGTTTTTCCGGTCCCGGTGGCGCCCGCAATCAATCCATGACGATTTAATGTCTTTAAAGGTATTTTGACAGGAGCATCAGCCAAAGCCTCGCCATCGAGTATAGCTCCACCCAGAATGATGCTTTCTCCTTTATAATCGTGACCTTCATTAATGTTTTTTATAAAAGCCTCTTTCCTGTTCATGATATTTTTAAATTAAAATTAAATGCAAGTTATTGTTTTTTTTTAAATTGATGTTGTTTTTAGTATTTTCAACTATTTTATTGCTTTTTTGTTAAGAATTGTTAAAAAAAACATTTTATTTGTCTTCGGATGGTATATTGACATATTGTTATTATATTTCTTAATATAGCGTGTATATTTAAGTTAAATGTTTAAAATTACTAGATATTTTGATATAAATGTAAACTAATGCAAAGCAGGGTGTTTATTGAAATAAAATTAATTACAATTAAATAAAAAAAAGTTTTTTTATTTAAACTAAAAATATAAATTTGCTCCACTACAAGTTTATTATAACTAAAGATTATTATTTAAAACTATTAAAATTAAAAAAAATGGCAAACGTTAAAAAAGAAAGCAGTGCAAAAGGAGGAGGAATGATTTCAGGAATCATTATTGTTGCATGTATTTTTGTTGGATGGTTAATTTGGAATTTCATAATGGGTAATGGCGCAAATTTTGAAGGTGGAGTTAATACTGGTCATCCATTACCAGGGAATATGTTAGCAATGGTTTACAAAGGAGGACCTATTGTGCCAATTTTGTTAGGATGTCTTTTAATGGTTGTTGTATTCTCATTTGAAAGATATGCTGTAATCTCAAAAGCGGCTGGTAAAGGAAACTTAGATGCGTTTATGAAAAATGTACAAAGAGATATTAAAGAAGGCAACATTGAAGGAGCGATTGCTGCATGTGATAAACAACAAGGTTCTGTTGCAAATCCAATAAAATCAGCTTTATTAAAATACCAAGAAGTTAAAAATGAAGGTTTAGATAGCGAAACTGCTGCAGAAACTATTCATAAAGAAATAGAAGAGGTTACTTCACTTGAAATGCCAATGTTAGAGAAGCATATGACAATTCTTTCAACTATGGTTTCATTAGGAACACTTGCAGGTTTGTTAGGAACGGTTACTGGTATGATTAAAGCGTTTAGTGCTTTATCTGCTGCTGGAACTCCAGATCAAGCTGCGCTTGCAAATGGTATTTCTGAAGCATTGATTAACACGGCAACAGGTATTGCTACTTCAGCTTTAGCAATTATTGCTTACAACTTTTTTACTTCTAAAATTGATACTTTGACTTATTCTATCGATGAGGCTGGTAATACAATTGTAAATACTTACAGACACTACAGAAGTTCAAGAAATAATTAATAATTTTATTTATACGGAAAATAAGGATCTTTTAAGTAGATCCTGTTTTCTTATAAATATTAAAAAAATATATTAATGGCTATAAAAATGCAAAAAAAAGCAGGGTCTACTGATATGACCGCCATGTGTGATGTAGCTTTTCTTTTGTTGTCTTTCTTTGTAATGACAGCAACAGCTAAGATACCGGAAGCATTGCCAGTAGATACGCCTGCATCAACAGTTCAATCAAAGTTGCCCGAAGATAATTTGGCTACTATAACTGTTGGAAAAGGAAAAGTATTTTTTGACTTAAAAGGAAGAGAAGTTAGAAAAAAGGCACTTGAGTTAATGGGTCAAAAATACGGTGTTGCATTTACGGAAGAAGAATCTGCGAAATTTGCTTTAATGGAAGGTATTGGAGTTCCAATTACAAATCTAAAGCAATTGATTGCTATGAAGACTGCGGATAGAAGTAAGCCAGGTTTACAGCCAGGTGTGCCTAAAGATTCATTGGATAATCAATTGAAAGAATGGATATACAATTCTCGTATTGCAAATATTGAGGTTAATGACAAAGAATTGCAGCTTGCCATAAAAGGGGACGCAAAAGAAGAGTATCCTGCAATCAAGCAAGTAATGGATATATTACAAGACCAAAAAATCAATAGCTTCAATCTGGTTACTGGTTTGAGAGCAAAAGATAAATAACTAAAAAAACACACTAAAATGGCTGAATTAAATACCGGCGACGGTGGAGGCAAAAAAGGTGGAAAAGTAAGAAGTAAAAAATCCAACTCAAAAGTTGATTTAACTGCGATGGTGGATTTAGCGTTCTTATTAATCACGTTCTTTATGCTTACTACCACGTTGTCTAAACCTCAATCGATGCCTTTGGGGTTGCCAGATAAACAAGATGATCCTAATGAAAAGCCTATCAAAGTTGATGAAAACCGTACATTGACAGTTTTATTAGGGGATAATAACAAAATGGTATACTATATGGGTTTATTAGCAACACCGATTGCTGGCCCTAAAGATATTTCATATGGAAAAGAAGGTATTCGTAAAGAATTATTGAAAAGAAAAAAATCAGTAGTAGAATACACTGGAAATAAAGACAAAGGTTTAATAGTAATTATCAAACCAAGTAAAAAATCAAATTATCGTAATCTAGTAGACATACTTGATGAGATGGCGATTGTTGGAGTACCTTCTAATGCAATTGTAAATGATTTTTCTCCAGAGGAACTAAAATTGTTAGAAGGTAAATAAGATTTTCTTATTGCTCTATAACCTAATAATTAAGAAAAATGAAATTAGATATATTCACAAACCAATGGCTTGATATTGTATTCGAGGGACGTAACAAAGCTTATGGTGCTTATGAGCTAAGAAAGTCAAATACTAAGACTACTATAAAAGCTCTTTTCATTGGTGCAATTGTTTTTGCTTTTGCAGTAGGTGCGCCACTTATTTTAAGTTTATTGCCGGATTCTTCGGAAGCTGATGAAACTTTAGATACTAAAATTGTTAGTATAAAGTTACCACCTAAAGAAGAAATTAAAAAAGATATTCCACCACCACCACCACCACCGCCAAAAGTAGACCAAGTTAAATTTGTGAAACCAGTGGTTGCAAAGGCTGAAGAAGTTACAGAAGAACCGCCTAAAACTGTCGAGATAAAAGATAAGAAATTAGGTGCTGAAACTATAAAAGGTGATCCAGATGCAGTATTAACTGTTGAACCAGTTGGTACAGGTCCTGCAGCAGTTGTAGAAGAGGATAATCAAATTTATAATACAGCGGGTATCGAGGTAAAACCGGAATTTCCAGGTGGTATGGACAAATTTTACTCTTATGTAGGTAAAAATTATCAAACTCCTGAAGAAGAGGGTCTTAAGGGTAAAGTGTATGTTACATTTGTAGTAGAAAAAGATGGTTCATTAACAGATATCAAAGTAATTAGAGATATTGGTTACGGAACAGGAAAAGAAGCGATACGCGTTTTGAAAAAATCTCCTAGATGGACTCCTGGAGTGCAAAATGGTAAACCAGTTAGAGTACTTTATTCTCTTCCTATTACTATTCAATCTGCAGAATAATGTTAAATAACATAGTAAATAATATTAAGAAGAAATCGCTTAGAGAGCGATTTCTTCTTGTTTTAGGAATTTTGTTTTTTCTAGTTTATCTTGTTTTAGGTTTATTCATTATCTTTATGAAGAATTTCCCTTTAGCAATGGAACCGACTTACAGATTTGCTTTTGGGGTTTTACTTATCGTGTATGCTTCATTTAGATTCCTTCGGATTATTAATGATAATAATGACTAGATTATGAAAAACTTCGCTAAACTTCTGTATTTTATTTTTTTCTCAGTAGGTATATTGTTTATCGGTTGTAATCAAACGAATAGTTCAAAGAAAGAAGAAACCATTTTGAAAGGTTCAACCTCTATTTTTGTTGATGAAACCTTAGCGCCTATTATTGAAGATCAGGTAGCCGTTTTTGAAAATAACTATGAAGCAAAAATACAGCTGATCTCAAAATCAGAATCTGAAACTGTTAATTCTTTGTTTAAAGAAAAAGGGGCTATTGCGGTTTTATCCAGAAATCTGACACCTGATGAACTGAAGATTTTTGAACAAAGAAAAATTAATCCTAAAATTACTCCTTTTGCTACAGACGCAGTGGCTTTTATTTCTAATAAAAATAGTAAAGACACTCTTATAGCTTTGGAAGACGTTATTAGTTTTATGCAAGGAAAACCAGTTAGATACATTAAAGGATTAGTCTTTGACAACCCAAATTCAAGTACAGTGCGTTATATGAATTCTCTGGCGAATTTAAAAACCATTCCTGAAAAGGGTGTTTTTTCGTTCAAAACCAATGTTGAAGTTATAAAACATGTATCAGAAAATGATGGCATGATTGGGGTTGTTGGTGTCAATTGGCTTTCGCAACCTATGCCGGAAATGCAAAAGTATGTTGATAATGTAAATACTTTAAGTGTAAAAGGACTAACGGGGAATGATTACTTTTTACCTTCACAAAACAATATAGCAGAAAGAAAATACCCTTTGGCACGTGATTTGTATATAATAAATTGTCAGGGATATTCTGGCTTAGGAATGGGGTTTGCTTCATTCGTTGGTGGAGATGTCGGACAAAGAATAATTTTAAAATCTGGATTGTTACCTGTACGTATTCCTACTAGGAAATTTACAATAACAAAAAATAACAAAAAATAAAACACAATAAAAATGAATAAATTAACAACTTTTAGTGTTGCATTGTTGGCTTCAGCTTTTGCGAGTCAAGCACAAGATATTAATCAAGCAAAAAAAGCTATCGATGCAGAGCAATTTGAAAGCGCAAAATCGATGTTGAAATCGATTATTCAGGCAAAACCAAGTAATGGAAGAGCGTCATTTCTTCTAGGAAATATCTATCTTAATCAAAGCGTTACTGATTCTGCAAAAATCTATTTTCAAAAAGGATTAATAGGAAGTGATAATGGAAAACTAAATTATATTGGTTTAGGGCAAATTGATTTAGATAATAATAATGCTGCTGCTGCTCAAGCTAATTTTGGTTTAGGGACAAAAGGAATTAACAAAAAAGATGTTGAGGAATTAGTATATGTAGGTAGAGCTTATATGAATGCTGCAAAGCCAGATTTTAAAAGCGCCATTGCAATTTTGAATCGTGCTAAAATAAATAACCCATCAGATGCGCAAGTTCAACTTGCACTTGGAGATGCTTATTTTGGTGACAAGAACCAAAATGAAGCTTATGCTTCGTACCGTAATGCTTTTCAGTCAGATCCTACTTTGACAAGAGCTAAAATGCAATTGGGTGTTTTGCTTAAAGGAGCTAAATCGTATGATGAAGCAATCAAAGCATTTAACGAAGTAATTGCTATAAATCCAAGTTATGGACCTGTTTACAGAGAGCTTGCTGAAACCTATTATAATATTGCCAGAAACAAACCTTCAAGATCTGTGGAGAGTATGAAATCTGCCATTAGTTTTTATGATAAATACATGAGTTTAACAGATTATTCTATTGCTTCTCGTATGCGTCATGCTGATTTTCTTGTTCTTGTGGGCGATTACAAAGCACTTGAGATAGAAGCTAATAAAATGAAAGAATTGGATAATGTTAACCCAAGGATTTTAAGATATTTAGGATATGCAGCATACGAAAATGGGAATCTTGATGTAGCAAAGACATCGTTAGAAAGTTTTATCTCAAATCCAGCAAACAAAATTATTGCTAAAGATTATACTACTTTAGGTTTGGTAAAAATTAAAAAAGGAACTAGCGCTGATGGTTTATCTGTAGATCCAACTGCTTTTAAGGAAGGAATGGCTATCATCAAAAAAGGAATTGAACTTTTGCCTATAGCAGTAGAAGAATTAGGGGAATCAGGTAAAAAATTCTTTGCTCAAAAATTATTCAAGGAAGCCGCTGCGATTTTCGAACTTAGCTCTTCTAATAAAGATTCTAGAAATTATTTAGATGATAATGTTTATTATGGCTTATCGTTATATTATGATAACAACAGAAAAGACGTAAAAGCAGATCCTATTTCCTTACAAAAAGCCGATGCTGCTTTTGCTAACGTAATAGCTGCATCTCCTGACTATCAAGAAGCGTATTTATATAGAGCAAGAACAAATAGATTGCTTGAAAATGATGTAGTAATGGTTAAAGCATACCAGGATTATATAGATAAAACAACACAAAAAGGAGCTGAAGAAGTAGCTAAACCAGCAGTGAAAACTAAATTTATAGAAGCCTATAATAATATTGCCGTAATCTATTCTAAAACGGATAAAGTAAAAGCAAAAGAATATTTAAATAAAACTCTTGCTATTGATCCTGCTAATCAATATGCTTTAGACGCATTGAAAACTTTGAAATAATTTTAAATATTTCAACATTTATAAAACCGATAGTTTCAAAAGAACTGTCGGTTTTTTTTTGAGCATAAACTCTAGGATTAACTCGCTGGGATTGGGCCCGCTATTCGCTCTATCTTTTTTAAGGTCAAAAAAATGCCCTTAAAAAAGGATGCCGCTTCTATCGGGGCTAGAAGTTATTATTAGTGATTTTCAGCAAGCATTTTCTAAATATCAAATTAACTCCCTCTCAAATTAACTATCTTTGCACTTTAAAATAAAATAATGTTATCAAAAGAAATACAATTAGAAGTTAATAAAGGCGCAATGCTTCCGTTGATGGAAGAATTTTATACCATTCAGGGGGAAGGATTTCATACCGGTACTGCAGCGTACTTTATTAGAATTGGTGGATGTGATGTGGGTTGTCATTGGTGTGATGTTAAGGAAAGCTGGAATGCTGAATTGCACCCCCCAACAAGTATTGATTTAATAGTTGCCAATGCGAATAAATATGCAGATACTGTTGTCGTTACTGGAGGGGAACCTTTAATGTGGGACATGACTTTGCTTACTCAAAGATTAAAAGATGAAAACTTAAAAGTACATATTGAAACCTCAGGAGCATATCCGCTTTCAGGAAGCTGGGATTGGATTTGTCTTTCGCCAAAGAAAAATAAATTGCCTACGGAAACGGTTTATAATAATGCACACGAGCTGAAAGTAATTATTTACAATAAGCATGATTTTATTTTTGCCGAAGAACAAGCAGAAAAAGTGAATCCAAATGCTATTTTATTCCTTCAGCCCGAATGGAGCAAAAAAGAAGAGATGACTCCTTTAATAGTGGATTATGTAATGAACAATCCTAAATGGCGCGTATCCTTACAAACACATAAATATTTAAATATTCCTTAATAAGCAAATACCCCAAACTGTAATAATAATTTGGGGTATTTTTATAAACGAGAAAATTAATAGTCTTACTCAACTACCAACCTTTTTTCTTTTTCAATTCAGTAATGTGAGCTAAGTGGTGGTTTCCATGCCAAGCATAATTCCCAATTATTTCCTTAATTTTAAATTCGTTGTTATGTTCCGGATGAATAAAGGTTTTTTCTAAATCTGCTACATTTAAGCTTTTCATTAAATAGGCTAATCTATAATGTAATCCTTCTAGAAAAGATAATGTGGGTTGAATACGCATCGTTATATTATCATGCATTTCTGCCCATCGGTCTTCATGATAGAATTTTATTACGGGTTTATCTTCTGTTAAAGTCCATTTGATTCTAATGAAACAATTCATGTGACTATCGGCGCAATGATGAATCACTTGACGAATCGTCCAGCCATCTTGCCGATACGGAGTGTCGAGTTGATAATCGGTTAAATAAATTACTTCTTTTTTTAGTCGTTCTGGAAAAGAAGAAATCTCAGCTATTTTTTCAGACAGATAGTTATTTGAGTATAATTCGGGTGCAATAAACTTCCCAATAGGATAGCGTAATTTCTCTAGTACGGAATCTTCCATAATTTTATTTGTCTTTATTGGCAGTTCTTTTATCTTTATTTAAATCGAAAGTTTCGCCAAATAATCGTAATGCTCACCTTCCAGAATCAATTCACATTGAAATCCATTATCTAAAGCTGCATTTTGCAACGTATTATAATCAATGAACATCCAGTCGAATGGTTTTTCTTTCTCGCCTTTGTAGGAGATATTAAAAACAATTTCGCCATAATAGTCTTTCTTTGAAGGAATCCATTTTCCACCGTCTTCATCATCATCAAACATATATATGATATCAGAACTGTCCAACAGAACTTGCCCGCCTGGATTAAGTAATGATTTTAATTTTAAAAGAAAATTTGGAATATTTTTTAATTTTCCACACATACCGGCCCCGTTCATTAAAAGTAATATGGTGTCGTATTTCTCGTTTTCTAATGCCATTACATCCTGAACTTTTGCATTCTTCAATCCACGAAGTGTGCATGCTTGGATTGCATTTGCAGAAATATCAATTGAAGTAACGTTTAAATTCCGTTCGTTTTGTAAAGACAAACTATGACTACCTGCACCACAACCTACATCTAGGATTTTACCTTTGGCGAGTTGTAACGCTTTTTGTTCCATTTGGGGCATTTCATCGTACAATCGAAATAAATAGGCAACCGACATTTCGTCTTCTTCAGAAATGGTAGTCTCCGTAATTAAATCTTCGGGAGCATTATTAGTTTGATAATCAAGTATGGCTTTGCCGAAAAGGTCTTTCATTAGAGTTGGTATGTTAATTTAGTTATTTGTTGATTTGTTTTAAGTAATTTCGCAAAATGTTTTATCGAATAACCGAATAGACAAATCTACGAATGAATACTATTTTAAACAATCTTCCAAAAGAAGCCAAAGATAAGCATATCGAAAACAAAAAGTATTTCGATAAGCTGAAAAAGAAGACGCCAAAGAATTTAGATTATGTAATGCAGGATTTACATGATGCTGAATTCAAAAAAACGGATTGTTTAAAATGTGCCAATTGTTGCAAAACAACTGGACCTTTATTTACTGATGCCGATATTGAACGTGTTTCAAAATATCTCAGACAGAAACCCCAACAATTTATCGAGCAATATCTACAAATTGATGAAGATAGGGATTATGTTTTGCAAAGTGTGCCTTGTACTTTTCTTGATAATGAAAATGCTTGTATGATTTATGATGTTCGTCCAAAAGCGTGCAGAGAATTCCCGCATACTGATAGAAAGAAATTTCAACAAATTACAGATCTAACGTTGAAGAACGTTGCCATTTGCCCTGCAGCTTTTAATATTGTGGAGGAAATGAAAAAGAAGTTACCTCTTTAAAAAAGATTTTCATCAAAATAAACAAAAGAAATTCGATCTCGTCTCCCTCTCCTTTGAGGACTCCCCAGGCTTCGGGAGGGTAGCGGACTAATATATCAAATACTTAATTCGTATTTTTTTAAACTGTCTCAATCCCTCTTTCCAGCTTTCTCTGATTTCCTTTTCTGAGATCCCACTTTCTATTTGCTGCTGCAATTTTTTAGTTCCGGCTAATTTTGTAAAAAAGGAATTAAAAAATTTCGATTTGTCATTTGTACTCTGATAAGCTTTGATGAGCCATTTCAATTCCAGTTGATGTACTCTTGGATATGTTGACAAATCTTCCCCATAACATTTAATGCCATTATAAACTGGATTTTGGGCTCCTAAGTTTGGTTTCGGAGTAAAACTGAAATCGCTTTTTGGTAAATAAGGAGAGCCATAAATTTGAAATTGCTTCTCAGTACCGCGACCCACACTTACATTCGTGCCTTCAAAAAGGCATAAACTTGCATATAAATTCACGGCTTGATCATTCGGAAGATTTGGGGAAGGTTTAATTGGCAAACTGTAATCCATTTTTCTGTTGTAATTTAGACACGGAATAACGGTTAATTTACATTGAATTCCATTCTTGAGCCATTTTTCTCCATTAATCATTTGCGCATATTCACCAATTGTCATTCCGTGAAGTAAAGGAATTGGGTGCATACCCACAAAACTGGTAAACTCTTTTTCAAGGACTGGTCCGTCAATAATAGTTATATTGGGATTAGGTCTGTCAAGAATCAATAGCATAATGTTATTTTCGGCACAAGCCTCCATAATATAATGTAAGGAGGAAATATAGGTATAAAATCGAGCGCCTACATCTTGTAAGTCAAAAACCAGAATGTCAATTCCGGCTAGTTCTTCTGGTTTAGGTTTTTTATTATCACCATAAAGCGAAATAATTGGCAATCCTGTTTTAGGATCTTTTCCGTCAACAATATGTTCACCGGCATCCGCAGTTCCACGAAAACCATGTTCGGGAGCAAAAATGGTTTTGATTGCAATATTTTTTCCTAATAGAAAATCGACCAAATGAGTTTTGTCAGATAGGATTCCGGTTTGATTCGTTACAATTCCAATTTTTTTATTTTTTAATAAAGGAAGATAAGCCGTATAATTATCGGCACCAGTTTTAATATCATTCTTGGAAACAGTTGTTGTTTTTATTAAACTTTCGTTTTCTATTTCCTCCGCTTGCGTTTTTTTGACCGTGCAAGACATTAGGGCGGTAAATAAAAGTAAAAGAGAAAATGTATTTTTTATAAATGGAGTCATGTGATAAATCATAATAAAATTAATGTCTATTAGTGTAATTCGTGTTTTAGCTGTATTTTTGGCGCAAGCGACGCAAACTGGCTTAGCAAATCCAAAATAGAAATTGAATCAACTTGAATTTAGAATATTTCATAGCCAAAAGGCTCATCACCGCTAAAGATTATAAAAGTAGCATATCTGCGCCAATTATAAAAATTGCAATTTCGGCAATTGCTATTGGTATGATCATGATGATTGTTTCTGTAGCAACGGGAATTGGCTTGCAACAAAAAATCAGGGAAAAGGTTTCTGCTTTCAATGGGCATATTATTATCTCGAATTACGATAACAATCAGTCCGAAGTTACGCTGGTGCCTATTTCCAAGAAACAGGACTTTTACCCAAAGTTCACTTCCGTTCCAGGAATAAGTCACATTCAGGCTATCGCGACAAAAGCCGGAATTATAAGAACCGAAACAGCTTTTGAAGGAATCATTCTAAAAGGAGTTGGAAAAGATTACCAATGGAATAACATTAAAGAATATCTGGTTTCGGGTAAACTGCCAGATTTTTCTAAAAGCTTAAATGAAGAGGTGCTGATTTCTCAATTTTTGGCGAATAGACTCAATTTGAAAGTTGGCGATTCCTTTAATACATTCTTCATAAAAGAAACCCAAAATAAATCACCCAACATCCGCAGATTCAAAATCACGGGAATTTTTAACTCTGGTTTCCAGGAATTCGATGCTAATTATGTAATAGGGGATATTAGACACCTGCAACGCATTAATAAATGGAGTCCAAATGAAGTAGGAGCATTCGAAGTTTTCGTAAATAATTTTAACAATATAAAAACAACTGGCGAGCAGGTCTATGAGCAAACGGCATCAACGCTTGATACAAAAACCATAATCGATAAATACAGCTACATATTTGAGTGGCTTCAATTATTCGATTTCAATATTATAATCATATTAGGCGTTATGATATTGGTGGCAACAATCAATATGGTAGTTGCGTTATTAGTTCTTATTCTCGAGCGAACCCAGATGATAGGAATATTAAAAGCATTAGGAGCTAATAATTGGTCGGTTAGAAAAATATTTCTCTACAATGCCTTTTACCTTATAGTAAGAGGATTGTTTTGGGGGAATTTAATTGGGATATCTTTGTTGTTGATCCAGCAACATTTTGGAATAATCAAACTCAATCCCGAAAATTACTATGTCAACCAAGCTCCAGTATACCTTAATTGGGGTTACATACTGTTATTGAATTTGCTCACGGTCACCGTTTGTTTTGTAGTGTTGTTAATTCCTTCCTATATAATAACCAAAATATCTCCGGTAAAAGCCATTCGTTTCGACTAGATTTTTATTTGGGCGTTTCCCTTTATAAAAAAGAGGCTATTATCGATTAAGGTGATAGCCTCTTTTGTATAAAGGGTCGGGCTATTCGCTGCAAGTCCTCGTCAAGTTGCGTTTCACTCCACTTTACTGTGGGCTTTCCGCTGCTATCCCTAACGCGGGAAACGTTTCATCGACTTTGTGATTTAGCCAAAGATAAAATTTCCTTCAATAGTATTTATTTCTTACCTTATATATAGGTAAGAAGCATCTGCTTAAGAATGCTATTTCTTTCCGATTATATAATGATATGCAGAATTTATGCCCGTTGAGTCACCCTCTCCTTCGGAGAGTCCCGAAACGTCGGGAGGGGAGAGGAAAAAACTTTACTTTCAAAATTCACGTTTCCAGCGAGTTAAAGTTTAAGTTAAGAAAAGATCAAAAAAAAGGGATTAAAAAGCTTGAATAACGGTATAAAGGGTGTAGTTTTGCACCCGCAATGGCGCAGACGTTCTTACTTATTTTACTGGAAATCGAATCAAAATTAAAGCGAAAGTTTTAGAAAAAAGATTTGCGAGAAATAAAAGAAGTAATTATCTTTGCCGACCCGAAAGGAAGCAAGTTCATAGAAAGATTGAGTGGGTGTAAAGGTTGAGAAATCGGCTTTTTAAGTAAAGAAAAAGGAAACGAAAATTTTCAAAAAAACTTTTAAAAACACTTGCGAGATAAGAAAAGAAGTTGCACTTTTGCACCCGCTTTGAGAAACACTTTAAGTAGTGTAAATCAAAGTAAGAAACTGAAATAAATTCAGTATAAAACAAGAAGAACACGTTCCTAGACATATTGAATTGACAGCCGTTCCGATGAAAATCGGAACAAAAGAATAAGAGTAATAGAATTGAAAGATTTGAAAAAACCACTAGAGACTTCAGTCAAATAAACAAAGAGACCAGATTTATCTGGACTCAACAATATACGATGAAGAGTTTGATCCTGGCTCAGGATGAACGCTAGCGGCAGGCTTAACACATGCAAGTCGAGGGGTATAGTTCTTCGGAATTAGAGACCGGCGCACGGG